>CAIVHU010000001.1 GCA_903905735.1 uncultured beta proteobacterium
CAACATCCAGCACCGAATGTCAAAACGGCACCTGTAGTCATCTCGGTGCCGTTTTGCTTTGCATCTTCGCCGCCACAACCATCACGGAGCTTGACCAGCAGGCCATCAAATTCGTTGATCACACTCAACAACTTCCTTCAAAGAAGCAATGGATATACCAAAGTCGTTGGGACCTTCAAGGTGGGCGCGTATCTTTATTTGTTGTCACTCTCCCGTGACCATTAGAGAGGCAACACTCTTCGAAGAAATTGACGAGGCCTATGAGGTGGGTGCCAGCGGCACCTATCTTTTTCTTTTGGCAACCGGGCTGTCGTATGTAGTTGGCACTGAGACTGTTCGCGAGGTTTGGGCTAAGCCCAAGGAACTTCAACTTCTGTACAACCGGAAAAAATTCTCATTAAGGGGGAACTGAAGTGAATCAAAAAACCGACACATCCCCCAAAAATCTGTGTCGAAAACGCATTTGTTCGTGTCCACGATGTCTGACTGTCCGGAAATGGTGGCCGTTTTACCGATTTCAATTCTTCGCAATCGCTTACGAAGCACCTGAAATCACTTGCCATGAAAGCATTATCTGCTTAGCTGGTAATGACCCAACGCCTCGCAAATCAACGTTTTCTAGAGCAACGTGGTGTCCCGCACCTTGACCGTGCAAGGGCGCCGCGTTGTCGGGCAGGACCTGCGAACTTCCCTTCAGCAGCGTTATGCCGCCGTGCGTGAACGGCAGCTATGTGACAACTTTGGTAATTCTGCTAGCTGAGCCCGGCAAGTTCCGTCGCGATTTCCGGCGGCTTGCGGACTCTCTCAAGAGCTTTAGCCCTGAAAGCCCCGTAGCGTTTTCTCGAGCTCTGGAGCTGCAATTTGGTCCAACCTCCGAATGGCCCCCTCCAGGTGCGCCATGTCCTTTTGAGACGCACCGAACTTCTCGAAAAACGGCTTCCACGCACGAGCCACCAGCCACACCTCGTGCAGTGCCTTCAGCGCTTCTACCTTGCTCGAAAAGTACACAGCCCAGTGGGTCATCAGGTTGTCCAGGGTGGCTAGCCTGCCCCTTTCTCCAACCTCCAAATGCAGCATCCGTTCCTGGGCAACAACGCTCATAGGGAGCACGTCATAGAGTGGGCTGAGGGTCCATCCCTTGGCTGCGACCTGGTACAGGAATCCGTGATTGCGCAAGTGGTCATCATTGTTAGTGACGAAGATGTTGAGCGCCTGCCGCTTGAACAACTCACGAAGGTCCCGCGCAAGGTACTGGGGGAGCGCGCGGGCACGCATTTTTTCTGCCAAGGCCTTGTAGGAGCTACGTGTTGCATCACGCTCATCGATGCCCATGAGCGTGAGTGCTGAGCAAAAGCCAATGCGGCCTTCGATAGACTGCAGGCTTCTAGGTCCCTCTAACAACACCCAACTTTCTTTGTCGGGGTCAGGCACAACCCCAGGCTCTGCCCAGTAGCGGTCGAATCGCCGGATGAACAGCACCTTGGCATGGCCTACCTGCATGACCTTCACGGGAGGCACCCGGAGTCCCGCGGCACGCGCAAGCTCCAATGCACCAGCTTCCAGGACAGCGTTACAAGCTCGGTCTGAATTGGATGGGAACTTGGCGAGCCAGAGAACACCGTCATCAGTGCGAACGGAAGCTTTAGGACGCGCGCCGCCGGCGCTGCCAAGGCTCCCGAAGTAAATGGCGAGGTCCTTCCCGACGTATTCCTCATTTTCGATGCGGTCCGCTGCCTCCAGAAGGCGCGCCAGGTCCGTCTCAGCTGACACCGGGGCCGTAGCCCTGGAATCCCGCGTGAGGCGCACATCCAATGCGCCCACCCGGTCTGAGCCCGTTTCCAAGAGATATGCCACCTCAGGCAGCTTGTTTGCAGCTACCTTGAGCTTGTTCTCAATGACCCTACGTCCCCAAGAATCCGGGGCCGCGTCGCGGATACCCCCGAACTCCGTGAGTCCCGCCAAGACAAAGCGCTTGGCTCCTCCCTCCTCATCCCTCAGGGGCAAGGCGACGGGGTCCACCTCGACTGCATAGGGGCGCTGCACATAGCGTTTGCCGTAGACGAAAACAGGCTGCGTGGTGTTTGCGCCTTCTAGCGAACCCGCTGGCATGAAGTCAGCACCATGCTCATCCGCTACGTGTGCGAACACGAAAACATCACTGGGAGGACGGGCATAAGGGTTGTGGTCAGAAGTCATAGGGGTCCTGTTCAGCTTTGCGCTTCGTGGTCATTTTGGTAGACGGCCCTGCATCAGTCTCAGAGGTCTTTTTGGACCCGCTTTTGATACCAAAAGTGGAGCCCATGACCTTGCGTCCAGCGCTTGTATTCGACTTGTAGACGCGATGGACGCGGGGAGTCTCATTGAAGACACGTACAGCAGCCGACTTGCCTGTCAGCAAGCCAGCCAAGTTAAGCTCAGGCTCCAGGGCGTGCAAGTAGCGTAGGACCTGCGAGAGCGTGCGGCCTTCGTCCCCCTGCTCCAGCAGTACCGCGGTGGACCGAGAAACGCCTGCACGCGCTGCCGCATCACTCTGGGTGATGCCGCGCGCAATGCGCAGTGTGCGGAGCTGGGCGCCAATCTGTTCTGCCTCTTTCAGGCGGACTTCAGGCGTGCGGAACGATTCGTCATACTTCATTGATTTCCCGTAAAAGTGGAACCCGTTGCTGCAAGTCGGCAGTAACCGGCTGGGCTGTGGCGTGGCGCAGATAGCTGTGTCCGCAATCACAGTTCTTGTCATGTATAAGGACTGCAATTACGGTCATTTTATCACTATATTCGATAGCAGTCAAGGCGAGTCCATCACCTGCAATGTCGCTAATAAGAATCACTGTGCATAGTAATGACTGCGATTGGCGACATAGCTTCCATTGGTGACTACAACATGGCGCTAGAAGTGGTACGTTCGGCTGATGCGCGCATGGTCCCGCCGCATCTTGGCCACCAACACGATTAGGTGACAGAGCCAAAGGAAAACCCGCAGTCGAGGCGTTGATGAAATACATCAAGGGCGACAAGGCAAAGGCAATCATAAAGTCCATTGGCTACGAGCTCTCTTGACGAACACCGACCATGCCCGAGCAGACCTATGACATTTGGCACGACAGGGCGGTGTTTCATTTCTTGACCGACCCGGCAGACCGCGCTGCCTATGTGCGCCAAGTCATGAAATCGGTCAAACAGGGTGGTCATGTCATTGTGGCGAACAGCAGCGGCAGTTGCGCGACCTCAAGGGCGAGCTAAAGGAAATCAAGGATACGCACGACTCCGAGTCGCCGGTCAATGCGTTCCGCGACCACTTTCGACAAACCTTGGTAGAGCTCAATGTCGACGCGCCAGAGGGAGTCGAGAAGTGGACGCTGGCAAAGCGTCCCTCGGACTCTGGCAGTCGGCATGCTCGCGCCATCATTGCCTACTATGCAGCTCTCTGGCGCACCATAGCCCCCACCGGCGGTCTGCCTGGTCCCCTCGTAATCGACTCGCCTAACCAGGGGGCGCAAGACAAGAAGCGATTGCTGTCGTTGCTCACCATAATTGCCTCAAACGCCCCTAAGGGCGCGCAAGTCATTCTGGCGCATGAGGAGAACCCAGACGTTTTCAAGGCTGACCGCATCTATGAGCTTTCTGACGACAAGCGGCTACTGAGCGCAGCCGACTTCGAGCGCCTTAGCCCGCAGATGTTCTTCTATGTGGAGCAGGTGCGGAATGCACTCGCCGGAATCCGCACCGTCGCTGATGACGAGGAGGTAGATGTCGCAGAGGGCGAGCCCGACTGAGGGCTGCAATACGCAAATTTGAACCGCTCCGGGTTGCTTGGAGGCTGATTGGCTTGAGTCTGACAGCGACAGCATTTCACAGGCGACGTCTTGAATGACTGCTTACGGGTAGCGCGAACTTCCGCTTTGGGCCCGTTTCCGAATTTGCATCAGCGTAGTTGGACGACCGGTTCCAGCCTTTCGGTAGCAGCATCCCGGTCGTCCCGCGAAAACTGAGCCCCTATCTTGTGAAAGACCTACCGAAGAAAAGTGTAAACAATGGGTGGGGAATGCAGTGGTTGTTGACAAGCGATGTTTCAGAAGTGGGCAATTTTTGACAAGTTTCACTCAGTCACGTCGAGACGTTAACGGTTTTTACTGGGCATAACCGTTTTGAGGAGTACGTTTTTATGCTGAAAACATAAGCCGGCAAGCTATTGAAGCTGAAGGTTTATTTTTCAGAGGGCGATTGAAGGCCTTCTGCTGGTACGCCTCAGCAGGGTGGCAATCAGCTCGGCAGCTCAGTTTTTTTAGTCTTCGCTGCAGTTTTCAAGGGATTCCCCTATACTCCCGCCGGTATTCATCTGTGATGATCCATATCAAGCCCATTTGGTATTCTGGTTTGGCTGTGATCGAGTTCGCTGTTATTCATGGGCAACATTCAGCGCTATATGGGTGGCGCGACGAGTTGCGCACAGACGCGGCAGTTTCTTTTGGACAGGGACAACAACTTTTAATTATCAGGAGACAAAATGGCTCATATCGTCATCATGGGTGCTGGCATTGGCGGCATGCCGGCCGCTTACGAAATGCGCGAAGCTCTGTCATCAGAGCATCGCATCACCGTCGTCAATACCACCGATTATTTTCAATTCGTCCCGAGCAACCCATGGGTGGCCGTGGGCTGGCGAGGCCGCGACGAGGTGACGCTGCAAATCGCGCCGTACCTGAGGCGCAAGAAGATCGACTTCATTGCCAAGGCAGTGACCCACATTGATGCCGATGCCAGCAAGCTCACATTGCTGGACGGCCAGGTTCTGGATTACGACTACCTGCTGATCGCCACCGGCCCGAAGCTGGCATTTGACGAAGTACCCGGTGCTGGTCCCGCGAGGTCCAGCGGCGGAGGGTTTACCCATTCGATCTGCCATGTGGACCATGCTCAGGAATTTTTTGCCGATTACGAACAGTTCCTGAAAAATCCCGGTCCCATCGTGGTGGGTGCCATGCCCGGCGCCAGCTGTTTTGGCCCGGCTTATGAATTTGCCATGGTGCTCGACACCGATTTGCGTCGCCGCAAGTTGCGCAGCAAGGTGCCCATGACTTACGTGACCAGCGAGCCTTACATCGGCCACCTGGGCCTGGGTGGTGTGGGCGACAGCAAGTCGATGCTGGAGTCCGAGTTCCGCAACCGTGACATCAAGTGGGTGACCAACGCCAAGACCACCAAGGTGGAAGAAGGCAGGATGTTCATCACCCAGATCGATGATCAGGGTGTTGTGCTCAAAGAGCACGAAATCGCTTTCAAGTTGTCGATGATGTTGCCGGCCTTCAAGGGCGTGGATGCGGTGGCCGCCGTGCCCAAGCTGTGCAACCCGCGCGGTATGGTCATCATTGACGAATTTCAGCGCAGCAAGGCGTACAAAAACATCTTCTCTGCGGGAGTGTGCGTGGCGATTCCGCCGGTGGAGGTCACCCCGGTGCCTACCGGCTGTCCGAAGACCGGCTACATGATTGAGAGCATGATGACCGCCATCTGTCACAACCTGGCCAACGAACTGGCGGGCAAGCCAGCCGTCGAAAAGGGCACCTGGAACGCGGTTTGCCTGGCTGACATGGGCGACACCGGTGCGGCATTTGTGGCGCTGCCGCAAATTCCGCCGCGTAACGTGAACTGGTTCAAGAAGGGCAAATGGGTGCACCTGGCCAAGATTGCGTATGAAAAGTACTTCATGCGCAAGCTCAAGAAAGGCACCTCGGAGCCCATTTACGAGAAATACATCATGGGCCTGCTGGGCATCAACCGGCTGGACAAGTAATTTTTAAGGAGTTTCAAGATGACGGTGCAACGCTATATTTTGGTATTTGCCGGGTTTTTTGTGATGCTGTCACTGGCCCTGGGGGTGGAAGGCAGCCCGCTGTTTGTCAGCAAGTGGGCGCTGGCGTTCACAGCTTTTGTGGGAGCCAACCTGTTCCAGTCCGGCTTCACCAATTTTTGTCCGTTGGGCGTCATCCTGAAAAAGCTTGGTGTGCCTGAAGACAAAGTTGGCTGCGCCAACTAGTCCAACAGGGTGGCCTGGCGTGCTTGCACTCTGGGCCATTGACCATTTAATAAGGATGAACTCATGACTGCGGCATTGACGAACGAGGCGGCCCGTACCGATGTGATCAATCGGTTGCGCCGGGCTGAGGGGCAAATTCGGGGTGTGCAGCGCATGATCGAGGAGGGTGAGAGTTGCCTGAAGATCAGCCAGCAATTCTCGGCGGTGCGCAAGGCGCTCGACAGCACCTACCTGCGCATGACCATGTGTTTCATGGAGCAGGAACTGCACCAGTGCGCCACGCCCGAGCAATTGCAGACCACCAACGTGGAAATCATGCTGCGGGACATGGAAAGCCTGCTGGCCCGCATGGGCTAGTATATATAAGAAATAGCCCTCTAGCCTTTATTAATCAAGCGCTGACAGCTATTAAAATAGAAGTGATTTATGTCCGGCTGGCGCTGGTGATGATGCCGCCACCGAGGCACACCTCACCGTCGTAGAGCACCGCCGACTGACCCGGTGTCACTGCCCATTGGGCTTGGTTGAAAGCCAGCTCGAAACTCTCATCCTCCACACCTGACAGCAGGCACGGTGCATCGGCCTGCCGGTAACGCGTTTTTGCCGCCATTGCTCGCGGCTCGGGCGCTGGCCCGGCGACCCAACTGGCTTGCCCGGCTTGCAACATCAAGGATTGCAGCCACGGGTGCTCATGCCCCTGTACCACCCACAAAGTGTTGCCGGGCAAATCCTTGCGCGCCACAAACCAGGGCGCGTGGTCACCACCGCCACGTTGTGCCCCTTTGGCTTTGAGCCCGCCAATGCCCAGACCATGGCGCTGGCCCAACGTGTAAAAACTCAAGCCGACGTGCTGACCGATGGTCTGGCCCTTGTCGTTCTTGATGGGACCCGGTTCACGGGCGATATAGCGGTTCAAAAAGTCCCTGAAAGGTCGCTCGCCGATAAAACAGATGCCGGTGGAGTCTTTTTTCTTCGCATTGGGCAGGCCGATCTCCAGGGCAATGCGCCGCACCTCGGTTTTCAGCAATTCGCCGACCGGGAAAAGTGTTTTGGACAGCTGTGCCTGATTGAGGCGGTGCAAAAAGTAGCTTTGATCCTTGGACGGGTCCAGCCCCTTGAGCAGTTCGTTCAGCCCGGTTTGCGGGTTCAGGCGCACCCGTGCGTAGTGACCGGTGGCGATTTTGTCGGCCCCCAGGCGCAGTGCGTGATCCAGAAAGGCTTTGAACTTGATCTCGGCATTGCACAGGATGTCCGGGTTGGGCGTGCGGCCCGCGCTGTACTCGCGCAAAAAGTCGGCAAATACCCGGTCTTTGTAATCGGCGGCAAAGTTCACGTGTTCGATCTCGATGCCAATCACGTCGGCCACCGCGGCGGCATCGACAAAGTCTTCGTTGGAAGAGCAATATTCGCTGTCGTCGTCATCCTCCCAGTTTTTCATGAAGATGCCCAGCACCTCATGGCCCTGCTGCTTGAGCAGCCAGGCGGTCACGGCGGAATCGACACCACCGCTCAGGCCCACGACCACGCGCTGACGCACAGAGGCTGCGCTCATGACGAGATGAAGTAGCTGGCCCGCGCAGTCACGCTAGCATCGGTGTGGATCAGCGCGAGCGGAAAACGCTGGCCGCGCACATAGTCTTCCATGCACTGCAGCACCAAGGGGCTGCGGTGTCGCGTTGCGCTGGCGCGTATCTCGTCTGGACTCAGCCACAGCGTGCGCACGATGCCGGTATCGAGCTGCCGCCCAGGTTGCAGTGGTCCCAGCATGCCGGCAAACGCAAAGCGCAGGTAGGTGATGTCTTCGGCCGCCTGAGCTGCCAGAGCTGCCCGGTGAAAGCGCGACAGGTACACACCCACCAGGTGGGTGGGCGTGAACAGGTGCATGGTTTCCTCCAGCGTTTCACGCGCGCATCCTTCCACCAGGCTTTCGCCCTCGTCCAGATGCCCGGCCGGGTTGTTCAGCCGAAGGCCCTCGGGCGTGTGCTCCTCCACCAGCAGGAATTTGCCGCCCTGTTCAATGATTGCCGTCACGGTGGCACTGGGTTTCCATCTTTCTGTCATGCTTGAATTATCCCGGATGCACGGTGGTCGAGTGCCGCCGATGCATCTTTGCCAATGGGGTGCCAATCATCCTGTTGGCATCGCTCTTGCTCGAATGGCTGTCGAAACTGTTGTAAGCTCGCCCGATTGCTCAAAAGCCATGTGTTGGCTTTGCTTTTTGTCAAAGATATAAGGAGTCGTTCCATGCAAAGTGATGTTGCCACTTCGGCCCAGACGGGTCAGACCGTGGAGTCAGGTTCACCCGGCTCTGCCAAGTTGGCGCAGCGTATTGGTGTGCCCTGCGAGGTTTTTGCGGGTGAAAAGCGCGTTGCTACTGTGCCCGAGGTGGTGGTCAAGCTGATCAAGCTGGGCTTTTCTGTGACCGTGCAGGCTGGTGCGGGTGATGCCGCAAACGTCAGCGACACGGACTATCAGGAAGCTGGTGCCACCATTGTTGCGGATGCGACACAACTATGGGCCAGTTCTGACATTGTGTTCAAGGTGCGCCCCCCGACGACGGATGAAGTGGGCTTGATGCGCGAAGGTGGAACCTTGATCAGCTTCATCTGGCCCGCCCAAAATCCTGAGCTGATGCAATTGCTCACCGCGAAGAAGGCCACGGTACTGGCCATTGACGCGCTGCCGCGCACGCTCAGCCGCGCCCAAAAGATGGACGCCCTGACCTCGCAGGCCGGGGTGGCAGGCTATCGTGCTGTTATCGAGGCCGCCAACGCTTTTGGCCGTTTCTTCAACGGCCAGATCACGGCTGCTGGCAAGGTGCCACCAGCCAAGGTTTTCATCGCCGGTGCTGGTGTGGCAGGCCTGGCCGCCATCGGCACCGCTGCGGGTCTGGGTGCCATTGTGCGTGCCAATGACACCCGTGCCGAAGTGGCTGACCAGGTGGTGTCGCTGGGTGGTGAATTTGTCAAGGTGGATTACGAAGAAGAGGGTTCCGGCGGCGGCGGTTATGCCAAGGTGATGAGCGAGGGCTTCCAGCAAGCCCAGCGCGACATGTATGCCAAGCAGGCCAAGGACGTAGACATCATCATCACCACCGCGCTGATCCCGGGCAAACCCGCGCCCAAGCTGATCACCGCCGAGATGGTGCGCTCGATGAAGCCAGGCAGCGTGATTGTGGACATGGCCGCCGAACAAGGTGGCAACTGCGAGCTGACCGAGCCCGGCAAGGTGGTGGTGAAACACGGCGTGACCATCGTCGGCTATACCGACCTGGTCTCGCGTTTGTCCAGGCAGTCATCGACGCTGTACGCCACCAACCTGTTTCGCCTGACTGAGGAACTGTGCAAGACCAAGGACGGCATCATCGATGTCAACATGGAAGACGATGCCATCCGTGGTCTGACGGTGACCAAGGGCGGCACCATCACCTGGCCGGCACCGGCACCCAAAGTCGCGGCTGCGCCACCCGCAGTGGCCAAACCGGCAGCGGCCCCGGCCGCCAAAAAAGGTCATGGACACGGCGAAGCCAGTGCGCCCATGGCAGGCAACAAACTGGCCATCGTGTTTGGTGTGGCCGCGGTGCTGTTCTGGCTGATTGGTGCGAATGCACCCAAGGAGTTCATGTCGCACTTCACGGTGTTTGTGCTGGCGTGTTTTGTCGGCTACATGGTGGTCTGGAATGTCAAACCAGCCTTGCACACGCCGCTGATGAGTGTGACCAACGCGATTTCAAGCATCATTGCCATTGGTGCGCTGGTGCAGATATCGCCTCTCTCGGATGCGCTCAACCGACCCAACAGCATGATCACCTGGGTGGCCGCCGCTGGCATCGTGCTGACCGCCATCAATATGTTCGGCGGTTTCGCCGTGACCCAGCGCATGCTGGCGATGTTCCGTAAATAACAAAGGGGCCACACATGTCTTCAAGTCTGGCTACGGTTGCCTACATTGCTGCAACCATCCTTTTTATCCTGAGCCTGGGCGGCCTGTCCAACCAGACGACCGCGCTGCGAGGAAACCTCTATGGCATGGTCGGCATGACGCTGGCTGTGTTGGCCACGGTGTTTGGCCCACAAGTCACGGCAGCCGGTTTGCCGTGGATCATTGGTGCGATGGCGATCGGCGCCGGCATCGGCCTCTACGCAGCGCGCACAGTGCAAATGACGCAGATGCCCGAGTTGGTGGCGCTGATGCACAGCATGGTCGGTCTGGCCGCTATGCTGGTGGGTTTTGCGACCTTTATCGATCCCACCGCCACTGCAGGATTTGAAGGCGCTGCAAAAACCATCCATGAGCTGGAAATCTATATCGGCGTCTTCATCGGTGCTGTCACCTTTGCCGGTTCGGTGATTGCGTTTGGCAAGCTGTCCGGGCGCATCAGTGGCAACCCGGTCTTGCTACCAGGCCGGCATTGGCTGAATCTGGCGGGGCTGCTGGTGGTGATTTACTTTGGCGGCGTGTTCATGCAGGCACACGATGTCCAGGCCGGCATGTTGCCAGTGATCGTCATGACCATCGTGGCATTGCTGTTTGGCGTGCACATGGTGATGGCCATTGGCGGTGCAGACATGCCGGTGGTGGTGTCGATGCTCAACAGCTATTCCGGCTGGGCTGCGGCGGCCACCGGTTTCATGCTGTCCAACGACTTGCTGATTGTGGTGGGTGCGTTGGTGGGCTCCAGCGGTGCGATTCTGTCTTACATCATGTGTAACGCCATGAACCGCAGCTTCATCAGCGTGATTGCTGGTGGTTTTGGGACCACCAGCACACCCAAACCCGGTGCGGGCGGTGCAGCAGCACAGCCAGCCGGTGAGGTTACTCCGGTGACAGCGCTGGAAACGGCCGAGCTATTGCGTGAAGCCAAGTCCGTGATCATCGTGCCGGGCTATGGCATGGCCGTGGCGCAAGCCCAGCACACGGTGTTCGAGATCACCAAGCACCTGCGTGCCAAGGGTGTGAATGTGCGCTTTGGCATTCACCCGGTGGCCGGGCGCATGCCCGGGCACATGAACGTGCTGCTGGCTGAGGCCAAGGTGCCATATGACATCGTGTTCGAGATGGACGAACTCAATGATGACTTCCCGGCCACCGACGTGACCATGGTCATTGGTGCCAATGACATCGTCAACCCCAGCGCCCAGGACGACCCGACCAGCCCGATTGCCGGTATGCCGGTGCTCGAAGTCTGGAAAGCCAAGACCTCCATCGTCATGAAGCGCAGCATGGCATCGGGTTACGCGGGCGTCGATAACCCCTTATTTTACAAAGAAAACAACCGCATGCTGTTTGGCGATGCCAAGAAAATGCTCGACGAGGTGTTGACCGCGCTGCGAGCCTGACCGGCATTCACTCCAGCCCGTGTTGGACGGGCCGCACGGTGTGAACTGGCCCCCAACATCCTTGCGCCCAGGCGTGCCGGATTTGGGGGCCTTTCTCTAATAAGGGAAAACACAGCTTACACAAGCTGACAAGCGGGTGAGAATGCCCATTTGACATAAAAATCGGAGCCCCCATCATGACCGACCGCATCTGGCTTAGCAGTTATCCCCCAGGTGTGCCCGCCGACATTGACGAAAGCCGCGACGCATCGCTGGTCGAGTTGATGGAGGAGAGTTTCAAGAAGTACGCCAGCCAAAGCGCCTACAGCTTTATGGGCAAGGAGCTGACTTACCGCCAGGTGGATGAGATCAGCCAGACCTTTGGTGCCTATCTGCAAAGCCTGGGGCTGGTGCGCGGCGACCGGGTCGCGGTGATGATGCCCAACGTGCTGCAGTACCCGATTGCCGTGGCGGCGATTCTGCGCGCCGGGTTCACGCTGGTGAATGTGAATCCGCTTTACACCCCGCGCGAGCTGGAGCATCAGCTCAAGGACTCTGGCACCAAAGCCATCATCATTCTGGAGAATTTTGCCGCTACGTTGGAAAAGTGTGTGGCGGCCACGCCGGTCAAGCATGTGGTGCTGTGCGCCATGGGTGACCAGCTGGGCTTGCTCAAGGGTTCTTTGGTGAATTATGTGGTGCGAAACGTCAAAAAAATGGTGCCCGCCTACAACCTGCCCGACGCGGTGCGCTTCAACGCGGCCATGGCCCAGGCCAGCAGCGGCAATTTGAAGAAAGTCACCGTCAAAGCCGACGATGTGGCTGTGCTGCAGTACACCGGCGGCACCACCGGGGTGTCCAAGGGCGCGGTTCTGCTGCATCGCAACCTCGTGGCCAATGTGTTGCAGGCCGATGCCTGTTTTCAGCCCGCGTTGGCCAAGGTCCCTGCTGGCGAGCAAATCAACTCGGTCTGCGCCCTGCCGCTGTACCACATCTTCGCCTTCACCGTGGGTATGATGCTGTCCCTGCGCCTGGGTGGCAAGCTGATCCTGATCCCCAATCCGCGCGATTTCCCTGCCGTGCTGGGCGAGCTGGCCAAACACAAGGTGCATGTGCTGCCCGCGGTCAACACCCTGTTCAATGGTCTGGCCAACCACCCGGATTTCAGCAAAGTCAATTGGAAGAGCCTGATGGTGTCGGCTGGCGGCGGCACGGCGGTGCAAAGCGCGGTGGCCAAGCTGTGGTTCGAGAAAACCGGCTGCGCCATTTGCGAAGGTTATGGCTTGAGCGAAACCTCGCCGATTGCCACCTCCAACCCGGTCAACACCACGGAATATTCTGGATCGATCGGGGTTCCGGTGCCTAGCACCTGGCTCAAATTGCTCGACGACGAGGGCAACGAGTCCGCGCCCGGTGAGCCCGGCGAAATTGCCATCAAGGGTCCGCAGGTGATGGCGGGCTACTGGCAGCGCCCTGACGAGACCGCCAAGGTCATGACACCTGACGGCTATTTCAAATCAGGCGACATTGGCGTGATGGACGAGCGCGGCTACTTCAAAATTGTCGATCGCAAGAAAGACATGATCCTGGTCAGCGGCTTCAACGTCTATCCCAACGAGGTCGAAGACGTGGTGTCGCAGATGCCCGGCATCATGGAGTGCGCCTGCGTGGGGGTGCCTGACGAGAAATCGGGCGAAGCGGTCAAACTGGTCATTGTCCGGAAAGACCCCAACTTGACCGAGGCGCAGGTCCGCGCCTACTGCAAGGACAACATGACCGGCTACAAGCACCCCAAGATCGTGGAGTTCCGTACCGAGTTGCCCAAAACCCCGGTGGGTAAAATCCTGCGGCGCGAATTGCGCGGCAAATAAAGGATTTCCGTTGACCACACTCGCCATCGTCAGTGCCCTGCTGGACGAACAAAAAGGACTTCTGGATCAACTGCATCAACCCACCAAGCGCGTTCGTGCCGGGCGCACCTTCTGGTGTGGTCAGTGGGCCGGTCATGATGTGGTGTTGGTGCTCTCCAAGGTCGGCAAGGTGGCGGCAGCCAGCACCACCGCCACGTTGATCGAGGCTTTTGGTGCCGAGCGGGTGCTGTTCACCGGTGTGGCCGGAGGCATTGGTGCCGGTGTCAAGGTGGGTGACGTGGTGGTGGCTGACTCGTTTATCCAGCACGACATGGACTCCGGCCCGCTGTTTCCGCGCTATGAAATTCCGCTGTATGGGCGGTCCACGCTGGACTGTGACAGCACCTTGTCTGCTCTGTTATTTGAAGCTGTTAGCACAGGTCTGGCGGGGGTTGGAGATCATTTTCATCGTACAAATCTGCTGGCAGCCCCCCAGGTGCACCGGGGCCTGATTGCCAGTGGCGACCAGTTTGTTTGCGATCCCGCCGACGTGGACAACATGCGCGCGGGCCTTCAATCAGCCGGGCATCAGCCGCTGGCAGTGGAGATGGAGGGTGCCGCTGTGGCGCAGGTGTGTTTTGACTATGGCATCCCGTTTGCGGCGGTGCGCACCATTTCAGACCGCGCCGATGCCCAGGCGCACATGGATTTCTCGGCATTTGTGCAGCAGGTAGCCAGCCCTTACGCCCTGGCGATTGTCTCGCAGTTCATGCGGACGCTTCCAAAATAATAGCTATTGGCGCTTTCCCTGTATGGGCTAGCGGCCTTTTTTACTTAAGCCAGCCGCGTTTTCTGAAATACCACATCGGCACCAGCGCGCTGGCCACCATCAGTGCCACGGTGTACGGGTAGCTCCAGCCGCCCAGAAACTCAAGTTCGGGAAACTTCAGATTCATGCCATAGACGCTGGCGATCAGGGTGGGTGGCAGCAGTGCCACGCTGGCCACCGAGAAAATCTTGATGATCTTGTTCTGGTTGATGTTGATGAAACCCACGGTGGCATCCATCAAGAAGTTGATCTTGTCAAACAGGAACGCGGTGTGCGAGTCCAGCGAGTCCATGTCGCGCAGAATCTGCCGGGCTTCTTCAAACTGCTCGCCGTTGAGCATCTTGCTACGCACCATGAAGCTCACAGCGCGGCGGGTGTCCATCACATTGCGCCGAATCCGGCCACTCATGTCTTCGTGGCGGGCAATGGCACCGAGCACCTCGCCGGCCAGGGCATCGGTCATGTTGCCCGAGAGCACTTTTTTGCTGACTTTTTCCAGCTCGTCGTAAATTTCTTCCAGGGTGTCGGCGGAATACTCGGCATCGGCATCAAACAGCTTGAGCAACACCTCCCTGGCATCCTCAATCAGCCCAGGTGCGCGCCGGGCCCGCATGCGCAGTAGCCGGAATACCGGCACATCCTCGTCGTGGATGGAAAACAGCACACCCCGGCTCTTGAGCTGGTCGTTGTCGGTGTTCAGGATAAATGCCACCCGCACAGTGTGCGGTTCTTCGTCGTCAGCGACCAAAAAGTCACTGCGAATGTGCAACTCACCGTTGTCTTCCTTGTAAAAGCGGGCGGACTCTTCGATGTCCTCGTCCATCGCGTCTTCAGGAATCGACAGGCCGTAGTACTGTTTGATCCAGCGTTTTTCTTCCGGTGTGGGAGATTCGAGATCGACCCAGATGGGCTGGAACCGGGACAATTCTTCCAGTGATTCGATTTCTTCCTGGAACAGGCGGCCATTGGCCAGGGTGAAGATGTTGAGCATGCGCTCACTCCCAAAATAAACAAGGCATCGGGTGCGGTGGTTGAAGGTTTGGCTTCCAACCCCGGATGCTTGTTTTGGGGTTGAAAGCTACCGACTAGGGTAGGTTTCCAAGGTGGTGAATCCGGTTGTTTGAACCTCAGGATTATGGCACCGGGAGGGTGATACGGGCAAGTTTCAGGGGTAAACCCTGACACTGTTGCAGTGCAGCATGGAAAAACATTGCTTTAAATATATCGGCGGGGCATAGTGTCATCAACGCTACACATTTTCCCTTCCGGTTGCCGACAAGGTGTTGGCAACTCTTTCAACCAAGCTGTAGGAGGCTATGTATGAATTTGACGATCAGTGGTCACCATCTGGAGGTAACTCCAGCGTTGCGGTCTTATGTCACGAGTAAATTGGACCGCATCAAGCGTCATTTCGACCAGGTCGTGGATGTCAAAGTGCTGTTAACCCTTGAAAACCTCAAAGAAAAGGAACGCCGACAGAAAGCGGAATGCAATATCCATATCAAAGGCATCGAGTTGTTTGCTGAAAGTGCCCATGCTGATCTGTATGCCGCTGTCGATGAGCTGGTGGACAAACTTGACCGGCAAGTGGTTCGCCATAAAACCCGACTGCAATCACATCACCACGATACCGCCAAGCGCTTGATGTAATAAATTAAACTCTGCCAAGCCGCCCGCTGGTGCGTGCGGCTTTTTTTGCGTCCAATTTTCCGGATGCATAATTCTGGGCACATCATGAACCGACTCGCGTCTATCCTCACTGCTGACCATGTCCTGGTCCAAGTGGACATTTCCAGCAAGAAAAGGGCTTTTGAAGAAGCTGGCTTGTTGTTTGAAAACCTGCACGGTTTGAGTCGTGCTCTGGTGACCGACAGCCTGTTTTCCCGCGAGCGTCTGGGCTCCACCGGTCTGGGTCACGGGGTGGCGATTCCGCATGGCCGCATCAAAGGCCTCAAATCGCCCATGGCAGCCGTTTTTCAGTTGGCCCGGCCGATTGGATTTGAGGCACCCGATGAAGTGGCGGTGGGCTTGATGATCTTTTTGCTGGTGCCCGAAGCGGCCACGCAAAAGCACCTGGAAATTCTCTCCGAGATCGCCGAAATGCTCAGCGATGCCGATTTGCGTGAAAAGCTCATGGTCAGCACCTCGGTGTCAGACCTGCATGGGCTGATCGCTGGCTGGCAGTCGGTTCAGTCGAACTAAGCGTTTGCCTTGAAACCCACCGTCATCAGCGCGGACGTTCTCTTTGAGGCGTTTCGCGGCAATCTGCGCTGGGAATGGGTGGCTGGCCTGGGGGCCTCGGAGCGGCGTTTTGATGAATTGGCGGTGCGTGCGGCACGTTCTGGTGCCGATCTGGTGGGTTACCTCAACTACATCCACCCCTACCGTGTTCAGATTTTGGGCGAGCGTGAAGTCGCTTACCTGACCAATGCCACCCCGGAAGACAGTACGCGGCGCATTGCGCGCATCGTCACGCTGGAGCCGCCGGTGCTGATTCTGGCGGATGGGCAGACGGCACCCGAGGCGCTGATGTCGATGTGCGAGCGCGCCCAGATTCCGATGTTTGCCACCACGGGGTCGTCGGCCTTTGTGATTGACGTGCTGCGTGCTTACTTGTCCAAGCACTTTGCTGACCGTTGCACCATGCACGGCGTGTTCATGGACATTTTGGGGCTGGGGGTGATGATCACCGGCGAGTCCGGGCTGGGCAAAAGCGAGCTGGGTCTGGAACTGATCTCGCGCGGCAATGGTCTGGTCGCAGACGATGCGGTGGACCTATACCGCATCAACCAGGATACCATTGAAGGCCGCTGCCCCGAACTGCTGCTCAATTTGCTGGAGGTGCGAGGCATCGGCCTGCTTGATATCCGCTGCATTTTTGGTGAAACCGCCGTGCGGCGCAAAAAGCGGCTGCAGTTGATCGTGCATCTGGTGCGCCGCGAAACCATGGAGCGCGACTACGAGCGCATTCCCTACGAGCCGCTGACACAGGACGTGCTGGACGTGCCGGTGCGCAAGGTGGTGATTCAGGTGGTGGCGGGGCGCAATATCGCTGTGCTGGTGGAGGCGGCCGTGCGCAACACCATTTTGCAGATTCGCGGCGTGGATACCTACAAGGAATTTGTGGAGCGCCATCGCAAGGCGATGGAAGAGCCTCACTAGCCGGGCTTGGGTCTGTGCTCGCAGTTGTCGCGGGTGCAGTGGGCGTACAGACTCAAGGCGTGGTCAGCGATGGCAAAGCCTTTTTCTTTGGCCACTGCCTGTTGGCGTTGCTCGATCTGCGCGTCATAAAACTCTTCTACACGACCGCAGTCCAGGCACACCAAGTGGTCATGGTGTTGCCCTTCGTTGAGTTCATAGACCGCTTTGCCGCTCTCGAAATGGCTCCGGACAAGGATATCTGCCTGCTCAAACTGTGCCAGCACCCTGTACACCGTGGCCAGACCGACATCCGAATGTTCGTCCAGCAAGACCCGGAACACATCTTCGGCCGTCATGTGTCTGCGCGCACCTTTGTGGAAAATATCCAGAATTTTCAGCCGCGGCAAGGTGGCCTTCAGGCCGGTGCTTTTGAGTTCATCAATCTTGCTCATACGGGTTTTCCGGTTGCCAGTCGCATTGCAGTCCTGCGCGCCCTGATCTGAAACGCTGCCAGTACAATGCGCGGATCATATCGTCGTGGCTTGTTCTATGTTTGATTTCATCGTTCGTTGTGTCTGTTGGAGTGCCCTGGGTGCCACGTTGGCCACGTTGTCCGCCTGCGGCACCGTTGATAGCGCGAGCAACCGACTGGTCAACATGGTGCGGCCCTACAAGATCGATATTGTGCAAGGCAATTTCGTCTCCAGTGAACAGGCTGCCGCGCTCAAGGTGGGCATGAGCCGCAGCCAGGTTAAGAGCATCCTAGGCACCCCCTTGCTGACCGATATCTTTCATGCCAATCGCTGGGACTATGTCTTTACCTTTAAACGCCAAGGTGTAGAGCCGCAAGACCGCAAGCTGACCGTTTTTTTCAAAGACGATGTCTTGGCGCGTGTGGATGCAGACCCCTTGCCCACCGAGGCTGACTTCGTCGCCTCGCTGGATTCGGGACGCAAATCCGGGCCTGTGCCCGTGCTGGAAATGTCGCCAGACAGCCTGAAAGCCATCGCAAAACCAGAGTCAACCACGGTGTCAGCCCCTGCACAGCCTGCGGCAACGCCGCCAGCCAGTTACCCGCCTCTTGAAGCAACTGCACAGTAAATGGGCAGTATGAGCGAGATATCTCTCCATCATATCTGCGTGGCCGGTGCCAGCGGCCGCATGGGCCGCATGCTGGTTGAGGCCGTGAACCTGGCCGACGACTGCCAACTGACAGGCGCGTTGGACGTGCCAGGCAGCCCTTCCATTGGCGTGGACCCGGCCGCTTTTCTGGGCTGCAGCAGTGGAACGGCCATCACCTCGGATTTGGCATTAGGTTTGAGCCACAGCGAGGTGCTGATCGACTTCACCCGGCCTGAGGGCACGCTGGCGCACCTCAAGGTATGCCGTGCATTGGGCGTGAACCTGGTCATTGGTACCACCGGTTTTACCGAAGCGCAAAAAGCCGAGATTGCCGCTGCCGCCGAAGATATTGCCATCGTCATGGCTCCCAACATGAGCGTGGGCGTGAACGTGACCCTGAAACTGCTGGAGATGGCTGCCAAGGCGCTGTCCACTGGCTACGACATTGAAATCATCGAAGCGCACCATCGTCACAAGGTGGATGCACCCTCCGGCACGGCGCTGAAGATGGGTGAAGTCATCGCCAGCGCGCTGGGGCGGGACCTGAAAGACTGCGCCGTCTATGCCCGCGAAGGTGTCACCGGCGAGCGCGATCCCTCAAGTATCGGTTTTGCCACCATTCGTGGTGGCGACATTGTGGGTGACCACACGGTGCTGTTTGCCGGCACCGGCGAGCGCATCGAGATCAGCCACAAATCATCCAGCCGCGTCAGCTACGCGCAGGGCAGCCTGCGCGCCGTGCGTTTTCTGGCCGGGCGAAAGGCGGGCCTGTTTGACATGGCTGATGTGCTCAACCTGAAATGAATCTGGCACATTTTTTCTGGCAGGGTGACGCGCTGGCACGGGGTGTGGCCCTGCTGCTGCTGGCCATGTCGGTCAGCAGTTGGGTGGTGATTTTGTGGAAGGCCTGGTTGCTGCACCGCGCCAGCCGTGATGTGGATCGTTGTATTGCCGCTTTCTGGCAATCGGGCAGCGTCGAGGATGCCAGTCAAAAAATCAAGGCTTTTGACCGTGAAGCCCTTGTTTTGCCTATGGTGGAGGCTACAAAAATAGAAGCAAGCAAAACGTTGGCCGGAGCCGGTGGCCTGCAAACCCAGCTCACACGCGTCTTGCGCAATGCCCTGCATGAGGCCCTGATCAAGCTGCAACACGGTCAGGTGCTGCTGGCCACCGTGGGTGCCACCGCGCCGTTTGTCGGTCTGCTGGGCACGGTATGGGGCATCTACCACGCACTGATCGGCATCGCGACGGCCGGGCAGGTCACCATCGACAAGATTTCCGGCCCGGTGGGCGAGTCGCTGATCATGACAGCCGCCGGCCTGGCGGTGGCCATTCCGGCGGTGCTGGCCTACAACGTGCTTGGCCGCTCGGTGGCGCGCATCGAGGCCGAGTTGGAAGGCTTTGCGCGCGACTTGCGCGAGCTGGTGGGCAACGCCAGCGCCCAACTCTGAAACCGGGCGAAGGCACATGTCTTTTGGCCGCCTGGATCGCAGCTCGGGCTCGCAGCCGATGAGCGACATCAACATGACCCCGCTGATCGACGTGATGCTGGTGCTGGTGGTGATTTTCATCATCACCGCGCCGCTGCTGGCCAGTTCCATCAAGCTCGATCTTCCCAAAACCGATGCCGCCAAGCCCAGCGAGGTGCCCAAGGCCGTGCGGGTGGTGGTGGATGCCGTCGGGCAAACGTTTCTCAACGACCACCCGGTGTCGCTGGATGACTTGGCGCGCCAATTTGCCGCCTCGCAGCAGGCCAACCCGGACACTGAAGTGCAATTACGCGCCGACAAGGCCGTGCCCTATGGCCGCATTGTCGAAGTGATGGGGGCCGCGCAGAAGGCCGGGCTCAACCGCATTGGGTTTGTTGCTGACGCAACGCCTGGTGCCGCGGTATCGCCCGCTCCGGCGCAGGCAGCAGAACCCGCCACCGCCGCACCCGCCGGGGTCAGTTCGCGCAAACCCTAAAATCGGGTCCAATTCCCCGCGCGCCCGGCGTGTCAGGGGTGAACAAGACACCCAGCCCATTAAGTTACCTCACGCCAGAGCGGTTGCCCGGCCGCCACACTCCCATCGCCATGCAAGACAAATACAACCACCTTGACGTAGAACCCGCCGCGCAGGCGCACTGGCAGTCCACCGACGCGTACCGTGTCACGGAAAACGCGCTGGATGCCCGCGGCCAGCCGAAAAAGAAGTTCTACGCCTGCTCGATGCTGCCTTACCCCAGCGGCAAGTTGCACATGGGCCATGTGCGCAACTACACCATCAATGACATGCTCACGCGCCAATTGCGCATGCAAGGCTACAACGTGCTGATGCCGATGGGCTGGGACGCGTTTGGCCTGCCAGCCGAGAACGCAGCTTTGAAAAACGGCGTACCACCGGCCAAGTGGACGTTCGAAAACATCGCCTACATGAAGCAGCAGATGCAGGCCATGGGCCTGGCCATCGACTGGAGCCGCGAGGTCGCCACCTGCACCCCTGAGTACTACAAGTGGAATCAATGGCTGTTCTTGAAGATGCTGGAGAAAGGCATCGCCTACCGCAAAACCCAAGTGGTGAACTGGGACCCGGTGGACATGACGGTGCTGGCCAACGAACAGGTGATTGACGGCAAAGGCTGGCGCACTGGCGCGGTGGTGGAAAAGCGCGAGATTCCGGGGTATTACCTGGCCATCACCCAGTACGCTGATGAGCTGTTGGCCAACGTCACCGGCGACAAAATGCCCGGCTGGCCCGAGCGCGTCAAGCTGATGCAGGAGAACTGGATTGGCAAGAGCGAGGGCGTGCGTTTTGCCTTCCCGCACCAGATCGCCGATACATCAGGCCAATTGATTGGCGACGGGCGCATGTATGTGTTCACCACCCGGCCGGACACCATCATGGGCGTGACGTTTTGCGCGGTGGCGCCGGAGCATCCCTTGGCTGCCCATGCGGCAGCCAGCAACCCGGCGCTGGCCACCTTCATCGAAGAGTGCCAGAAGGGCGGCACCACCGAGGCCGAAATGGCTGTGAAGGAGAAGGTTGGCATGCCGACCGGGCTGTTTGTCACACACCCGCTGACGGGCGAGCAGGTTGCAGTCTGGGTGGGCAATTACGTGCTGATGAGTTACGGCGATGGCGCGGTGATGGGCGTGCCCGCGCATGACGAGCGCGACTTTGCATTTGCCCTGAAATACGCCTTGCCGATCAAGCCGGTGGTGGCAGTGGGAGCACAGGTGTTTGACGATCAGGTCTGGCAGGACTGGTATGCCGAAAAAGGCGCTGGCATCGCGGAGAACTCGGGCAAATACGACGGCCTGGTGTTCAAGGACTGCGTGGCTGCCGTAGCGGCTGATCTGGCAGCGCTGGGTCTGGGCGAGAAAAAAGTTACTTGGCGCCTGCGTGACTGGGGCGTGAGCCGCCAGCGCTACTGGGGCACACCGATCCCGATCATTCATTGCGACGACCACGGCGCGGTGCCGGTGCCTGAAAAAGACCTGCCGGTGGTACTGCCGGATGATCTGGTGCCGGACGGCTCGGGCAACCCGCTGAACAAGTGTGAGGCCTTCCACGCCGGTGTCACCTGCCCGATTTGCGGTAAGCCCGCGCGGCGCGAAACCGACACCATGGATACCTTTGTCGATAGCTCGTGGTACTTCATGCGTTACTGCGACCCGACCAACAGCGAGAAGATGGTGGCCGACGGGGCCGACTACTGGATGCCGATGGATCAGTACATCGGCGGCATTGAACACGCCATCCTGCACCTGTTGTACGCGCGTTTCTGGATCAAAGTGATGCGGGATCTGGGCCTGGTCAAGGTCGATGAGCCGTTTACCAAGCTGCTCACGCAAGGTATGGTGCTCAACCACATTTATTCCCGCCGCTCCGACAAGGGTGGCAAAGACTACTTCTGGCCGAGTGATGTCGAGCACGTGTTTGACGCTGCGGGCAAGGTGGTTGGCGCACGTCTGATCAACGCCGTGGATGACCTGCCGGTGGGCACGCCCATCGACTACGAAGGCGTGGGCACCATGTCCAAGTCCAAAAACAACGGGGTCGATCCGCAGGATTTGATTGAAAAATACGGTGCCGACACCGCCCGCCTGTACACCATGTTCACCGCCCCGCCCGAGGCCACGCTGGAGTGGAACGACGCGGCGGTGGAAGGCAGCTACCGCTTTTTGCGCCGCGTCTGGAACTTTGGTGTCAAACTGTCTGCTATGGACTTTGAAGCTGCTAGCGCAGTCGCGACAAGGGCTACAGGCCTAAAAGATATAAAGTTTGGCAAAGAGGCCAAGGCCCTGCGGCTGGAAATCCACACCGTGCTCAAGCAGGTGGATTACGACTACCAGCGCATGCAGTACAACACGGTGGTCTCGGGCGCGATGAAGATGATCAACGCGCTGGAAGACTTCAAGGCGCTGGAGACCGCCGGTGCCCAGGTGGCGCTGGTGGAAGGGTTTGGCATCCTGCTGCGCTGCCTGTACCCGGCCACGCCGCACATCGCCCACACCCTGTGGTCTGAGCTGGGTTATGCGGGGCAACAGGGCGACTTGCTCGACACACCCTGGCCGCAAGTCGATCCGGGCGCACTGGTCAAGGACGAAATCGAGCTGATGCTGCAGATCAACGGCAAGCTGCGCGGCTCGATTGTGGTCAGCAGCAGCGCCGACAAGGCGACGATTGAGCGGGCAGCGATTGACAATGACGTGTTCCAGAAGCTGGCCAACGGCGCTGCACCCAAAAAAGTCATCGTCGTGCCAGGCCGTCTGGTCAATCTGGTGGTTTAAGGAGTTGTCATGAAGTCTGGTCTGCCTCGTCTGTCAGAGCCGTCTGAAGGCCAACGCGGCACGTTTTGCAGTGCCACAACCCTGGGCGTATCCCGGCGCAGCGTTGGCACAGCCCTATTGGCCGCCGGCCTGCTGGCAGGCTGCGGCTTCAAGCTGCGCGGCAGCCAGAATTTTGCCTTTACCAGCATTGCCATCGGGCCCAACCCCGGTGGGGCGGTGGTTGAAGAGCTGCGCCGCTCTTTTGGCGGCGCGGTGAAGGTGATTGCTGCCGACGCGCCTGTGACGCAGGCCCAGGTGGTGCTCAAGGTGCTGGGCGAGCAGCGTGAGAAGGTCGTGGTCGGCGTGAACTCGTCGGGCCAGGTGCTGGAATTTCAGCTGCGGCTGCGGGTGCGTTTCAGGCTAGACACGCCGCAAGGCAAAGAGCTGATTCAAGAAACCGAAATTTCTCAGCAACGCGACGTCAGCTACAGCGAAACGGCTGCGCTCGCCAAAGAAACCGAGATGGCCAATTTGTACCGCGATATGCAAATCGACATCGCGCAGCAGATCCAGCGCCGACTGGCGGCGGTCAAACAGTTTCAGTAAGGGCTACCCGCGCAGAGGCCCGCTCTGAGGGTGAGGCCGCAGGCCGGATCAGCTGGTACAGGTCTTTCGGGTTGGGCAGTTGCGCCATCAGCGCAATGGGTGCGCCCAGTCGCAGCACTTGTGCCTGGTCATACAGGTAGCGCAGGGCAGAAAAATCTTCCATGGCAAAACCGACCGAGTCAAACATCGTGACCTGATCGGCGTTATCGCGGCCGGGCAGCTTGCCAGCCAGCACTTGCCACAGCTCGGTCACCGCAAAATCAGTGGGCAAGTGCTGCAGGTCGCCTTCGATACGGGTCTGCGGTTCAAACTCCACAAACACCTTGGCGGCGCGCAGCACATCCGGGTGAATTTCGGTCTTGCCGGGGCAGTCGCCGCCCACGCCGTTGACGTGCATGCCAGGCGCCAGCATGTCTGCGGTGATGATGGCCGCGTTGGTCTTGTCGGCGGTGATGGTGGTCACGATGTCGGCACCTCGCACCGCGTCGCGGATGCTGGCGCAGGCGGTCAGTCGCAGGCCCGCGGCATCCGGGTTGTTCTGCAGGTTGTGCCTCAGTTTGGCGGTGGCGGCCGGGTCGATGTCGTACAGACGGATTTCTTCGATGTCCAACAGATGGTGAAACGCCAGCGCCTGAAACTCGCTTTGCGCACCGTTGCCAATCAAGGCCATCACCCGGCTGTCCGGCCTGGCTAAAGCGCGGGCTGCTACAGCTGATGTAGCAGCGGTGCGCAAGGCGGTGGTCAATGTCATCTCGCTGAGCAGCAGCGGGGTACCGGTAGCCACGTCTGCCAACACGCCAAACGCCATCACGGTGGACAAGCCTTTGGCGGTATTTTTGGGGTGACCATTGACGTATTTGAAGGCGTAGCGGCTGGCATCGGCGATCGGCATCAGCTCGATCACGCCGTCAGCCGAGTGGCTGGCCACGCGCGCTGCCTTGTCGAAACTCTGCCAGCGCAAGAAGTCCTGGCGGATGTAGGCGGCCATGCCCTGCAGGGCGGCGGCTATACCTTGACGGCCAATAATGCCAGCCACGTCGATTGGGCTGAGAAACAAAGTGTTGGTGCGGTTGGCAGTTGGTGTGGTTGCAGTGTTCATGACGGGTCACTTCGGGTAGGTCAAATTATGGGAATAGTTGAGAACGAGTTTGCCCGCACCCGTTAACAATAACAATCGTCAACTATGTATAGAAATAGTCACATAATTGCCGCTTTGACAGACGAAGTTATCAAAATGGATGAAACTGACCAACAACTCTTGTCTTTCTTACGGCAGGATGCCCGCCTTTCGGTGGCGGCGCTGGCGCTTAAATTGAAGGTGTCACGCGGTACCGTCACCAATCGGATTCGCAAGCTGGAAGACGATGGTGTGATCGTTGGCTACACCGTGCGGCTGCGTCCGGACGTACAGCACGACCAGATCACCGCCTGGATGAGCATCGCCGTGGAGGGCAACCAGACCCGCGCCGTGATTTCCGCGTTGCTGGGTGAGCCGGGTGTCGCCACCCTGCACGACACCAATGGGCGCTGGGATTTGCTGGCCGAGTTGCGCGCTGAGAGCCTGCAGGATCTGGCCAAGGTGCTGGAACGCATCCGTTTGCTCAAAGGCATCAGCAACACCGAGACCAGCATCCACCTGGAAACCTACCGGCTGTCATGAGGTTCTAAACTAACCGCCTATGCTAATCAGCCCCAACCAGCTCACCGACCACCTGCAAAAAGGCCTCAAAAGCCTGTACACCCTGCATGGCGACGAGCCGCTGCTGATTCAGGAGGCGCTGGATGCCATCCGCGCCACCGCCCGTGCCCAAGGGTTTACCGAGCGCACCTCGCACACCGTCAGCGGTACCAACTTTGACTGGAGCGAGGTGCTGGCCGCTTGTGGGTCGTTGAGCCTGTTTGCCGACAAGCAAATTGTCGAAATCCGCATCCCTAGCGGCAAACCCGGCAAAGAAGGCAGCATGGCGCTGCAGCAGTTGGTGGACCAGTCGCGAGGCAACGACGCGACGCTGACACTGGTTGTGTTGCCCCGCCTGGACAAAATGACCAAGTCCAGCGCCTGGTTTGCCGCGCTGGAGAGCGGCATCACGCTGGAAGTCAGCCCCGTGGAGCGCGGTGCCCTGCCGCAATGGATTGCCCAGCGCCTGGCTGCGCAGGGCCAGCGTGTGGTGGCGGGTGAGGAGGGCCAGCGCACGCTGCAGTTTTTTGCTGACCGGGTCGAAGGCAACCTGCTGGCCGCGCACCAGGAAATCCAGAAGCTGGCGCTGCTGCACCCGGCCGGCGAACTCAGGTTTGCACACATCGAATCCGCCGTGCTCAATGTGGCGCGTTATGACGTGTTCAAACTCTCGGAAGCCGTGCTCGGTGGGCAAGCGGCGCGGGTACAGCGCATGCTGGACGGTCTGCAGGCCGAGGGCGAGGCCGAGGTGCTGGTGCACTACACGCTGGCCGAAGACATTCGCGCTCTCAAACGCGTCAAAGACGCCATGAACCGTGGTACCCCGCTGCCGATGGCGTTGCGCGAGCAGCGCGTCTGGGGCAACAAAGAGCGCCTGTTCGAACGTGTGCTGCCACGCCTGAACGATGCCAGTCTGGCGCACCTGCTGCAAAGTGCCCATCTGGTCGATGGCATCGTGAAGGGACTGAAACAACCCGACTGGCCCACCGACAATTGGCAGGCGCTGGGGCGGCTGGCGATGCAACTGTGCGGGCAGTGCGTGACGGGGGCTGGCAAACTGGCTTCGACCGGTCGGGTGGCATCCGTTCAAGGCTGAGGCCACGCCTGGCTCGGCGGCGTTTGGGGGCTGAACAAATGCGGTTGACGACCGCAGTATGATTTTGAGCTTGTCAGCCAGTTTCTATAGACCGTAACAACGAGCGCATAGCTCGTAACCAAGGCGAACCACTATGAATTTTGTCATCATTGGTGCCGGATCTGCAGGCTTGCGAGCTGCAGAAACGCTGCGCGAACACGATCCACAAGCCAGCATCACGCTGATCAGCGGTGAGCCGGGCGAACCCTATTCGCGCATGGCCATTCCCTACATCCTGACCGGAGCGATCGATGAAGCAGGTGCGCGTCAGCGTCGGTCACACCATTTTCTCGAGGAACTCGGCATCACGTACATCCACGGCAAGGCGCTGCATGTGCATGCGGGGCCGGACGGTGGCCAGGTTGAACTGGAGGACGGCACCCGGCTGGACTACGACCGGCTGCTGGTGGCCACCGGCTCATCGCCAACGCTGCCTCCCTTACCCGGCACCGATTTGCCGGGTGTGGTGACCTGCTGGACCCTGGAAGATGCGCGCCAGATCGCTGCCAAACTCGTGCCCGGTGCGCGCGTGGTCATGCTGGGTGCGGGGTTTGTGGCGGGTGTGTGCATGAAATCGCTGGTGGGCAGCGGTGCCAGGCTGTCGGTGGTGGCGGGGCGCTCCGGGCAGATTTTGCGTTCGATGATGACCCCGGTGGGCAGCCAGATGCTGCAGCGCTGGCTGGAAGGGCGCGGCGTGGACGTCATCACGACAGGGCGCAGTCTGCGCATCGAGCCCGGCCCCCGGTTGGTCATGGACACCCGTGGTATCGATGCCGACCTGATCATCCTGGCCACCGGCGTGCATTCCAATGTGTCGTTCCTTGAAGGAACGGGTGCCGAGATTCGCAGCGGTGTCGTCATTGACGCGCACATGCGTACCACCGTGCCGCACATCTATGCCGCGGGCGACGTGGCGCAGGGGCGCGATTTTTCGACTGGCGAATGGGTGGTGCACGCGCTGCAACCCACCGCGACCGAGCACGGCCGCTTTGCGGCGCTGAACATGCTCGGTCAGGACGTACCTTATCGTGGCAGCCTGAGCATGAATGTGCTCGACACCGTCGGCCTGATTTCGCACACCTTCGGGCTGTGGCAGGGTCTGGAGGGTGGTGACAACACCGAGGTGGTGGACGTAGCTAACTTCATCTACACCCGGCTGTGTTTTGATGGCGACCAACTGATTGGTGCCATCACCATCGGCCACTCGAACCATGTGGGCGCCATCCGTGGCCTGATCCAGTCGCACCGTCACCTGGGTGAATGGAAGGCGCGGCTGATGGCCAACCCGCAATTGGTGATGGATGCCTTTGTTGAACTGAACCAGGGCAGTTAGTTTTTAGCACCCGACGCTTTCACATGCTGGCAGGCGCGTGTGAATAGCATTTCTTGGGGCAGATTTTCGAGCAGGCGGTGCAGCCAATGCACAGTTCCTGGTGCGCGATGGTCATGACCTTCTTTTCGTATTCCTCGTCATCATCGTCGTCATCCAGATCGACCGGAATACGCTCGCCGTCTTCGGTGAGGCCGACCAGTTCCATCACGCCGCGCGGGCAGACCTTGAAACAGCGGCCGCAGCCGATGCACTTCTCGTCGTCGATGGCGGTGACAAAGGTGGGTATCCAGGTTTCACCACTGGGCAGGGTGACGCTAAAGGTGTTGCTCATGGTTGAATCTCTTTCTTGCGGTGTACTCAAGCCTCTGCCGCCGCCAGGGCTTTGCGTGCGTCCATCAGCATGGCGTGGGCTTCATGGCAGCGCTGGGCCACTTGGGGAATCATTTCCCAGTTGGTCGGCAGCTCTTCGGACAGGTCGTGCAGGTCCATCTTGGCCTGGGTGGCGCGGGCGTTGAGTTTCTTCAGACGCGCCTTGATTTCGTCAATATCCACAGGCATGGTCAGGCTCCGTATTGGGCAACTTCAGGGTAGGTGCGGATCATGGTGACCGCCTCGTTCAGGAACTTGGTGCCAGCCTCTGCCAGTTTGGCCAGCGAGGTAAAACCAAAACGGTGCACGTCACGCAACTGTTTGTTGACCACCACCAGGCGGCCTGCCAGCAACACCATGCGGCCAAAACCTTCATGGCTCATCTTCATCATGGGCGAGACCATCTGGCCGGTTTCACGCTCGATGGCGACTGCGATGGCGTTGTAGAACAGCTCCAGATGCCACAGCGTCTCGGGGTCCGGGTCGCCCAGAATGGGCAAGGCGCGGCGTTCCTCCAAGGTGTGGATATAGGGTTTGAGCAGCTGCAGGTCGGTCTTGTTGTCCCAGGTGCCGTTCATGTCCTGCGCGCGCAGTTGCTTGATGAGCTGCTGCACAAAAGGGGCAGCCAGATAGTCTTCGTCGCTGACAGCGGTGGGCAATACGTCCAGAGTGGCTTGTTCGCTCATGGTGTCACCGTGTCGTCTTCAAAGTCAAAAGTCCGCACACCATCTTTGGCCAGCGCCTTGCGCAGCCAGGGTGGCGGTGTGCCTTGCAGCACGACTTGCAATTTGTCCAGAATGCTGGCGATCGATTCGGGCTGTGGCACCTTGATGGGATGGATCTTCATGGCCACCACACGTGCGGCTGCCGAGCCCCCGATAGCTGCCACATAGACGATGGCGCAATCCTGGATGGCTTCCAGCTTGGGTGTCAGTTTGTCTTCATCACCATCTTCTTCAAGCTGGCCGCCGAACTCAAAGCCACCGACAAAGTGATGCCCTTCGGGGGACACCTCATACACAACAATGCTGGGAGCCCAGCCAAAGTGCGCATCCACGCGTTCTTTGTCCTGGGTGGTGAAGGCGATTTTCATAAGACACTCCTGTGGTGGGTCAGGCGCTGGCATCTGCCAGGCTGGGTTGGGTGGGAGAGGAAGCGGAAAACTCAGGCGTGGCGGTGACGGTGGACGCGGCACGCAAGGCTTCGGGGCATAGTGGCCAGTCATCGGCGTGGTGGTGCTTGATCTGGTCGATCATCAGGTTGGCCACTTCAAACACCAGCGCCATGGTGCCGCGGTAGCCCACCTGGCAGCGGTGTGCGTTGCCCACCCGGTCAAACACCGGGAAGCCGATGCGCATCAAGGGTTTGGCCAGCCGCTCTGAGGCCTGGCGGCCATGGGAATGGGTCACCAGCAGGTCGCAGTCTGCGGCACCACGCTCCAGGTCTTCCAGGTCACCCAGAACCACGGTCTCGGCCGGCAACAACGCATGCGAGGCCGACTTGGTGGTGCTGACGCAGCAGCGCAATTCGGCACCCATCTCATGCAACAGACTACCCACGGCCAGCAGCAAGTCGGGCTCGGCGGCAATCGCCACCTTGATGCCACCGGTGTAGAAATGGCCGTCCAGCATGGCGTCGAGCAACTGGCTGCGCTGGCGGCGGTATTTGGCGGGCACCGGCTTGCCCGAAAGCTGCGCCAGCCGCTGCAAAAAGCGGTCGTTGACTTCAAGTCCGGTCAGCCGGTCAAACACCTCCAGCGGCGTGCCTGCAATCTCTTGCAATGCCAACGCCGCATCACGGGTTTGTTCACCCACACCCAGCGTCAGCGCCGAGGCACCTGCTGCGCGAATTTGCTCCAGCGTGGTGCCGCCCAAGGTGGTGCCACGCCAGTCTGGCGGGATGTGGCCATCAAGCGAGCCGGAAATGTCCGGCAGCACGATGACCGACAGGCCAAAGGCTTCCATGATTTCGCGCAGTTCCACAATGTCGCCGGGCGACAAATGGCTGCCCGGCAGCAGCGTCACCTGATCTGCCTTGACCGGCAGCGGCTTGACCAGTGTGCGCACGATGGCGGTCACCGCGTTGCGGTAGCCGTCCTCAAAACCACCCACGTAGTCTGGCGTGGAGGCATAGACGATCTCGGTGTCATCGAGCTCGGGCTTGCGTTTGCGCACGGTCACGATGTAGCCGTCCACATCGTCGCCCTTGGTTTCGGTCAGGCCGGTGGAGCAGATGGCAATGATTTTGGGGGCGGCGCGTTTGCGGATGTTGAGCAAGGCTGCCTCAATGTTGTCGTAACCGCCCAGAATGGAGGTGACCTCGTTCATGGCCGTGGTCTGCAACGGAATGGCTTCCTTGAAGTGGCGCACCAGCAGCACCAGTCCGAACGAGGTGCAGCCTTGCGAGCCGTGCATCACCGGCATGCAGGCATCCAGCCCCAGAAAGGCCAGGCTGGCACCCAGCGGCTGGCTCATCTTGAGCGGGTTCACCGCACAGGCTTTTTTGGATTCAACAACGATAGCCATGGATGTGTTCTCGCAACAGGGGGTATTCAGGCAGAGATGTCGCCAGGCTCCAAGCCCATCGACTTGGCGGCCACATCGGTCAGGACGTGGATGGGGTCAGCCACCGCCGCCAGTGCGCCCAGCGTTTCACCGTCGTCGCCCCAGGGCGCCGGAATGCGCACCTGCTGCCAAACCGGGTTGGACAGAGCCCGGTCAATCTGGCGCACCAGTTCCACCACGCCCTCATAGCCCGCATAGGCGTGGTAACGCTCCTGGTTGATGTCCAGCCAGGGCATGCGTGCCTTGAGCGCCACAAACTGGCTGCGCCCGCCTGAGAGCATGATGTCGGCCCGCGCATCACGCAACAGGTTGTACATCTCGCGCGGCGTCATGTTGTCGATCATGTGGGCATCGTCACCCATGATTTCCTTGATCTTTTCCTTGTCCTCCTTGGTGGATTTTTTGACGCTGGTGCCCACAATCACCAGCCCGGCCTCTTGCAGCGCCGCCACCACTGACCAGGATTTGACGCCGCCGGTGATCAGCAGCACCCGCTTGCCGGTGAGGCGCTGTTTGAACGGCGCGATGCGCTGGTAGGCGCGGGCTTCTTCGACCGCAATCAGTTGCTCGGTGCGCGCCAGCAGATCATCCGGTGCGCCTTGCTGCACCAGCAGTGTGGCGATCTGGCGCAGCGTGTCGCTCATGTCACCAATGCCGTAGAACGAGCCTTCAAAATACGGAATGCCCCAGCGCTGCTGCATTTTGGTGGCGACGTTGATCATCGACTTGGAGCACACCATCATGTTCACCTTGGCGCGGTGTGCGCTGGCGATCTCGTTGTAACGCCCGTCGCCCGCGATGCAGGACAGGATGCGGATACCCAGTGCGTCCAGCAGCGGCTTGACCTGCCACAGCTCGCCCACCAGGTTGTAGTCGCCGATGATGTTGATGTCGTACGGTGTGGTGAATTCGGGCTCCACGGTGCCGATCACATAGTCCAGCAGTGCTTCGGCCCCGAGCTTGTTGCCCAGGTTCTTGATACCGGCAAAACCGGGCGCGTTGACCGGGATGACGGGTTTGCCAAACTTCTCTGAAGCGCGTTGGCACACCGCCTCAATGTCGTCACCCACCAGCGCGGGCACGCAGGTCTGGTATACAAACACCGCAGGTGGGTCGTACTTTTCAATGATTTCGCGGATCGACTTGAACAGGCGCTTCTCGCCGCCGTAAATCACGTCGAGCTCATTGGTGTCGGTGGTGAAGCCGGTGCGGTAAATCTGCGGGCCGCTGGATGCGCTGTGCCGGTTATCCCAGGAGTTTCCCGCGCAGGCGATCGGCCCATGGACCAGATGCGCCACATCGGCGATGGGTTGCAAGGCGATCATGGCCCCGTCAAACGCGCAACCACCGGCAGCGGCGCCGGGCGCAAGCTGCTTGCCGCAACCTTTCTTGCGCTCTTTTTCGCTTTTACCCTGGTTCTTGTCGCAACCAGGTTCTTCGAACACGTCGGCAATCTTGGCCTTGAGCGCGATTGACATGGAAGACTCCAGATGGGTTAGATGGTCTTCACATTGCATTTTTGATGCCAGGCAAAATCGCTCTTTGTGTGCCGGTTTGGTCGGCAATGGCCGTTCTGCAGGGCGAGGTTTGACCGGTTTGAAGGAATTGCGACAAAACATGGATGGCAAAGAGCAGATCGACAAGCCGTACAGTCTGGCCGCATGGCCGCCATAGAATCCCGGACAAAAGACTCATTCAATAGCGTTGGAGATTTCAAGATGCGACAGACCACAGAAGTCAGCGCCCCGACCGGGGTGGACCGCGCAGCGTCTTGATGGCCGTTCCGCCATGACCGCCCCCGGCCTGAACCATCCTGTGTCCGAGAGAAAAACCAGTGCTGATGCGGTCTGGCGCATTGTGCTGGCGTATGCCGGGTTCGCCAGCCTGTGGATACTGCTATCCGACAAATTGGTGGCTAGCCTGTTCAATGACCCGGCCACCATGACCCGGGTCAGCATGATCAAGGGCGGGCTGTTTGTTGCGGTGACCTCGCTGTTTCTGTTCAGTCTTATCCGGCGCTTGGTCAATGGTCTGAACCAGTCCCTGGACGCTGTCAATCAGCGTGAAATCGAGCTAAGCGAGAGTGAAAGCCGCCTCCAGGCTACGCTGGATGCCCTGCCGGATCTGCTGTTTGAGGTGAGTCAGAGCGGCCACATCTACCGCTACCACTCCAATCGCAACGATTTGCTGGCGGCACCGCCCGAGGTGTTTATGGGCAAGGTGTTTTCCGATGTGCTGCCACCGGAGGTCTCGGAGGTCTGTTTTGCGGCCATCCAGGAAGCGGCCGACCACGGGTTTTCAAGCGGCAGGATATATGCCCTGCAACTGCCGCAGGGGGAACGCTGGTTTGAGCTGTCGGTGTCACCCATGCGCACTGGTACTGAGTCCGAACGGCACTTCATCTTTATTGCGCGTGACATCACGCTGCGCAAGAGTGCCGACGAAAAGCTCCAACTCGCTGGACGCGTTTTCAATCATGCCCGAGAGGGCATCATGGTCACCAGTGCCAGCGGGGTCATCGTGGATGTCAATGAGGCATTCACCCGCATCACGGGTTACGCACGCGACGAAGCGATTGGTCAGAAGCCCAGCATCCTGAGTTCTGGCCGGCAAGGAAAGGATTTCTACGTCGGTTTGTGGCGTGAACTGTTGGCACTTGGCTACTGGAGTGGCGAAATCTGGAACCGCCGCAAGAACGGCGAGGTTTTCGCGGAACTGATGACCATCAGCGCCATTCGCGACAGTCAGGGCGACACCGTTCAGTATGTTGCCCTGCTGTCCGACATCACCGAGATCAAGGAGCACCAGAGCGAACTGGAGCGCATTGCCCATTTTGATGCGCTGACCAACCTGCCCAACCGCATATTTCTGACGGACCGGCTGCAGCAGGCCATGAACCAGACACCGCGCAGCGGCCAGCATTTGGCCGTGGCGTATCTGGACCTGGATTCTTTCAAGTCTGTCAATGACACCTATGGTCACGAGGTGGGTGACTTGTTGCTGATTGCCCTGGCGCGGCGCATGAAGGAAACCCTGCGTGAAGGCGACTCGCTGGCGCGCATGGGTGGTGATGAGTTTGTGGCTGTGCTGATTGATCTGGACAGTGTGTCGGTCAGTTTGCCCATGCTGACGCGTTTGCTGGGGGCGGCCTCGCAGCCGGTGCAGTTGGGTGATCTCACCCTGGAGGTGTCAGCCAGCCTGGGAGTGACGTTTTACCCGCAGCTGCAGGCTCTGGACGCGGACCAGCTTTTGCGCCAGGCTGATCAGGCCATGTACCAGGCCAAACTGGCTGGCAAGAACCGTTATCACATCTTTGATGCGGAACAGGACAGCAGCATCCGGGGTCACCACGAGAGTCTGGCGGGCATCGGGCAGGCGCTGGATCAGGGTCAATTCGTTCTGTACTACCAGCCCAAGGTGAACATGCGTACCGGTCGGGTGATTGGTGCCGAGGCATTGATCCGCTGGCAGCACCCTGTCAAAGGCTTGCTGGCACCTGCTGCTTTTTTGCCGGTGGTCGAAGACCATCCGCTGTCTGTGGCCATGGGTGAGTGGGTGATGGAGACCGCGCTCAGCCAGATCGAGGACTGGCGCAGCGCCGGGCTCGACCTGGCCGTGAGTGTGAATGTCGGCGCACGCCAGTTGCAACAAACCGACTTTGTGACGCGACTCAAGGCGATTCTGGCAGCCCACCCGAAGGTCAACCCGTCCTGCCTGGAGCTGGAAATCCTGGAGACTAGCGCGCTCAACGACATGGCGCAGGTGTCCAGGGTGATTGAGGACTGCGCGCAGATCGGCGTCCATTTTGCGCTGGATGACTTTGGCACCGGGTATTCGTCGCTGACTTATCTGAAACGACTGCGGGTGACGCAACTCAAGATCGACCAGAGTTTTGTGCGTGACATGCTTGGCGACCCGGACGACCTGGCCATTTTGCAAGGCGTGATCGGGCTGGCCGGAGCCTTCAAGCGTGAGGTGATTGCCGAAGGCGTGGAGACGGTGGCGCATGGCACCGCGCTGCTGCAGCTCGGCTGCGATTTGGCACAGGGCTACGGCATTGCCCGGCCCATGCCCGCAGCCGCCATGCCTGTCTGGGCAGCTGCCTGGCGGCCAGATCCCGACTGGAGCTTGCCTGCGCCGTAACGTCAACAGGCCGGTCTGTTTACCAGATCGGCCTGCTAAATACTACAATAATAGTAGCTGCTAGCGCTTGTGTTGAAAGGGCTAGAGGCCAAAAAAGCTTGTAAGTTTCAGAACTTGACCAAAATATCCTCGTCGCGCACCACCATCTGGCAGGCCAGCCGCCAGGGCGGTGGCAGGTCTTTGGTTTCGGCATCGGCGATTTGCTGGGCCGTGATCTTGCCAGCCAGCTTCAGCACCAGCTTTTCCTTCTCGGTCATTGCCACGCCAATCGGCGTTTTGCCGGAGAGGACCGACACCTGCACCTGGCAGGAGCCGCACTCGCCGTTTTCGCACTCAGATTGCAGCGGCACGGCGTTGGCCTTGGCAACAGCGAGCAGCGTCTTGGTGTCACCCGCCACGGCGTAGACCGTCAGGTCCTTCTTCATGCGGGGAGAGCTAAAAGTTACATTGGCCATGATGAATTCGAATAGTTTGAAAATTAATAGCACAAAGACAAGGCCAGATAAGGGCTGGAGCCCTTTCCGGCTATGCATTTAGCGAACGATGTCGTAGCTGTAGTCGGTCTTGGCGATGTCCATGGTGTTGGCATCGAGCGCTTCAAAGAACTCGTCAAGCAGCATCACCAGCACGCGCATCCCGCCTTCGTAGCCCCAGGTGGGGTAACGGTGGTGGTGGTGGCGGTCATGGATCGGGAACACCAGACGCACCAGCGGCACCTTGGTATCACGCTCCAGGAACTTGCCGTAAGTGTTGCCAATCAAAAAGTCAACCGGCTCGGTGAACAGCAGCGAACGCAGGTGCCACAGATCGCGCTTGGGGTATACCTTGCAGCCCTTGCCGTAGGGAGTGGAATCAAACAAGGCCTGCACCCGCTCCGCCCATTCGTTGGTGCCGTTGGTGGACAACACATGGGTCGGTTCAGCACCAAGTTCCAGCAGGAAGGCGGCGTAGCCCAGCAACTGGTCCGGGTCACCATACAAGGCAAAACGCTTGCCGTGCAGGTGGGCCTGGCTGTCGGCAAGGGCATCGACCAACTGGCCGCGTTCTTTTTCTAGCTCTGCGGGAATCGGTTTGCCGGTCAGGCGCGAGATTTCCATCAGGAACTTGTCGGTGCCTGCCACACCCACGGGGGCGTTGAGCGTGACGACTTCCTGGCCGTGTTCAGCGATGAATTTGCTGGTCTTTTCGCAGCAGAACTCCTGGAACACGATGGTGGCCTTGGCGTGCAGACCAGCAATCACTTCTTCCTTGGTGGTGCCACCGGCGTACATGCGGAACTCGCCGTCAGTCGGGGTGTTCCAGCTCTCGGACGGGTCACAAATGATGTTTACCTTGACATCGAACAGGCTGAAGATGCGGCGGATTTCCTTCATGTTGCCGACGACAAAGCCGTCAAAGCCGCCAATGAAGTTGATGCTGTAATTCGGGACGCGCACCAGCGGCTCGGTGGTTTTGGCCTTGCCGTCCCAGAAGTGGCGCAACACTCCCAGCAGGGCGTTGTCGTAACCAGTGATGTGGCTGCCGACAAACGCCGGGGTGTGCGCAAACGGCACGTCAAAGTCGTCCGGGATACTGCCCTTTTGCTTGCTGGTTTTGATGAACGCGTCCACGTCATCACCGATGACTTCGGCCATGCAGGTGGTCGAGACAGCAATCATGTCCGGCTTGTACAGGCTGTAGGCGTTGGCCAGGCCATCGACCATGTTGTTCAGGCCACCGAACACCGCAGCGTCTTCGGTCATGGAGGAACTGACGCAAGAGGTCGGTTCCTTGAAATGACGCGAAAAGTGTGCGCGGTAGTAGGCGACGCAGCCCTGGCTGCCGTGGACAAAACTCAACGTTTTGGCAAAGCCATTAGCGGCGAACACGGCACCCAGCGGCTGGCAGGCTTTGGCCGGGTTCACGACCAGCGAGTCGCGGGCGAAGTTCTTCAGTTTGTAGTCTTCGGTCTTGGTCCACTCCACCGTTTGCCCGATGGTGGCATCGGAGTGGTTGAATTCAAAAGTTTTCTTTTTCGCAAAGAGCTCTTGGTATTCGGGTTCACGAAACAGCATTTCGTGGTCAATGACTTTTTCGGCGACTTGAGGCATGGTGGGCTCCAATAAGGTGTGGGGGATGCCAGGGCGTTCACGCTCTGGCATCGGTACGTTGTGAGAGGTTCAGGCGGCTTTCTTCCACGGCGCCTTGGTCAGACCCCAGACCGGGCTGGAAATGGCCATGTCCATGTCACGGGCAAAGATGGCAAAGCCGTCATAGCCGTGGTACGGGCCGGAATAGTCCCAGCTGTGCATCTGGCGGAAAGGCACGCCCATCTTCTGGAACACGTACTTTTCCTTGATGCCCGAGCCCACCAGGTCGGGCTTGATGCCTTCGACAAAGTGCTCAAACTCGTAACCCGTCACGTCGTCATAGATCAGCGTGCTGTCTTTGATGTAGTGGGTGGTGCGCTGGTAGTCGTCGTTGTGGGCAAATTCATAACCCGTACCAACGATTTCCATGCCGAGGTCTTCATAGGCACCGATCACGTGACGGGGGCGCAGACCGCCAACGTAGAGCATGACCTTCTTGCCTTGCAGACGGGGCTTGTACTTGTCGATCACGGCTTGCATGAGCGGCTTGTACTTGGCGATCACTTCTTCGGCTTTGGCCTTGATGGTGTCGTCAAAGTGGCTGGCGATCTCGCGCAGGCTGGCTTCGATCTTGCTCGGGCCAAAGAAGTTGTATTCCACCCATGGAATACCGTACTTTTCTTCCATGTGCCGGCTGATGTAGTTCATCGAGCGGTAGCAATGCAGCACATTGAGCTTGGCTTTGGGCGTGTTTTCGATTTCAGCAATGGTGCCGTCACCCGACCACTGCGAAATGACGCGCAAACCCATTTCTTCCAGCAAAATGCGGCTCGACCAGGCATCGCCACCGATGTTGTAGTCACCGATGATCGCCACGTCGTAGGGAGACGATTCAAATTCGGACTTGTGGCCGGTATCGGTCTTGTCAAACACCCAGTCGCGGATCGCGTCGTTGGCCAGGTGGTGGCCGAGCGACTGGCTCACGCCACGGAAACCTTCGCAGCGCACGGGCACGATGGTCTTGCCTTCGTATTCCTTGCTCTTTTTCTTGGAGACGGCTTCGATGTCGTCACCGATCAGGCCGATCGGGCATTCGGACTGGATCGAGATGCCCTTGTTCAGCGGAAACAGTTCCTGTATTTCGTCGACAATTTTTTCCAGCTTCTTGTCACCGCCGAAGACGATGTCTTTTTCTTGGAAGTCGGAGGTGAACTGCATCGTCACAAACGAGTCAATGCCCGTGGTGCCGATGTAATAGTTGCGACGGTTGGCCCACGAGTACTGGCCGCAGCCGACCGGGCCGTGGCTGATGTGAACCATGTCTTTGATGGGGCCCCAGACCACGCCTTTGGAGCCCGCGTAGGCACAGCCGCGAATGGTCATCACGCCGGGCAACGATTTGATGTTGGACTTGACGCCGCAATCGGGCCTGCCTTCTTCAAATGTGCTGAGGTGTTTGGCGCGCCGCTTGGCCATCTTTTCGGGATAGGCCTTCAGCACTTCATCAATCAGGGCCTTGTTGGTGGCCTTGCGTTCTTCAACGGTGGCGGTCATGGGGAACTCCAGTAGGTAAAAAGTTGTCGTGTGGTGAAAGGCCCGGTCGTGTCACGTAGCGCAACGCAGACCGGGCTTCACACCTCTTAGGCGGCCAGCTCGGCAGCTTTTTTGCCGACTTGCGATTCGTCAATCGTGTCCATGATCCCGAATTCCATCAGCATGTCTTCGAGTTGATCCATGGTGATGGGGGTGGGGATGGTGCCGTTGCCAGCGTTGTTGTGGACCTTGCTGGCCAGCGTGCGGTACTCAGCAGCTTGCTTGGAGTCAGGTGCGTACTCGATCACAGTCATGCGGCGCAGTTCAGCGTGTTGCACGATGTTGTCGCGTGGCACAAAGTGGATCAGCTTGCTGTTGAGCATGCCGGCCAGTTCGGTAGCGAGTTCCAGTTCCTTGTCGGTCTGGCGCTCGTTGCACACCAAGCCACCCAAACGCACACCACCCGAATTGGCATATTTCAGAATGCCCTTGGAGATATTGTTGGCGGCGTACATGGCCATCATTTCGCCAGACATGACGATGTAGATTTCTTGCGCCTTGTTTTCACGGATGGGCATGGCAAAACCACCGCACACCACGTCACCCAGCACGTCGTAAGACACGTAGTCCACGCCGTCATAAGCGCCGTTTTCTTCGAGGAAATTGATCGAGGTGATCACACCGCGGCCAGCGCAGCCAACGCCTGGCTCCGGGCCGCCGGATTCGACGCAGCGGATGTCTTTGTAACCAATGCGCATGACGTCATCCAACTCCAGATCCTCCACAGAGCCAGCCTCTGCTGCCAGAGACAGGATGGTGTCCTGTGCTTTTGCGTGAAGGATCAGGCGGGTGGAGTCGGCTTTGGGGTCGCAGCCGACGATGAGGATCTTTTGGCCCAGGTCAGACAAGGCTGCCAGGGTGTTTTGGGAGGTGGTCGATTTACCGATGCCACCTTTGCCGTAGAAGGCGATTTGCCGAAGTTTTGCCATGACAGTACTCCAATCAGGAAGGGTTAAGGAACCAAGCTTGCGTAGCCGCGACTTGTGTCTGCCTGACGTGTCCAATGGTCTTCTTTTTATAGTCACGTATCGGCCGGATTTGAGTCCGCGCTCCTTGTCCATTGCAGCTTCCGTGCCATGCAAAAAGAGCCCCTTCAAAACCGGCTAAATAAGCTTGTTTTCATTGGAGAAACCGGTTTTTTCAGACGTTCAAACGGCGCTGTCAGGCTTTTGTTTGATTCCCGACAAAAGTGGCCCGCGTGTCGCAAAAAAACCGCTGCAGGCTGCCTGTAGCCACGCTTTGTGTCGCATTTGCAGCGCCGCTGGTACGGTTTCAGGTTGGTACGGTCATTGCAGTTAGAGAAGGGCTTGCTTTCAAGCCATCACCCGCCCGTTCAATCACCACACAAGGAACTTTCATGACTGCCACCCTCGCCCTGACAGAGATCGACGACACCGCGCTTGCGCGCCTTGAGAACGAAGGGCGGCTGCTCAACCCGCTGCACAAGGCACTCACCGGCAAGCCGGGCCGGGTGGGTTTTCGGGGTGAACTGGCGCTACGCTTTGCGCCCAAACTGGCTGACGAAGCTCGCCCACCCGAACTGATGTGCCCGCAGGCCATGGCCACTGCCAATGTGGGTGAGAAAGACATTCCGTTTTTTGCTGGCTACCTGCTGAGTTTTGAGCACCTCAAAGACGTGGCCGACGTGCTGGGTGAGGGCTTGAGCGCCACTGGCAAATACTTTTTGTTCTGCAACAACATCGATTTGTCCAAACGGTACCAGGTGCCTTATGGCTGTGCCACGTTCTACGTGCTACCCATTGACGAGTCCACCGTGTACAACGAGATCCTGAACCTGCTGTACCTGGAAAAGAACGACCTGAAGAAGAAGGACACCGCTGGCAAGCTCGACGCCGTGGCCAATGCCGCGCTCAAATACACCGGCAAGTTCGAGACCATCAGCTACGAAGAAGGCTTGAAGCTCATGGGGCCGGTACGCAACCCCAACGAAAACCGGCCCGTTTGAGCGGTGTCTTCCTGCTGCGCAGACCGATCTTGCACCTGCGATGCTCGCCGTACGGGAGTACGGCTGCGCTTCTCGCTGCAACCTCAATCTGCTCGCGACGGAATCCACTCGCTCAAACCCAGGATCGCGCATGGCCATGGGCCTTGACGCTGATGAACTCGATCAGCCTCACCGCTGGTACGGCACCAACCTGGTGGGGGTGCCTGCGCGTTTGCTGGCCAGCACGGTGTTCAATGCCAACCCGGTGCCGCTGGCCATTGCGGGCACCCGCGAGTCGCATCTGGGGCTGTTTGCGCTGCTGGAACGCAGCCAAGACGTAACCGAGGCGCATGAGATGTTTGAACATTACATGGCCATCGCTTTCGGGCTGCGCAAGCCTGATGCCGATGAGCTGCGCAGCATGGGCGCGTCTGAGCAGCGGCGCTGGCACAGCAGTTGGCGCAAATTGCTGCAGGGCTGGGGGATGGATTCCAACGGAGTTGCCGGGGC
>CAIVHU010000002.1 GCA_903905735.1 uncultured beta proteobacterium
ATCATCAGCTGATGTGGCAGGGCTATGCTTGTTTGCAAATGATGTGCGCCGGATTCGTGCTTGGCGCAGCACGATCTGGATGAAAATAGTTGTGGGTAAAGGGCAGGTCTAGCCCGGTGAAAAGCGGACTCCCTGGCTCAAGGTTCCGGGGTTTACAGGCAGTTGCCACGCTGGGCATTGGGGCGGCGGAAAATGTCCGGCTGCAAAGCCTGCGTGCCTTCCCCAAGGGTGACATGGATGGCACCCTTGGTAAATTGGGTTGAGTAAAAAATCAGCCTCCAGCCCTTTTCCAGCAAGCGCAAGCAGCTACTGATTAAATAGCTACCAATCCACCAGACTCAAGCCCACGCCCAGCACGGTGCGGCGGCGGTTGTAGTCGATCAGCGAGTCGCCGTAGCCTGAGAACAGTTGCGTGTGCAGTTGCAGACCACCGGGTTTGCCGCTGCCGTCGGTGTCGTTCAATTTGCGCAGCCATTCCAGCTTGACCGAGCCGTTGGCCTGCGCACGCAGCGAGTGGCGCACGGTCAGACCGAAGGTGTTTTTCAGGTTCGGGCTCCACTGGCCCGACAGCTCGGCGCGGCCAATCAGGTTGCCGATGTCGGGGTTGTCGTCCGAGGCTGCGCCTTCGGGAATGCGGTACCAGAGTTTGCCCGTCACCTGAAACTGCGCGCCATTTTCCAACCCGGCCATCAGGATCACGCGGTTCCAGCTGCGCGACAGCGGCAAGGGCTGGCCGTTGGACTGGTGGTTGAGCGACAGCCCGGTGTAGCGCATGCGCCAGTCGCCGGGTAGGTCCAGGTCGGTGGGGTAGATGTAGATCAGCTCGGGCTCGTGGTCGGTGGTGCGAAACGGGCGCGACAGGTCGCCGCTGAAAATCTGCCAATTGGACTGCTGGGTGTAGGCAAACCACAGCGAGTCACGCTTAAGCGGCTGATTCTGGGTCATCAGGCCTTGGGCGATTTTGGTCCGGATGGAGAGCTGGATGCGCGCCTCGGTGGTGCGGTAGTCCACGGCGCTGGCGGCGCGGTGGTCGGGCAGGATCGAATCGGGCTGGGTGTTGACGCTGTCCGAGCCGATCACCGACAAGCTGATCGGTTTGTAGCCACGGATGCCAAAGGTGCCGCAGTCGCTGCCGGCTTCCAGTTCCCAAAAGCGCGACAACTCCGAAAACCGGGGATTTTTGCAGTCATGCACGGCGGGTGCGACCATGGTGATGACGACGGGCTCGACAGCGGGCGGTGGCACTGGTGTGGTTGCGGTTGTGGCGGCGTCTGCGGCCAGGCTGCTGGCTGAGGCTGCTTCCACGCGGGGTGTTGGCTGGCTGCCTTGTTGCGCCGCCCAGTGGTCAAAGCACCTCAGGCGGGCGGTATCGTCACTGCTCAGGTCGCTGCATTGCTGCCAGCCTGAGGTTGAGGTTTGAGGGTCATTTTGGGCTGTAGCCCATGTGGCTGCTGCACAAGCAGCTATGAAAATAAAAGCGTGGTTTGGTGTCATGGGGGTGGCGCGGTCACGGGCACCAGGCGGTTGGTGAGGCGGTTTGCAACGAAGTCGGATGACATTTTGCCTTGCTGCAACAGGTGCAGCCTGTTGTTGGGATGTCCTACCCAACGCCGGGCGTAAACTTAAGCTTGGGGCGAATAACAAGGATCCAGGTGAAAACAAGCAGGCAGATGGGCGCGCGAGGCATGTTGGAGGGCATCTTTTTGATGCTTTTCTGCATGGTGACTCTCGCCCAGAGTTTGCCCAAGCCGAAGGGACCGGTGATTTTGACGATCAGTGGCCAGATCACCCATCGCAACTCACCGGACGGCGCGCAGTTTGATGCCGCCATGCTGCATGCGCTGCCCGCCCTTGCATTCAGCACCCGCACGCAATGGCAAAGCATGCCCATGAAATTTTCCGGCCTGGCGCTCAAAACCGTGCTCGATGCCGTGGGCGCGCAGGGCAGTAAGCTGCACCTGACGGCGCTGGACCGTTATGAGGCCATGGTGCCGGTCAGCGATGTCGCGCTGTACAACCCGATGCTGGCGCTGCAGGCCAATGGGCGTGCGCTCAAGGTGCGCACGCTGGGGCCGGTCTTGCTGATGTACCCGTTCGATGATTCCCCCGAGCTCAATACCGATGTGTATTACAGCCGCTGCGTCTGGCAGCTCCAGCGCATTGTGGTGGAGTGATGGCGCAGTCGCCGCTGTCCACGGGGGAACCAGCAGCGACACCGCCCGGACGCTGGTCGGGCTGGCTGCAGGTGTCCCACAAGTCCACACGCTATTTGCTGGTGGTTGTGGCCGCGGCCACCTTGCTGGTGGTGGCTGGTCTGGGTTGGTTCCAGTATCGGCAGATCGATTCCGTGACTCTGGCCACCATCAAGGGGCAGGGCAACCTGATCTGGGTGTGCTCCAAGCTCGAACTGCAATTGGGCAGTTACCAGGCAGCGCTGCGCGAGACGGTGGACCAGGGCAGCAACCCGGCCTTGCTGGAGGAGACGACCAACCAGTACAACGTCTTCGTGAGCCAGGTGCAGCTTTTGCAAAGCATGGACAGCAACGCCTCCCTGCGCACGCATGAGAGCTTTCAGGCCTTGCTGGCGGCAGTCAACGCCTATATCAACCAGGCTGACCTGTATCTGACCGATGTACCCAAACATCTGTCGCCGCAGGTGGCTCGCCAATTGTTTCAGGACAGTCAGGGTCTGCTGGTCAAAGCGCATCGTCTGACGATGGATGCCTACCATGTCGAGACCTCCCTGGCCCAGGCCTCGCTGCAGGAAATTCGCCGCTTCACCCTGTATTACGGCATCACCGCCACGGTGCTGATTGTGCTGACCTTGTGGGTGGGCTGGCTGACGATGCGCCGACTGGCCATGGTGAGCCGCCTGCAATTGCAGCACAGCGAGTTTTTGCGCGCCAAAAAAGAGATGGCTGAGGCCACCAACCGCGCGCAGTCGCGGTTTTTGTCGGCTGCCAGCCACGACCTGCGCCAGCCCGCCCATGCGCTGGGGCTGTTCATGTCGCAGTTGGCACCCTTGCCGCTGGAGCCCCCAGCGCGCCACCTGGTGGACTGCGCGCAGGAGGCGGTGCACGACATGCAGTCGATGCTGGACGGCATGTTTGATCTGGCGCGACTGGACGGCGAGTCCATGCACAGCGAGATCCGTCCCTTTGCCATCAGCGACTTGCTCAACGCCTTGCGCAACAGCTACGCCGCCGAGGCCAGCTCTCGGGGCCTGCGCTTGCGGGTGCGCCCCAGTCGCGCCTGGGTCCAGAGCGACTCGGTCTTGTTGCGACGCATCCTGTTCAACCTGGTCAGCAACGCCATCCGCTACACCCATCAGGGCAGTGTGCTGGTGGCTTGCCGCGTGGCCAGCGATGGGCGGCAGGTCCACATCGAAGTGCGTGACAGCGGCATTGGCATTGCCCCGCAAGACCATGAACGCATTTTTCAGGAGTTTTACCAGGTGGACAACCCTCAGCGCGACCGCCGTCAGGGCCTGGGCGTGGGTCTGAGCATCGTGCAGCGCTGCTGCCGACTGCTAGATTTGCCGCTGACACTGCGCTCGGGACTGGGGTGTGGCAGCACTTACCGGCTCAGTGTCCCGCTGGCGACCCATCGGCCCAAGCCAGCAGCCGAGCCGACGGGCCTGCTGGCGGCCAAGAACGATCTGGCAGGTGTCGGTGTTTGGGTGATCGAAGACGATGTGATGAACCGCGAGGCCCTGACAGGCTTGCTGGCCTCCTGGGGCTGCCGCGTGTCGGTGGCGCAAGACCTGAGCTCGGCGCAGGCACTTCTGGCGCAGCAGCCCTGGCCCGACCTGATCATCAGCGACTTCCGGCTGGCTGGCGGCTTGAATGGCCTGGAGATCATCCAGCGCCTGCGCGAACAGGCCGGGCGTGAACTTGCGGCCTGCATCATCAGCGGTGACACCCAGCCACAGGTGTCCCAGCGCGTGCGTGAGGCAGGGCTAGTGCTGCTGAGCAAACCAGTGCGCCCCGCCAAGCTGCGCGGTCTGCTGCGCCACCTGTTGGCCCCGGTAGAAGCCGTTGCAGGCGATGGCACTGCCACGGTGGATTGAACCGCCGGGTGAACCCGCGCTGCCGGTACGCTGGCGCACAGACGCAGGCCACCTCCTGCAAATACAACCCGAGAGTGACCTAACCGTGCCCGATAGACGGGCCAGTCGGCACGTCTCTTTTTCAACTCAAAGGCGCTTCATCATGAAAAAATCTCTCTCCATTCTCACGCTTGCTCTGGCCGGTGCTTTTGTTGCGATCGTTCCAGCCACCGCCCAGGTGGCTGGCGGCACCACCACCACGGGTATCAGCGTGGTGGAATCCACCCAACTCGCGCTTGGGTGGAGCGTGAAGAAGAGCTTGCTGGGCAAGACCATCTACAACGAGTCGGGCAAGAAGGTGGGCAAAGTGGAAGACATCATCATTGCACCGGACAAGTCGGTGTCTTATGTGATTGTTGGTGCGGGTGGTTTTATTGGGATGGGGCGGCACGATGTGGCTATTCCTGTCTCGCAGATTCAGGATCAGGCGAGCAGGCTGGTGATGGCAGGTGCCACTCAGGACATGATCAAGGCCATGCCGCAGTTTGAATACGCCAATGACAACGCCCGGCGCAATCAGTTTGTCGCTTCAGCCGAGAAAGACATCACCCGGGGCAAAGCCAAGGTGTTCGAGCTGGAGAAAAAAGCCGGCACTGCCGATGCTGCAGCCAAGGCAAAGATTGACCTGGACATCACTGCGCTGGAGTTGGACGTGAAGTCTGCCGAGTCCAAACTGTCCGAGCTCAATCAGGCCACGGCAAACCGCTGGAAAGAATTTGAAGCCGGTGTGAGCGCGGCCACAGCCCGGTTGCGTGCATCCATCGAGAAAAACAAGACTTGATGGCTACCGCGCGCTGTGTTGCTCAGGGCAACACTGGCGTGCCAGCCGTCAGGTCAATCTGAACAAAATAGTTGCAAGCGATCACCACCATCTCGTTCACCGAGGGGTGACCCACCACCTCATAACCGGCGATGTGCCTGGCAGTCTGCGGGCGATGTTTGTCCACAAAATGCTGGAAGTCCGCCAGCGCTTGGCGTGCGCCGGTGATCAGCACCCGGATGATGCCTTCAAGGGCATCGCAGACCTGACCAAAGAACTCATGCTCCGAGCGCACGCCGCTGGCATGCTGGCGCGTCAGGGACAGAGGTTCGTGAAGCTGGTGCTCGTCTGCCTGTTCGGTGCCAAACTGCACCACTTGTGCATTGTGATGGTCAACAAAAACCACGGCGTGACAGAAGCCCATGGATCAATGTGTCCGTTCATGAAGGGCTTGGCAGGCGGTGCAGCGCAGGGCCTGCGGTTCGAGTTGCAGGCGCTCAAAGGCGATGGCCAGATGGCAATCCACGCACAGCCCATAGTCGGGGCCGTGAATGCGCAGCAGGGCTTGCGTGATGGCGCTGAACTCGCGGCTGTCAATGTCTGCGACAGCATCCTCAACCTCCTCGTCGCCCGAGTGCAGCGGGGCTTCGTGCATGTCTTGTTGCATCGTCTTGTAAGCATGCTGCGCCTGCGTCAAGTCTTCCAGTTGGGTGTCGCTTTGTTGCTCCAGCGACGCCAGTCGCAACCGCAACACGTCCATCAAAGTACTGCGCTGAAGTGGGGAGATGGGCGGGTATATGGACATGATCAGGTACCGGAGATGGCGAAAGAACCTGACCTTAGCCCACCCTCAAGGGGGTGGTCTGTGTGTTAGCGCACGGAACTCAGCCTGGGGTGACTTCGTCGGCCCAGACGGTGAAGCGCGTCAATGTGTTGGGTCCAAAAGTGCTGGCCAGCGCCACGTCGCAGGCATCGCGCCCGCGCGCCATCAGTACCCGGCCAATGCGCGGCGTGTTGTTGCGTGCATCGAAGGTGTACCAGCGGTCACCCAGATAGGCCTCAAACCAGCCCGCGAAATCCATGGGAGCGGGCACCGCCGGGATACGGATATCACCCAGGTAGCCGGTGCAGTAGCGTGCCGGTATGTTCATGCAGCGGCAAAAGGCAATCGCCAGGTGGGCGTAGTCGCGGCACACGCCCCGGCCCTCGTTGTAGGCTTCCCAGGCGGTGCGGGTGCGGCGCGCGTGGTGGTAGCCAAACTCGATGTGCTGATGCACAAAATCGCAGATCGCCTGCACGCGCGCCCAGCCGGTGGGGCCGTTGCCAAACAGCTGCCAGGCGATCCCGGACAACTGATCGGTTTCGCAATAACGACTGCCCAGCAGGAAAACCAGTGTGGACTCCGGCAGCAACTCCACCGGACTCTGCAGGGCCCACGGGGCGACGATGTCAGGCAGACCGTTGTCGTTGATCAGGGCATCGGTGCTCAGCGCAAAGCGTCCCTGGGGTGCCACGATGCGGCTGCACCAGTTGCCAAACAGGTCGCGGTAGGCGGTCACGGGCACCGCCGGGTTGGTGAAAAGCAGGTCCGGGCGCACTAGGTCTGGTGCGCGAGAGTGGTGCACATTCAGCGCCAGGATCATGGGCGTTGGCGCAGGGCAGTCGTATTCCATCTCAAAACCAACGCGTATTTGTAGCCTGGGAGCTTGGGCCGGCAGCGATGTAGGGGATGGCAGCATATTGTTAAACGGAGTGTGATGATCGTCGTTCATAGGGTTTTCTGAGGACAGGTGTGGCGGGCTTTAACATGGCTGTGCGAATAACTCACTGTAAAAAGGCACGGGTCAAGGGTCTGTGCGCCAGCGCACGATGAAGCGGTGTGTTGGACAGCACACAGACTACCGCATTGCGGCTGAGTTAGTTTGTCCATTTTTCAACCACTGCGGCCTATTCAGTGATGCAAAAGGTGTTTACCCAGGGTTTTAGTCGTTTCTTGCGCCGTAGCGGGGCCAAGCGGCACTTTGAGCGCCGACCTACGCCAGGCGTGTCGAGAATCCAGACCGCCTCGCTGGCGCCAGGTGTGCAAGGGGTAGTGCCTGCTGTCGCGGCAGTTGCCCAAACGGTCGGCCCGGACCTGCTGGCCGCCGCGTCAGGTGAGGCGGCCGAGGTTTTGGCGCGGTTGCAGTCGCACCCCGACGGTCTGGATACCGCCGAGGCTACCCGCCGCCTGGCGCGCGACGGCCCCAACGATGTGGCGCACGAGCAGCCGGTACCCGCTTGGCTGCATCTGTGGCGCTGTTACCTCAATCCGTTCAACCTGCTGCTGACCGCGCTGGCGGTGCTGTCGTTCATCAGTGCCGATGCCAAAGCAACAGTGGTGATCAGCGTCATGGTCGCGTTGAGCACGGTCATCCGTTTTGTGCAGGAAGGCCGCTCGCACCGCGCCGCTGAAGGCTTGCGGGCGATGGTCAGCAACACCGCCACGGTGCTGCGCCGCCAGGCGGGCCACACAGGCGAAGTGCTGCCACAGGAAATTCCCCTGCGCGACCTAGTGGCAGGTGACGTGGTGAAGCTCTCCGCCGGGGACATGATTCCGGCGGATTGCCGCGTGCTCAGTGCGCGCGACCTGTTTGTGGCGCAATCCGCCATGACCGGTGAGTCGCTGCCGGTGGAGAAATTTGTGCTGGCCGCTCCGACCGCTGCTGGCGTTGCGCCTGCGGGCCTGCTGGAGCAGCGCAACCTGGTATTTTTGGGCACCAACGTGGTCTCTGGCGCTGCCACCGCGCTGGTGGTGGCCACGGGAGGGCGCAGCTATTTCGGCACCCTGGCCGCCAGTGCAACGGCGACGGAAGTGGCCCCGAATGCGTTCCAGGCAGGTATTAACAGCGTGAGCTGGTTGCTGATCCGTTTTGCCCTAGCCATGGTGCCCCTGGTGTTTGTGGTGAACGGCATCACCAAGGGTGACTGGTTGCAGGCTTTTCTGTTCGCCCTATCGGTGGCGGTAGGGTTGACGCCCGAGATGCTGCCGATGATCGTCACCAGCACGCTGGCCAAAGGCGCGGTGCTGCTGTCGCGTAAAAAAGTGGTGGTCAAGCGGCTCGATGCGATCCAGAACTTTGGCGCCATGGACATCCTCTGCACCGACAAAACCGGCACGCTGACGCAGGACAAGATCGCGCTGGCGCGCCACGCCGACGCTTTTGGGCAGGACACCGACGAGGTGCTGCACTTTGCCTTTCTCAACAGTTTCTACCAGACCGGCCTGAAAAACCTGCTGGACCACGCGGTGCTGGACCATGTGGAGCTGGCTGCCGAGCTCAAGCTCAAGGAGTCGTACCACAAGGTCGATGAGATTCCTTTTGACTTTGAACGGCGTCGTATGTCGGTGGTGGTGGCCAACCTGGTGGACGGCCAGGAGCGCCAGCACGAACTCATTTGCAAAGGCGCGGTGGAAGAGGTGCTGACGGCCTGCACGCACGTGCGCCTGCCCGACCCGGTGGATGCCAGTCTGGACGGTGATCGACCCATGCCCACGCAGCCGCTGGACGCTGCCTTGCTGACCCAAACGCAGGCAGTAACCACGGCGCTGGGGGCTGAAGGTTTGCGGGTGGTGGCAGTGGCCGTCAAAAACCTGCCGCCGGACCAGACGACGTATTCGGTCGCCGATGAAGCGGACTTGACCCTGATCGGCTACATCGCCTTTCTGGACCCGCCCAAAGACACTGCCGGCGCCAGCGTTGAAAAAACTCGCCGGACACGGCATCACGGTCAAGGTGTTGACCGGAGACAACGAACTGGTGGCACAGCGGGTGTGCCGCCAGGTGGGCCTGCCCGAGTCCCAGGTGATTTTGGGCGCGCAGATGGAAGGCCTGAGCGACGACGCACTCAAAACGGTGGCCGAGCAAAACGGCATCTTCGCCAAGCTGTCGCCGCTGCACAAGGAGCGCATCGTGCGCGCGCTGCGGGCCAACGGCCACGTGATGGGGTTCATGGGGGATGGCATCAACGACGCGCCCGCGCTGCGTGCGGCAGACATTGGCATCTCGGTCGATTCGGCGGTGGACATTGCCAAGGAGGCGGCCGACATCATCCTGATGGAAAAAAGCCTGCTGGTGCTCGATGACGGTGTGGTGGAAGGCCGAAGCACCTTCTGCAACATGCTGAAATACATTCGCATGACGGCTAGCAGCAACTTTGGCAATGTGCTGAGTGTGCTGGTGGCCAGCGCTTTTCTGCCGTTTTTGCCGATGCTGCCGTTGCAGTTGCTGGTGCAAAACCTGCTGTACGACATTGCCCAGACCGGCCTATCGTTTGACAACGTCGATGCCGAGCTGGTGAAAAAACCCTTGAAGTGGAACCCGTCGGATATCGGTCGTTTCATGCTGTTTTTCGGGCCGATCAGCTCGGTGTTTGACATCCTGACCTTTGCCGTGATGTGGTGGGTGTTCCAGGCCAACACTGTGGCGCAGCAGACCTTGTTCCAGTCAGGCTGGTTTGTGGTCGGCCTGCTGACCCAGACGCTGGTGGTGCACATGGTGCGCACGCCCAAACTGCCGTTCATCCAGAGCCATGCCGCCGCGCCGCTGATGGCCATGACGCTGGCCATTGTGGTAATCGGCCTGTGGCTGCCAATGGGGCCGCTGGCGGACTACTTCAAACTGCAGGCGCTGCCTGGCGCTTATTACGGCTGGCTGGTGGCCATCTTAGTCGGTTACTTCACCCTGACCACGGTGATGAAACGTTTTTACATCCGGCGTTATGGCTGGCAATAAGCTGACCAGCTAACGCACCAATGCCCGCGCAGCCGCGCCATCAGCGGCTTTTTGGGCAAATTCGGCACGCAGGGCCTTGAGTTTGGCGCGCGGGTCTTCTTTAACCGTGGTCTGGTCTAGCGCCATCTCAGCAATAAATCGGCTAGGCTGTGCGGCCACCATCTCGCGGCCTTTTTTGCGTTTGCGCGTCCAGCTCACTGCCAGGCTGCGCTGGGCGCGGGTGATACCCACGTACATCAGGCGGCGTTCTTCCTGCAAATGGGCGGTCAGGGTTTCGCTGGCGGCTTCTTGGGCCACGGCTTTTTGGGCAGCCGAGGCTGGCCCCGCCGACTCCGCCTCGGGGTTGTCGCGCAGCTTGAAGGGCAATATGCCTTCGGTCACGCCCACCAGCATCACATGCGGCCACTCCAGCCCCTTGGAGGCGTGCAGAGTAGAGAGCGTGACCACGTTCTGGTCCTTTTCCTGCTCGGAAATCGTTGAGATCAACGATACGGTCTGCGCCACCTCCAGCAGTGATTTGACGTCGCCTGCGGCGTTGACACCTGTGGCATCTTCAATTTGCCCGCCGCAGCGCCCGCTCATCCAGTCGATGAAGTCAATCACATTGCTCCAGCGTGCGGCGGCCACCTGTTCGCTGTCTTCGCCGTCGTACAGGTATTGCTCGTAACCGATGTCTTTGAGCCAGTCCAGCAAGAAGGTTTTGGCGGCCTCAGCACCCAGCGTGTGGCGTGCGCGGAACTCCAGGTCGTTCACCTCGCGGCCAAACTCGTGCAGGCTGCCCAGTGCTTTGCCGGAGATCACGCTGCCCAGACTCGAAGAAAACAGCGCGCCAAACATGCTGACCTTGTATTTGCTGGCGAAGTCACCCAGGTGCGCCAGCGTCTGGTGTCCGATGCCCCGTTTGGGCGTGGTCACGGCGCGCAAAAACGCCGGGTCGTCGTTGTTGTTGATCCACAGCCGGAACCAGGCGCACAGGTCTTTCACCTCGGCACGGTCAAAAAAGCTGGTGCCGCCCGACACTTTGTAGGGAATTTGCGCCTTGCGCAGCGCCTTCTCGAATGGTTTGGCCTGGTGATTGGCACGGTACAACACCGCAAAATCCTTGAATTCCTTGAATTGTGGCCCGGGGTGAGGAATGCCATTGATGCGCAAACTCTGGATGCGCGCCACGGCGCGTTCGGCCTCGTGTTCCTCGGTATCGGCATCGACCACGCGCACCGGTTCGCCTTCACCGAGGTCGCTCCACAGGTTTTTCGGAAATAACTTGGGGTTGGGGCCGATCACGTTGTTGGCGGCGCGCAGGATGGCGCTGGTGGAGCGGTAGTTTTGCTCCAACTTGATGACTTTGAGGCTGGGGAAGTCGATCGGCAGCTTTTTCAAATTGTCCAGCGTGGCACCGCGCCAGCCGTAAATCGATTGGTCGTCGTCGCCCACGGCCGTGAATCGCGCCTGATTCGGACCGTTGCCGCCCACCAGCAGTTTCAGCATCTCGTACTGCGTGGCATTGGTGTCCTGGTATTCATCCACAAGGAAATGACCCGCTAGCCCTTGCCACTTCTGCCTGACCTGCTCATGATTTTGGAGCAGCTTGAGCGGCAGGCCAATCAGGTCGTCAAAGTCCACAGCCTGAAAAGCGGTCAGGCGTTCTTCGTAATGCGCCATCACGCGGGCAATGATGCGCTCAGAGTCGTTGCTGGCAGCCGCCAGGGCGCGTTCAGAATTGAGCCCCTGGTTTTTCCACAGGCTGATGGTCCATTGCCAACTGCGCGCGGTGGCCGCATCCACGCTGCCACCGGCATCTTTCAGGATGCTGGTCACGTCGTCACTGTCCAGAATGCTGAAGTTGGGTTTGAGGCCGAGTGCCGCACCGTCCTCGCGCAACAGGCGCACGCCCAGCGCGTGAAAGGTGCAGATCACTGCATCCTTGGCGGCTTTGCCAATCAACGAGCGGGCGCGCTCGCGCATTTCGGCGGCGGCCTTGTTGGTGAAGGTGATGGCAAAGATGCGTTTGGCCGGCACGCCTGACTGGATCAGGCGGCCAATCTTGTGTGTGATGACCCGGGTTTTGCCAGAGCCAGCACCAGCCAGCACCAGACAAGGGCCCTGCAAGTAGTTGACAGCTTCTTGCTGGGCGAGGTTGAGGCCGGTATTGGGTGAGTGGGACATGGGGAATAGGTTGAAGGGGGCGAATCATAGTCGGCCCGGTGTTTGGCACAATGTGTCCCATGCCCAAACACTTAACTCAGCTTGTTCGCCGCGCACTGCGCTTATTCCTGGTCCTGATGTGCGGCGGATGGGTGGTCGCCATGGCCACCACTCAGCCTGCGACTCAGGTCTTTATGGAAGACATGACCTGGACCGAACTGCACGACCGGCTGGCGCATGGCTCAACCACCGTGCTGGTTCCCATCGGTGGTACCGAACAAAGCGGTCCCCATATGGCGCTGGGCAAACACAATGTGCGTGTCAAATTCCTGGCCGGACAGATCGCCGAGCGGCTGGGCAATGCGGTGGTGGCACCGGTGCTGGCGTATGTGCCTGAAGGCAATACCACACCGCCTACAGCCCATATGCGGTTTACCGGCACCCTCACGATTGCGCCAGACACGTTTGAGGCCATCCTCGCCTTCACCGCCAAAAGCTTCAAACAGCACGGTTTTCACGATGTCTTTTTCCTGGGCGATCACGGTGGCTACCAGAAGAATGAAGTGCACGTGGCTGACAAGCTCAACAAGGAATGGGCCAAGGACGACCGCTGCCGTGTGCATGCGCTCACCACCTATTACGAAGCCGCTCAAGAGCCGTTTTCTGCAGCGCTGCGCGCCAAAGGGCTGTCGGAGGCCGAGATCGGCACCCATGCCGGCGTGGCAGACACGTCCTTGCTGATGGCGGTTGACCCGTCAATGGTCCGCAACCACGCTCTGTTGCAGCCCGCTGGCAGTCGTCTGCCCAACGGCGTCTATGGTGATCCGGCCAAGTCATCGGCTGAACTGGGACAGATAGGCCTCAAGATCATCATCGACCGGTCGGTTCAGGCGATTCGGGCAGCCGCCCGCTAGTCGCGCCACGCGTTTTTTTGATTTCAGGTTTTCATGTATTTCACCAAAACTTTTCTTTTGTGCTGTGGCGTGTTCGTTGGCGCGCTGTCCTTGGATGCGTCGGCCTCGACGGCGGTTGTGCGATCTGGCCCGGATGTGACCGTGCACACAGTGCCGGGTATGCCGCCCGTGGTCAATCCCGACGACATTTACAGCGAGACACGGCAGGACCATTTCAGCCCGGCGGTGAAGGACGATCTGTACCGTGTCTATGTGCCCAACCTGCGTGGCAACAGTGTGTCGGTGATCGATCCGCAGACGCTCAAGGTGCTCAAGACCTTCAAGGTCGGTCGCTCGCCCCAGCACATCGTGCCGTCGTGGGACCTGCGCACGCTGTGGGTGGCCAACAATGCCGAAGGCCACAACGATGGCAGCCTGACGCCAATCGACCCGCGCACCAGTGAGCCCGGCAAAGCCATTGCGGTCGATGACCCGTACAACCTGTACTTCACGCCCGACGGTAAGTCGGCCATCGTGGTGGCCGAGGCACGCCATCGCCTGGATTTCAGGGACCCCAAAACCTTGAAGCTGCAGTACTCGGTTGACGTGCCAAAGTGCGAGGGCATCAACCATGCCGACTTTTCCATTGATGGCCGCTATGCCATTTTTACCTGCGAGTTCGAGGGCAGCATAGCCAAGATCGACATGGTCAACAAAAGCGTGGTCGGTTATTTGAAGCTGGCTCTGCCCGCCAGGCGTTTCAAGGACACGGGCAAAGCGTTTAATCCGCTGGATACCGAGATCTGCTCCTCCACCAAAGGCATGCCGCAGGATGTCCGGATCTCCCCTAACGGCAAGCTTTTTTATGTGGCCGACATGGAGGCCGACGGGGTGCACCTGATCGATGGTGACGCCTTCAAGGAAGTGGGCTTCATCGCCACCGGTGTGGCCACGCATGGCTTGTATCCGAGCCGGGATGGCAAATTCCTCTACGCAGCGAATCGCGGTTCGCATGCCATTCATGGCTCGCCCAAGGGCCCCGGCGGTGTGGCCGTGATCGATTTTGCAACCAACAAAGTGGTGGCTCACTGGCCGGTGCCCGGTGGTGGCAGCCCGGACATGGGCAACGTCAGCAACGATGGCAAGTGGCTGTGGCTGTCTGGCCGCTTTGACGACGTGGTGTACCGGTTTGATACCAGCACCGGGGCGGTGGACAAAATCAAGGTCGGCCTGGAGCCGCATGGTTTGACGGTCTGGCCGCAGCCCGGAAGGTATTCGCTGGGGCATACCGGCAATTTGCGCTAAGCAGCCGCGCCGCTGCGCCGTGCTGAAGATATTCACCGTCACCTTTCCGTTTTTTGCGCTGCCGTACCTGTTCTGCCGCTTTGGTGCCAACACGCCCATCGGTCAAATGCTGGCCCCGTGGGTGGCTGGCACCTGGTTGGTGTGTGGCTTGAGCATGGTGGGCTTCACCGTGGCCACCAGCCGCAATGAGCGCATCGGCTGGAACGACGCGGCTTTTTGGTGCGCTGGTGGCAGCTTTTCCCAATTCGGGATTCATGGGTGTGCCGCTGCTGGGCGCTCAGGCGGCCGGGCCGACGATTCTGACGATGATGATTGACATGATCATCATCACCTCGCTGTGTATTGCCCTTTCCCGCCTGGACGGCGGCGGCTTTTGTCGCTCCAAACGCGTTGCTGGCGCATGTATGTCACAAAAAACTGACACAACTCAACTATCGCGACCGCAGAACCGGCTAACCTGCTGCTTTGTGACCTGAAAAGCATCGTCGATCAGCGTTGATCGCAAAGGAAAAGCATGTTCCCCTGGATGAGTTATACCGTGTTGGGCGTCGTGGCGGCGCTGGCCAGTTTTGCCCTGTTCTTCTTCACACTGACGCGCGGCGCACTGCTGGTGCGGGCTGCGCTGGGGCGCATGCAGCGTGACTCGGCGCATGTTTACCCGCTGTATTCGAATATGCGGCTGATCCGGTTTGTGGATTTCCAGCCGGTGATTGCGGCCATTTTGCTGTTTCAGTACAGCGGCCTGGTGTCCGTCATCACTCAGGGGCTCAAACGCACCGACCTCAGAGGTAAAAAGGTGCTGATCACGTCTTGTGCATTTGGCAATGTGATGCCGCGTGTGGTCAAGGCGGCCATGAGCGCCGGTGCACACAAGGTGGTGGTGGCTGACATCATCCAGAATGAGCTTGATCACGCCAAAGGCAAGCTCGCCGCCTACACCGGCAAGATCGACTACTACCGCGAAAACGCGGTGGCCATGAAGCAGCCTGACGGATCGGTCAGTGCCAACGTCATCTTTTTCTTGCTGCACGAGTTGCCACATCACCTGAAGGTTGACGCGTTGAGCGAAGCCATGCGTGTGCTGGAGCCCGGCGGCAAGCTGTATCTGGCCGAATTCCACCGCCCGAGGTCCTGGTTGCTTCGCATGCTGAGCTGGACCTATTTCAAGGTGTTTGAGCCCTTTGGTCTGGCCCTGTGGGACACCCATGACCCGGTGCGGCAATTGGAAGCCATGCCCGGTGTGAGCTGCGAACGCCACACGGTATTTTTTGGCAACTTTCAGGTGATTGTGGCCGAAAAATCGGCCTGAGCCCTTTTTCAATAAGGGTAGATAGCTCTTAAATCAATAGCGGATCAACATCCACGGCCCAGCGCAGCAGGCCTTTGCACTGCGGCTGCGCCCGAGTGGCCTGCAGGGTCGCCTGCCAGGCGCTTAAAAAGCGTTGCAGCGCCGTGCGCGACGGGCTTTCCACCAGCATTTGAGCACGCTCCACATTGGCCACGCGCTGGATACTCATCGGCACCGCCGGGTACAGCGTGACGTGGGTCAGCCAGGGCGCCAGTTCGGACGACAGGCCGATGGTGCTGCTGGCCGTGTTCAAAAAGGCTTGTGCGGCCTCCTGCGTGCGGGCATCGGCGCGCACCAGCGCCTGAAAGCTGAAGGGTGGCATGCCCGCCTGCTCGCGCTCCACGAGCTGCGACTTGGCAAACGCCGGGTAATCATGTTGTTTCAGGGCGTCATACAGCGGGTGCGTCGGGTGAAAGGTTTGCACCCACATCTCGCTGCGGCTGGAGTTGCCGGCATCGCGCCCGGCGCGGCCTGCGGCTTGCATCAGCAGGCCAAAGAGGCGCTCCGGCGAGCGAAAGTCGCTGGAAAACAGCGCGCCGTCAGGGTTGATGGCCGCCACCAGGGTGATACGGCGAAAGTCATGGCCCTTGGCAATCATCTGCGTGCCCACGAGCACATCCACCTCACCCGAATGCACTTGCGCGAGTTGGCTCTCCAGCGAGCCTTTGAGTTTGGTGGTGTCGGCATCAATGCGGGCAATACGCACCGCTGAGCCATCCGGGCGGGTGATGCCAGATAGCAGCAGGGCGAGCTGCTCTTCAAGCCGCTCGGTGCCGCGCCCGACCGGGGCAATGTCCAGGCTGCCGCAGTCCGGGCAGGCGCGTGGCACGCGCTCGGCAAAGCCACAGTGGTGGCAGCGCAGGCTGCGGTCGATCTTGTGAAACACGCGGAACGCGCTGCAATGCGGGCAGGTGCTTTTCCAGTCGCAGTCGCTGCAACTCAGTACCGGGGCGTAGCCGCGCCGGTTCAGAAACACCATGCTTTGCTCACCCCGGGCAATGCGCTGACCAATCGCGTCGAGCAGCGGTGGCGAGATCACGCAGCCTTTGGGCTGGTGGTTCATGTCAACACGCCGAACCAGCGGCAGTACCGCATTGGCACCAACCCGGCTGGGCATCTCCAGCCGCAGGTAGCGCCCGCCTTCCTCTGCCGGGCGGCTGTGGTGCCAGCTCTCCAGCGACGGTGTGGCCGAGCCCAGCAGCACCTTGGCACCGTCGAGCTTGCCCCGGTAAACGGCCAGATCACGTGCCGAGTAGCGCGCGCCCTCGCCACTTTTGTAGCTCGGATCATGTTCTTCATCGACAACGATGAGTTTCAGGTGCGGCATGGAGGCAAACACCGCCATGCGCGTGCCCAGCACAATGCGGGCCACACCGCTGTGCGCCGCCAGCCAGCTGGCCAAGCGCTGCGCCGGGGTCAGCCCGCTGTGCATCGACACCACCGCATCGTCACCATAGCGGGCGCAGAAGCGGGTTTTGAACCGCTCTTCGAGTTGCGGCGTGAGGTTGATCTCGGGCACCATCACGAGCACCTGCGCGCTGCCAGAACTGGACAGCAGGTCAGCCGTGCAGCGCATGAAGACTTCGGTCTTGCCACTGCCTGTGGCGCCAAACAGCAGGAACGGCCCGGGATGAGCATGAAATTGGTCGATAGCCTTTGTCTGCTCTGCGGTTAGTGCTATCAAATAAAGAGTATCTGGTGTGCTGTCCAAGGTGGCCAGGGCGGGTTTGCCAGTGGTCTGGGGTGCGGCTAGGGCAGAGGCTGCATCGAGTGCGGTGGAGCTGGTGTTGGCGGGGGTGCTGGCGCTGGCGGCCTGGGCTTTGGCAGCTGCAGCGGCTTTTTTCTTCAACTTGCGCGCCAGCTGCACGGTGCTCAGGTCGCGCAGCTGCGGGGGCAGGGCGGCCAGCGCCACTTCGCCCGCCGAGCGCTGGTAATAACCGGCCGCAAAACTGATCAGGGCGCGCCAACTGGGGCTCAAGGGTGGCAGTGCGGTCAACGCCGCTGCAATCGGGCGCAGCTTGGCCGGGTCCAGGTCTGTCCGGGCCTCCGCGCTCTGAAGAAGTTGGTCCCACACCACACCCAACAGCTCGCGCTGTCCCAAAGGGACCCGCACCAGAGTGCCGGGGGGCAAGGCACTGTCGCTCAAATAAGTCAGCGCACCGGCCATCTGGCTGTGCGCTGGGGTGTGAACCAGCACCGTGATGCGGGTGGTGCCGTCGGAGCCTGTTTGGGGTGGTTTGTTCAAGTGAACTTGCGAAATTGGCCTTAAGTGGTTGATTCTTTGGGGTTTTAAGAGTCATCCAGTTTTTCTGTGGATAACTTTGTTGATAGGTCGTCAATAGGGGCTGGCGAGCCTTGTAAATCAAGGCTTTTGTTAGCTTGCCCAAAAAAGATGCAAAATTTAAAACCTTTTTAAATCAACCACTTGCGCCTGCTATGCGTTTAATAGTGCTTCAAGCTGGCAATTTGCTGACCCGCCACTTGCTTCACCATTTTTGTGCATAAGTTGCAAAATTTTTTATTGTTCATTCGTCCAAAACTACTAAAAAAGTGCTAGCGCACCGCTGACTTTTAGCAGGCACCGCGCATCAGGCGCGAGTTTTTGTGCACCGCTTCAACCAGCGCAGCCACATGTTCGGGCGGGGTGTGCTGGCTGATGCCGTGGCCCAGGTTGAAGATGTGGGTGGTCCCGAAGCCTGGGCCGCTGTGTGGCGTGCCAAAGGCGTTGAGCACCTTGATGACTTCGGCTTCGATCTTCTCGGGCGGGGCAAACAGCACGTTGGGGTCCAGGTTGCCTTGCAGCGCTTTGCTACCGCCAGCAATGATGCGCGCCTTGGTCAGGTTGGCCGTCCAGTCCAGACCCAGCGCGTTGCAGTCCAAACCTTCCATCTCGTCGAGCCACAGCGCACCGCCCTTGGTGAAGACGATGCTGGGGATGGTGGCACCGTCCCAGGTCTTGTGCAGTTGGGCCAGCACGCGACGGGTGTAGGCCAGGCTGAATTCCTGGAACGCGCCGTCGGCCAGCACGCCGCCCCAGCTGTCAAACACCATCACCGCTTGTGCACCGGCTTCAATCTGGGTGTTGAGGTACAGCGCCACAGCGTCAGCGTTGATTGCCAGAACGCGATGCATTAGGTCCGGGCGGCTGTACATCATGGTCTTGACCAGGCGGTAGTCGTCACTGCCGGCGCCTTCGACCATGTAGCAGGCCAGCGTCCAGGGGCTGCCGGAGAAACCGATCAGCGGTACCCGGCCATTGAGCGCCTTGCGGATCGAGGTGACCGCGTCAAACACATATTGCAGCTTGACCATGTCAGGCACTTCGAGTTTGTCCACGGCCGCTTCGTCGCGCACCGAGTGGGCAAACTTGGGTCCTTCGCCCATGGCAAATGACAGCCCCAGACCCATCGCGTCGGGCACGGTCAGGATGTCGCTGAACAGAATGGCCGCGTCAATCGGAAAACGGTCCAGCGGCTGCAGCGTGACTTCGGTGGCGAAATCCACATTGGTGGCCAGGCCCATGAAGCTGCCCGCCTTCGCGCGGGTGGCACGGTATTCCGGCAAAAAGCGCCCGGCCTGACGCATCATCCACATGGGTGTGTAGTCAGTCGCCTGGCGCAAACATGCGCGCAGAAAGGTGTCGTTTTGAAGTGGGGCGAAGGTGGGGGTGGTTGAAGTAGTCATGGCCTGAATTGTCGCATTCTGTCGTGGTAGGTTGACACCTGTCACCGCAAAATGGGTGCCTGGCGTTGATCTGGCGCAACTGGCCAGACCACTTGCACCCGCAAGCCACCCGGATCAGATCGGCTCACCTTGACCTGGGCCTGGTACACCTCGGCAATGCGCCGCACAATGGACCATCCCAGGCCGCTGCCGCTTTGGGCCGTGCCCAGGCTGCGGAAGAAGCGTTCACCCAGGCGCGCAAGTTCGGCATCGGGCAGGCCCGGGCCGCTGTCGTCCACCTGCAACGCCACTTTCCCGTCGGCACAGGCCACGCTGAGGGACACCTGCGCGCCATCCGGGCTGTAGCGCAGCGCGTTGTCAATCAGGTTGCGGATCAACACGCCAGTGAGCGCGTCGTCGGCCGCGATCAGGGCAGGCAGGGGGGCATCCAGCGTCAGCGCCTGACCACGGGTCAAGGCGAGTGGTGCCAGGTTGGCAGCCATGCGCTGTGCGATGGCGGCCACGTTGACCACAGCTGCCGGGGTCTGGCTGTAGGTCGCGTCCAGCCGGGACAAGGTGAGCAACTGCGCCACCAGATGCGTGGCGCGGTCGCAGCCCTCCAGCGTGTAGCGCAAGGCCAGCTCACGCTGGGCTTTGTCACGGCTTGCCCCTAACGCGACCTGGGCCTGGGCGCGAATGGCGGCAATGGGGGTGCGCAATTCGTGCGCCGCGTCGGCGGTGAAGCGCCGCTCGGCCTCCAGCACGCCTTCGATGCGCTCAAACAGGGCATTGAGCGAGCGCACCACCGGCGCAATCTCTGCCGGGGTGTCTGCTATCACCAGCGGCTCCAGCGCGTTGGGTTGGCGCCGGGTCAGGGCACGACTCAGGCTGCGCAGCGGCTTGAGCCCCTGGCGCACCGCCAGCCAACCCAGCAGCGTCAAGGCCGGCAGCGCCAGCAGCAAGGGCATCAGCACGCCTTGCATCACCGCCCACAGGATGGACTGGCGGGACACCATTTGCTCGCCCACAAAGACCTGCACATCACCCTCGTTGCCCTGAGCCCCGAAAACCCGCCAGGATTCGCCGTCTGGCAAGGTCACTGTGGCAAAGCCGCGCACTTGGGGCGACATCGGGGTCTCGGGCACGTTGCTCGAGTGCAGCGTCAGATCACCTTCGTGAAACACCTGGAACGCCACGCGTGTGGCATATTTGTGCAGGGCTGGCGCGTCTGGATGGTTGTCGTCATAGATGCGTTTGCCACGCAGCTTGTGGTCTCGATCAAAACGGTCGGTATTGGTTTGCTGGGCCACCAGCAGGGCGGCGGATTGGGTCAGGTGGGCGTCAAGCAATTCATCGAGCTCGCGGCGTGTATCGACCCAGGTCAGCCCAGCAGCCGAGATCCAAACGGCCGAGATCAGCACCAGCAGCAGCGCCAGCAACCGCGCCTGCAAAGACGTCAGGCGGGCAAATAAACTCATGTCAACGTGCTGCTGGACGGGTCTTTGGCGGCGACCAGCGTGTAGCCCACGCCGCGCACGGTCTGGATAAGATCGGCCTGCAGTTTTTTGCGCAAATGGTGGATATGCACCTCCACCGCGTTACTTTCCACTTCATAACCCCAGCTGTAGAGCTGCTGCTCCAGTTGCTCGCGCGACATGACGCGCTGGGCGTTGAGCATCAGCACGTGCAACAAGTCGAACTCTCGCATCGACAGTGCCACCGGCTGCCCGGACAGGGTGACCGAGCGTGCTGCCAGATTGAGTTGCAGTGCGCCACAGGTCAGCAGGTCTTGCGTGTGGCCGTGGGCACGGCGCACCAGCGAGCGCAGGCGCGCGCCCAGTTCAAACAGATCCACCGGCTTGACCACATAGTCGTCCGCGCCCAGATCCAGGCCCTGGATGCGGTCAGGCACCGCGTCGCGCGCTGTGAGCACCAGCACTGGAAGGGTGATTTTTTGTCGCCGCACGGATTGCAGCACCTCCAGCCCGTCTTTGAGCGGCAGGCCCAGGTCAAGCACCGCGGCCTGGTGGTGCCCGCAGATGATTTCGCGCTCGGCCGCCAGGCCGTCGCGCACCCAGTCCACCAGAAAACCCTGCTGGCGCAAGCCGGCGCGCAGGCCGTCACCAAGCAGGGGGTCGTCTTCAGCAAGCAGGATACGCATGGCGTGATGGGGTCGTTTGTGGGGACCCCATCGTAGCTGCTGGGGCGACAAACCGGAGGCCACAGCGGCTACTTGCTTGCCGGGACGGCAGGTGCTTTGGGAATTTGCATGGCACCATCCTCGAACGTGCCCGCATCCGCGTCGGCGTGGCAGGCGGCGCAATTGGCCTTGCTTTTGACCAGCGGGTTGGCCCAGTCGGACGCGGCAATCTCGCGGTGCTTGCGTATCCAGTAAGGGGTCTCGGTGATGCGCAGCGGTGTCACGTTTTTGGGCACGGACTGGTCGATCTTGAACGCGGCTTCGGTCTGGTGGCCATCTGCCGCGTTATCAACCAGGAATCTCAGCACGGCTGCGGTGGTGGGCGCATCCAGGCCCAGGTCGGTGCCAAAGTGGTCGCTCTGATCGGCCATGATTTTTTGCCACGAACGCTTGGGCAGCAGTGCCGGGTAAAACACCGCGTGGCAACTGCCGCATTCATCGCGCCATTGCGCACTGTCGGGCAGCGCTTTACCCACAAACTTGACATGTGGCTCCTCGGCCGCGCTGATCTCCTTGCTGCCGTGCCAAGGTGCCTCGTCCACCTGGCGGTCAATGGCGTAGGCAAACCACCAGCCGCCAAAGCCCAGCATGGCCAGCAGCATGACGCCAGCCATCAGCTTGTGTGCGCTGGCCTTGGGTGTGCCTGCTGCGGCCATTTTGAATCCGGTGACCATGGACCGGGCCAGATTCTCCCTGTGCAGAAAGCTTTCCACTACCACCCCGGCGATGTGGCCAAACACCACCAGCAGCATCAGGATCGCGCCCGCTTTGTGCACTTTTTTCAGGAGCAGCGCCTGCGAAAAGCTGAACCAGGTGGCTGCCAGGCCGTGCTGTTCATCCCCGCCCAGCGTGACGATGCCCGTCAACCCGACCAGCACCGCCAGCGCCAGCAAGACATAGATGGCCAGACTGCCGGCTGGGTTGTGCCCAACATGACGATCGGCGCGCCCGCGGACCACCTGCTTCAGGTAAACAGCGGTCTCGCGCGGGCCAAACCAGAAGGTGGAAAAACGCGAAAAATGCGAGCCCGCAAACCCCCACGTCAGCCGAAACACTACCAGAGCGAGCATCAGATAACCCACAAAGACATGGATCGAGCGCCACCGATCGCCTTCGCTGGTGAGCCAGGCCAGCGCGAAGCTGGTCGCCAGCGTCCAGTGGAACAGTCGGGTGGGCAGGTCCCAAATCAGGGTGCGTTGCATGCGGGAAAACTCTCAGAAGAAACGGGATTAGACAAGGTGGCGTGTGCGCAAGATGGCTTATCTGGGAATGTGAACGTGATCTTCGTCAAAGTCGCCCTGGTTGGCACCCTGGTGGCAGGCGCTGCAATTGCTGCGGCTCTTGACCGCCGGCCGATTCCAGACCGCCAGGCGAACTTCACCGTGGCGTGACTTCCACCATTGGCTCTCCGTGATGCGCAGGGGCGCGGCGCTCGAACCCCAGCGGTTGGAGGCATGTTTTTCAAGGAATGCGGCAATTTTTTCGGTCTCTGGCGCAGGCAGGGACGCATCGGTGCCAAAGTGCTTGTCCAGCCCGGACATCACCTTTTTCCAGGAGGCTGCCGGTAACAGACCGGGGGCGTAGGCGTCGTGGCAACCGCTGCATTCGCTATGCCAGGTGGCTTCCACCGTCGCGGGCATGGATTGCTTACTTCGGTTGTCAGTGAGCGTCTTGGCCTGCGCGCCAAGCGCTGCTGCGGTCAGAACAACGAGGAGAGATGCGCGGATGAATCGGCTTGATGTCATGATGCTTCCCCCTTTACTTGACAGACATCAGGTAGGTGATGAAGTCGCCCTTCTCCTGTGTGGTGCAGGCGCGGCCCAGCGCGTCGTTGCAGTTGCGCTTGAACCATTTCTCGACCTTGGCCGCGTCGGTGAAACGCTTTGGGTTCACGCTGGGGGCCATCGGGTCGATGGCCTTGTTGGTCTTGGCGTGTTTGCCTTCGTTTTTTGGAGAGTCGGTGTGGCAGGACGCGCAGGCCAACTTGTTCGGGCCTTCAGTGGTGTAGAGCTTGCGGCCAGCCTCGGCGCTGAAGTCCTTGAAGGCGGGGTTTTCTGCCTTGGCCTGGGTTTTGTAACCGTCCAGGATCGGGTTGGCGCTGGCCGTCAGCGGCAAGGCGATGGCCACGGCGGTCAGGCTGGCCAGGAGAGCGGTGGTGTGAAGTTGAAATGTCATGCTTGAGCCTCGTTAATGAACTGGGATCAAGCTTAAAAAGGCAGTCTTAAGAAATTCTTATCGCTGCTTTTACCCGCAATATGCCGCTCTCCCGGAGGGCAAGACAGCGTTACAAACCCGCAATCGCCGTGCGAACTTCACCCACAGATAGTATTTCAGACAACACCACCGGCGCCTTACCCGCCTTGTAAAACACATACACCGGTACGCCGTTGCGCCCAAGTTGCGCCAGCGCTGCGGTGATGGCCGGGTCGCGGCGCGTCCAGTCGGCGCGCAGGGTAAGCACTTTCTTGGCATCCAGGTCGGCCAGTACCCCGGCGTTGGCCAGAGCGTTTTTCTTGTTGTACTGGCAGGTCACACACCAGGCGGCGGTGAAATCGACAAACACTGGCGCGCCAGAGGCCACGAGTTCATCGACCTTGCCGGGTGCCCAGGCCTGCCAGCGCGCGCTGCTAGCCGTGCTGCTGCCCGGGTCTGAAAACGTGATGATATTTTTGCCTGTAGCCCATGTGATACCTGCCAGAGCAGCTATTGAAAGTGCAGCAATGGGCAGGCGTGCAGCGCCATGCAGCGTGAGCGCCCAGACCACCATCGACACGCCCACCAGCAACGCCAGCAAAGCGCCCGCACCGTCGATGCCAGTTTGCTGGCCCAGCACCCACACCAGCCAGACCACGGTGGCAAACATCGGGAAGGCCATGGCCCGGCGGAAGGTGTCCATCCACGCGCCGGGGCGCGGCAGCAGGCGCGCCAGCGCGGGTGACCAACTCGCGGCCAGATAGGGCAGGGCCATGCCGACACCGATCACGGCAAAAATCGCCAAAGCCTGCAGCGCAGGCAGACTCAGCGCCAAACCAAGTGACGCGCCCATGAACGGTGCCGTGCAAGGCGAGGCAATCACCACCGCCAGAATGCCCGACAAAAAGGCGTTGACCGCCGGGTTCTTGGCCTCCAGCGTGGCCAGGCTGCCGGGTACAAACTGGCCAAACTCGAACAGGCCCGCCAGGTTCAAGCCAATCACGGTGAACAGCACGGCCAGCGCCGCCACGACAGCGGGTGACTGCAGTTGAAAGCCCCAGCCAAGTTGCTCGCCCGCACCGCGCAGCGCCAGCATCAATGCGCCCAGCGCCACAAACGACAGCACCACGCCGGCGCTGTAGGCCAGGCCGCTGATATGGTGGCCGCGCCGGTCATCGGCGTGGCGGGTGAAGCTGACCACCTTGATCGCCAGCACCGGGAACACACAGGGCATCAGGTTCAGTATCATGCCGCCCAGCAGCGCGCCGATGAGCGCCAGCCAGAAGCTGGAGGGCACGCTGGCAGGCGCTGCGGGCCTTGCCACCTGAGGTGTGGGCGTCGCTGTTTGAGCCGCGCTCATGGCCCCCGCTGCCGCGTCGGCAGGCCAGTTGCCGCTGACTTTGGCGGAGGTGGCAAAGCCGCTGCGCTGGCCCGCTTGTTCCTTCACCAGCACCAATTCCAGGCTGTCGGGGCTGGCGCTGCGGTGCGCATTGAGGGGCAGGCTGGCCGTCCACACCCCGCCCGCCCAGGCTTGCGTCCAGGGGGCACCCGCGTCAATCACCTCGGGAACGTTGGGGAACAACTCGAGCTTCTGGCCTTGCTGGGCGGCGGGCAGGCCAGAGACCGACACCTTGAGCTGCGAGCCGTCGACCGTGATGCTGCTGGTGCCTGTCAGGGGGACTGGCTGCGCCTTGAACGCCGCCTCAAAGGCGGCTGCGTTGAGCGCTGTGGAGCTTTTGACCGGCAGGCGCAGCACAAACTCACCGTCCTGCGGCACACATTCCTGCTTGCACACCAGCCAGCTGGCTTGCAGCTTGATCTCCAGCTCCGGGCTCAGCGGTGAGGGTTTGAAGCCGGGCGTGATGATCAAAGGCACGGGCAGCAGTACCGTGTTGTCAAAGCCGTAGGTCATCAGCGTGCCGGTGGGCAGGTTTTTGGGGATCGGCCAGGCCGTGTCACCAGCGAGCACGCCGGTAGGCAGCGTCCAGCGCAGTTCGGTGGGTTGGCCGGAGTCCCCTGAATTTTTCCAGTAGGTGTGCCAGTGCGGCTGGTGGGTGAGTTGCAGCCCGACCCAGACGGTTTTGCCGGGATCGACCCCGTCGGGCGCGTAGGCCATCAGCTCGGCACGCACCTGCTCAGTGGTGACCACATTTGAGATGCTAGTTTGGGCGTTAGCCCAGATGGGTAAAGCGCTAATAGCTATTAAAAGTAAAGCAATCAGGCGGCGGAAAAACAGGGATGTTGAGCTCATGGGCACTTAGGATTCAGACGCGGGCAAAGGGTTCCGTCAGGGCTGGCCATCAGGCCGCATACGGGTTCTCAAACCCCAGGCGCGCCATGATGTCGCTTTCGCGCAACTCCATCACCTGCGCGTCTTCATCTTCGTCATGGTCCCAGCCCTGGGCGTGCAAGGTGCCGTGCACCAGCAGGTGGGCGTAATGTTCTTCCAGGGTTTTGTTCTGCTCGTTGGCCTCTGCCGCAACGACTGGCGCGCACAGCACCAGGTCAGCGGTGACGATAGGCTCCTGCGTGTAGTCAAAGGTCAGCACGTTGGTGGCGTAGTCTTTCTGGCGGTAGTCGCGGTTCAGCGCCTGGCCTTCAACCGCATCGACGATGCGCACGGTGATCTCTGCATCGTCCTGTAGCGCGTGGCGAATCCACTTGGCGACCTTGTGGCGCGGCAGCGCGGCGCGATGGATGGCCGCATCGGGCAGCTTGCCAAATTGCAGCGAGAGGGTCAGTTGGTTCATGGTGATGGTCTTCGACATATATAAGAAATCGGCCTCTGGCCCTTGATGGACATGCGCAAGTAGCTATAAATAGTGAAGCGTCTATGGCGCTGTTTTCTTGCGGCTGCGCGCGGCGCGCAGGGCTTGCACCGGTGATTTGGGCGGCAGGTGCGGTGGCTCGACGGTCGGCGGGGCCAGCGGCGGCGGCAGCGCGTCGTCACGTGGGTGCGGGTTGTAGCGCCCCGGCGCGTCATACGCGTCCACAATGCGCGCCACCAGCGGGTGGCGCACCACATCGGCACTGGTCAGGCGGCACATGGCGATGCCATCGACGCTGCGCAGCACGCGTTCGGCATCGATCAGGCCGCTGAGCTGGGTGGCGGGCAGGTCGATCTGGCTCACGTCGCCGGTGACCACCGCCTTGGAGCCAAAGCCGATGCGCGTCAGAAACATCTTCATCTGCTCGGGCGTGGTGTTTTGCGCCTCGTCCAGGATCACAAATGCGGTGTTCAGCGTTCGCCCGCGCATGAAGGCCAGCGGCGCGATCTCGATGGTCTGGCGCTCAAAGGCTTTTTGTACCGCCTCAAAACCCATCAGGTCGTACAACGCGTCGTACAGCGGGCGCAGATACGGGTCGATCTTTTGCGCCAGATCGCCGGGCAGGTAACCCAGGCGCTCACCGGCTTCCACCGCAGGGCGCGTCAGCACGATGCGCTGCACACTGCTGCGCTGCAAGGCATCGACGGCCATGGCGACTGCCAGATACGTCTTGCCGGTGCCGGCCGGGCCAATGCCAAAGGTGATATCGTGGCTGGCGATGCAGTCTAGGTAATGCGCCTGGTTGATGGAGCGCGGTTTCAGGTCGGCGCGGCGGGTTTTGAGCGAAGGGCCTTCGGCACCGTTCACATCGCCGTCGCCCGAGAGCATCAGTTGCACGGTGCGCGGCTCGATCGGGCGCGCCGCCATCTCGTAGAGCGCCTGCAGCATCTCCATGGCGCGTTGGGCGTGGACCTTGAGGCCATCGACCTTGAACTGCTCATGCCGATGCGCAATTTTGACCTGCAGCCCGGTCTCGATGGTGCGTAAATGCGCGTCCATCGGGCCGCACAGGTGGCTTAAGCGTGTGTTGTTGGGCGGGGAGAAAAGGTGTCTCAGAATCAAGTTGATAATTCCTTCAGAAGTCACCCATGATAGGCAAAAAATGATTGGCAAGTTAACTGGCACGCTGGACCACAAAAACCCGCCCGAGATCATCATCGACTGCCACGGCGTGGGCTACGAGGTACTGGTGCCGATGAGCACCTTCTACAACCTGCCTGAATTGGGCTCACAAGTGTCGCTGCTGACGCATTTTGTGGTGCGTGAAGACGCGCAGATTCTCTATGGTTTTGCCACAGCGCCTGAGCGCGAGGCGTTTCGCCAGCTTATCAAGATCACCGGTGTTGGGCCGCGCACGGCTTTGTCGGTGTTGTCCGGCATGAGTGTGCCGGAGCTCTCCCAGGCCATCACTTTGCAGGAAGCGGGGCGGCTCATCAAGGTGCCTGGCATCGGCAAAAAAACCGCCGAGCGCCTCCTGCTGGAGCTCAAAGGCAAGATGGGTCCGGATATCGGCGTGGTCGCCACTGTCACCAGCGACGCTCAGTCCGACATTCTGCAAGCGCTGCTGGCGCTGGGTTACAACGACAAGGAAGCCGCTGCCGCGCTCAAAGCCCTGCCCAAGGACGTGGGCGTGAGCGAAGGCATCAAGCTCGCTTTGCGAGCGCTGGCGAAATAGCTGCAACGGTTCTTCATGCCTGAGTGGGTCAGCCCAATGACACCATCGATCAACGTGCTGCGACTGACGCCCCAGTCGGCTACTCAGTACCGCGAGCTGATGCTTGAAGCCTACACACTTCATCCCGAAGCCTTTACCTCCAGCGCTGCAGAGCGTGCGGCATTGCCATTGACCTGGTGGGAAACCCGGCTTCAGACGACAAACGGGCCGGGCGACGTGATTTTTGGCGCATGGGATGGCGAGACCCTGGTTGGCGTAGTTGGCCTGTCCCTTGAAAGTCGGGCAAAGGCGCGCCACAAGGTGACTTTGATGGGTATGTACGTCAAAGAGCACTGCCGCGGGTGTGGACTGGGCAGCCTCCTGGTCACGACCGCACTGCAGTTTCTTGACACCCGGCCCGACGTCAACGTGGTTCAACTCACGGTGACGCAGGGGAACACCGCCGCACAAGCTTTGTACGAACGTTTCGGTTTTGTCCAGTTTGGCATTGAGCCGATGGCTGTGGCCGTGGCGGGCGGCTATGTTGCCAAGGTGCACATGTGGCGAACGACAGGCTCGGCCGCATCAACCGGGCAAACAGGTCTCTGAATTGACGAGCACATTCGCGCTCACCCCGAGCTGTAGCAGCGTTATATTGGGGTTTGAAACGCTCACCTCGAAAGCGCTCCTTATGGCGATGCTTTACCGCGATTTTGAATTCCAGGCGTACCTCACTGCCATGTGCGTGCAAACACCTTGGGTCCAGGACGACGATTTGCCCAACGATCCGTTGGCTGTTGCCGTGCTGGTCCGTGGCATGGATGACATGGTGCCACGTCGTTACAGCGACCTGCAGCGGCAGATCCAGCTGGAGCAAGCAGACCCTTTCACCGGCATTCACGGCTTTGAGACATCGGACGGCGCTTTAAGTCAATGGCTGGCGGGCCAGCTCTGCAAACCCTCCATCTGACCCCTGTCCGCCCCTTGAAACCCTCGGAACTGGCATGCAAACATTTGTGGTCATCAGCAAGTTCACCATCGCCAACGGGCTTGACGATGCGGTGCATGCCGCTTTTTGCCAACGCCCGCATAGGGTGGACAGTGCGCCCGGCTTTCTGGGCATGGAAGTGATGCACCCGGTGGGCAAAACCGCCGACGTCTGGCTGGTGACGCGCTGGGTGGATGAGTCCAGCTACCAGAACTGGCATCGCAGCCACGAGTACCATGCTTCCCACACGGGCATTCCCAAAGGGCTGAAGCTGGTGCGTGGCAGTACCGAGATTCAATCCTTTCATGTATTTGCGAACTGAGGATGAGGCAAAAATGTTGGACGCAACACTCAAGACACTCGATGCTGCGGGCTTGCAGCAATTTTTTGCTGTGCGCGGCGATGTCATCCAGACGGTGACTGAGCGTTTTTATGCCACCCACGGCTCGGCCTACGCCCGTTTTGGCCCCGGTGGCCGCCAGGCCTGCCAGGAAGATTTGAGCTTTCACCTGGAGTTTTTGCGCCCGGTGCTCGAATTCGGCTTGTTGCAGCCGATGGTGGACTACCTGATCTGGCTGGACTCGGTGCTGGTGGCGCGCGCCATTCCCTCGGAACATCTGGCGCTGTCGCTGGACTGGTTGGGGGAAGCATTCAAGCAGACCATGGACGTGGGTCCGGGGGCCGTCGTGGTGCAGTCGCTCGCCGCGGCCAGGGACGGTTTTTTGCAGGCTGGTAAATCGTCCGCACCTGTGCCATTGCCGCAAGCGGTTTGGCCACAGGCCCAGGCGTTTGAAGCCGCCCTGTTGCGTGGTGACCGGCTTGAGGCCCTGGCGGTGATGAACCGTGCCATGGACGGCGGCCACAATCTGGTAGAGGTGGAAATGCACTTGATCCAGCCCGCGCTCTACCAGATTGGTGAAAAGTGGCAGGCCAACCAGATCTCGGTGGCGCAGGAGCACATGGCCACCGCCATCGTGCAGATGGTCATGCCGATGGGGCTGCTGCGCTCGCCACCGCCCGCTCAGATTGGCAAAAGCGTGATCCTGGCCTGTGTGCAGGGCAACCAGCACGCCGTGGGCCTGGCGATGGTGTCGGATGCGTTTTCGCTGGCGGGCTGGCAGGTGCAGTACCTGGGGGCAGACGTGCCTACCCGGGCGCTGGTGGCGCAAATTGTGGATGCCAGACCCGATCTGGTGGGGTTGTCGGTATCTTTCCCGCAGCAGTTGCGCGTGGTCAAGGAGGTGATTGGCGAGTTGCAGGAAAAGCTAGGTCCTGGCAGGCCCGCCGTGATGATCGGTGGGCTGGCCGTGAACCGATTTAGCCGCCTGTCCGAGGTGCTGGGCGCGGATGCCAGCGGTGTCAACGCCCAGGCCGCTGTGATGCGTGCCAGTCAGATGGCTGCACCCGGCGCGGGTCAGCTATGAAGGACTTTTTGCTAGAGCTCTCACCCCTGCTCGGGGTCGTAACGGCCAGCGTGAGCGAATCCGGGGTGTTGAAGCAAGCCAATGCCGGGTTTTTGCGCTTGATTGACGATGCAGAGCCGGTGTTGGGCAGCACCCAGGTGGCGCGCTATTTCATCCAGCCCGACTTTGCCAGCCTGCTCAAGCGGGTCGCCGATGAGACCGATGAGATTTACACCGGCCTGCTGACCCTGGGTGACTACGCGGGCAAGACCCGCACGCTCAAGGCCCGCGTCTGGCGTGCCGATGCGCAGTTGCACCTGCTGGCTGAATTTGACATTGCCGAACTGGAGCATGTGACCGACACGGTGCTGGAGCTCAACCGCAGCTACGCGCAGGTGCAGCAGGAGCTGGCCCAGACCAATTTCAAGCTCAAGCAGAGTGCTGCCGCGCTGCAACAGTCCAACGCCGAATTGAAAGCCACAAACACCCGACTGGCGCTGGCCCAAAGCCAGTTGCTACAGTCTGAAAAGCTTGCCTCCATCGGCTTGCTTGCGGCCGGCGTGGCGCATGAAATCAACAACCCCATCGGTTTTGTCAACGCCAATTTCAGCACGCTCAAAACCTATGTGGGGCATTGTCTGGAGATCATCGCTGCCTATGAAGTGGCCGAACACTTTGTGGGCAAGGAGCCGATCAAGTGGAACACCCTGGCGGTGCTCAAGAAGCGCATGGATTGGTCCTACATCAAGGAAGACATCCTGCCGTTGCTCGATGAGTCGCAAGAGGGGCTAGACCGTGTGAAGCGCATCGTGCGCTCGCTCAACGACTTTGCCCGCACCGACACCATAGATATCTGGCGGGGTGAGGACATTCACCAGGGCATTGAGAGCACGCTCGGTGTGTTCTGGAGCCAGATCGGGAGCCGCTGCGAGTTGCGTAAAGAGTACGGTGACTTGCCGGCTGTGGAATGCGTGCTGTCCAAGCTCAATCAGGTGTTTTTGAACCTGCTGCAAAACGCCGCTCAGGCGATTGAAGGCCAGGGCGTGATCACCATCCGCACCGGCCGCCGGGGCGACGAGGTGTGGGTGGAGGTGGCGGACAACGGCCAAGGCATCGCGGCACAAGATTTGCCGCATATTTTTGACCCGTTTTTCACCACCAAACCGGTGGGCAAGGGCACCGGGCTGGGTCTGTCAGTGTCCTATGGCATCGTCAGCCAGCACCACGGCCGCTTCGAGGTCAAAAGCGAACCGGGGCGTGGTGCCACCTTTCGGGTCTGGCTACCCGTCTCGCAGCCTACTGCGCATTGCGAATCGGACGGCCATTGACCGGTTGCACCGGCCGCGCGTTGCTGGGGTAGAGCTGCTGGAACAGGCGCAACTGGGTCGGGCTGATCTGGGTGGGCTGCTTGATCACCATCCACAGCACATCCTCGGTGCACGGCGGTGTGGTCAGTGACCCGAGAAATTGGTAATAACGCTGGTCTTTGGGCAGCAATTCGTTCATGTCCAGCAGGCCGGGCGGCATGCGCACCTCGTCACCCACATCGAGCGGCATGTAGGTCCAGACCTTGTCAATCAGTGCGTTGGCCTCACCCGGGTCCAGCAGCACGGCCACCACCGCGAGTTCACCCTCGGCATTCTTGTGCACCAGATGCGCCACCATCGCGTAGCTGCGGTAGTTCACCTGCATTTCCGACGGCGTGTGAAAGTGGAACTCCACTAGGTTGTAAACCGAACCACGCACGGTGAGCGTGTTGTGGCCCTCGACATTCACCTGAATGGTGTGGCCGTTGTTGACCACGGTTCCCGTGGAAGGCTGGTAGTTGAAATGCAGCGGCTCGGCCGGCCCTTGCAAGGTGTAAGAGTCTTCGATGTTGATGGGCGATTGCCGATTGCCAATGGCGCAGGTGTTGAATTCGGGTTTCAGTTGTCCCCAGGCCTGCGGGCCGGTCTTGCCGGAATAGGACCAGTGCACATCGGCGGGATGCTCGTCGACGTGCCGGGGCTCTTCGACCGGATGCCAGGCCAGGCTGGCGGCCCTGGATTTGATGTAGTCGCGGCTGGCACGCGGGTTGACGACAACTTTGGACGCGTGCTCGCCTGGATGTGGTGCGACAGCTGGTGCACGCATGACCTGGGCGGGTGCTACATCATCGGGTGCTGCATGAGTCTCTGGCTTGATGTGGGTGTTGGCAGCTGGCTTGGATGCGGCTGCGGTGGGAGTTCCCGTGGGCACTTTCTCTGGTTTATCACCGACGATCAGGGTGAACTTTTTCTTGCCAAGCATTTGCTCGCGAATTGCCTTTTTGATGTCGGCACCGATGTCCACTGAACCTGTTGCTTCAGCCGCATCCGAGGCTGCTGCGGCTGGCTTTGCAATGACTTTGGCGGCAGCCGCTTCTGCTGGGGCGGCGTGCTCCGCAGCGTGCGTGACCGACCAGGCACCTGCCAGAAACAACACGCAGAAGCCGACTACCCAAGCTTGTTGGGGCCAGCCACGATGGGGTAAGCAAGCAGTCTGCACCTCGCGGCCTTGCGCGCGGGGCATGGGAGTGGTGCGTGTAATCATGTCTGATCCGGCGTCGGTACAGCTTGGATAAAGTCTCATGTCATCTTATCGGCATAAATGCCCCGGGTGTTGAGCGCTATAGTGCCTGTCTTTCCCCGTAACCGAGCCCGCCGTGAGTATCCAGACCGACGATTTCGCCCCAGCGCCAGCCAAACGCGTGGTGTCCAACGCCCCAGCGTCCCCCAACGAGGAGGCCATTGAGCGTGCCTTGCGACCCAAGCTGCTCGATGAATACGTCGGCCAGACCAAGGCGCGTGAACAGCTGGAGATTTTCATCAGTGCCGCCAAGAAGCGAGACGAGGCGCTGGACCACGTGTTGCTGTTTGGCCCGCCGGGCCTGGGTAAAACCACGCTCTCGCACATCATCGCGCATGAATTGGGAGTCAATCTGCGGCAAACCAGCGGCCCGGTGCTGGAAAAACCCAAGGATCTGGCAGCCCTGCTGACGAATCTGGAAAAAAACGATGTGCTCTTCATCGACGAAATCCACCGCCTGAGCCCGGTGGTCGAGGAAATCCTCTACCCGGCGCTCGAAGACTACAAGATCGACATCATGATCGGCGAAGGCCCGGCGGCGCGCTCTATCAAGCTTGACCTGCAACCTTTCACCCTGGTCGGTGCCACCACGCGCGCCGGCATGCTGACCAACCCGCTGCGCGACCGCTTTGGCATTGTCGCGCGGCTGGAGTTTTATACCGCGGAAGAGCTGGCGCGCATCGTCAAGCGCAGTGCGGGCCTTTTGAACGTGCCGACCGACGAGCAGGGCGGCTTTGAGATTGCCAGGCGTTCACGCGGTACACCACGCATTGCCAACCGGCTGCTGCGCCGGGTGCGTGACTATGCCGATGTGAAAGGAGTGGGTGAGATCACGCTGGATATTGCCAACCGCGCGCTGGCCATGCTGGATGTAGACCCACAGGGGTTCGATCTGATGGACCGCAAGCTGCTGGAGGCGGTGATCCACCGCTTTGACGGCGGCCCGGTCGGGCTGGACAACATTGCTGCAAACATTGGCGAAGAGCGCGAAACGATCGAGGATGTGATCGAGCCCTACCTGATCCAGCAGGGCTACCTGCAACGCACCCCGCGCGGGCGCATTGCCACGCTGGCGGCGTACCGGCATCTGGGCGTGACCCCGCCAGCCAACCAGGCGGGCGGTTTGGATATGTTCAGCGTTTAAAGTGGGTTGGGATCTTATATAAGAAATATGGCTCTAGCCCTTTTGTAAAAAGCGCAAGCAGCTACTTTTTATATAGTGATTTATTCGCTCGATAAACCTGGCGCCAGGCGGGTGGTGGGGTTTGCGTTCTCCGGTTTGCTCGCGGGCGTCGGCGTGAGTTGTACTTGTTTCTGAGGCTTTGCCGTGTGTTCGGGCGCGCAGACTGCAACGCCACGCGAATGAGGCCTGCGCCCACAAACCTCACCACCCGCCTTCAACGAAGTTGGATGCTTTGTTGGCGCGGCGGGTAGAAACACATTGCCGAAATGCCTGCCAGATAGCCAACGCTGGGGATAGGACTTCGGCATACTCTGTCAAGACCAAGTTCCTATGTTCGGTGGATGCGATTTTTAAGGGTGCTACCACTGGCTTCAATGCAGCGGGAGCGGGTATAGGTGAATAGCCGCTCCCTGGCAGTTCAATTAGCAGTATCTGGCTGGGCGACCAGTCGTCGTCCTTTCCTTTCGGCAGCGTGATCAGTGCTCAAGGCCACTGCCGGAGTATGAGTACAGCGGTTGGTCGTCGGGTTTTCAATAGCGTAACCGCCGTTCAATTTTTGCGATTTTTCACGGGTAAAAATGTCAACTTTCTTTACACCCACGATAGCAATTTATTTGAAGGCTCAACTAACTGATTGATTTAAATCAACATCTAAGTTTGGCATCCTATGGGTACGGATTTTGCTTGGCGATCGAAATGAATGGGTTTATTGCCGAATGCTTGCTGCTTTTGTCCGCTGCAACTCTCTGTGCTTTCTGTATAGGGGGTCGGGGTTTTTGCTTGGCAATGCGTTTCATCTGAGAAAGTTTTCGATATTTCCAAAATCGCCGTACAAAGCGGTAAACAACCTAGAGGAGTGGATGATCATGCAGGCTTACGTGCGCGCTTTGCTGGTTGCCGCAATCGCGCTTGGCGCAACGGCGGTTAACGCAACACCCATCGCCGAGGACTTCAACTACACCGCCGGAGCGGGGCTCTCATCACAGAATGGCGGCACTGGCCTACTGGGACCTTGGTCAACTGCTTCAACCTTCACAGTCGGTTCGGGCAGTTTGAACTATCCAGGCACAACTTCTTCCGGCAACAGGGCGGTCTTTGCGCCAAATGACTATTCTTCATCGAGTGCTACCCGGGAATTGTCGATGGGCACCGCAGGCACAACCGAATGGTTGAGTTTTCTGATGGACTTCAGCGGCAACCCAAGCGGAATGGTGACGGAAATGTTGTTTGCTCCATCCTCCGGAAACTATCTTCGAGTTGGCAAGGTTGATTACACCAATAATAGTTGGGGTGTCCTGC
>CAIVHU010000003.1 GCA_903905735.1 uncultured beta proteobacterium
ATTTGGTCGCCGCCCAACGGCCCAGGACGGTGTCCCCCAAACCACCAACGCAACGAGGGCATCCGAACAGCCTGGAGATGCCTCCCCAAGGCCGGCCATGGAGGCGGGGCACTAACTCCGGTTAAATGGAGAGCCCAGACCGCGCTAATCGCCAGCTGGCGATTAGCGCGGTACACCACCGAAATGTTCCAGTGCGGCGATGGTGCACAGGACCCAGTCCTGGACCTTTTGCGCCTGGGTGGCACAAGCAAACGTGTAGCTGGAGGCCCCCAGAACGGCGACGAATATCTGCGCCTGCGTGATCTCACCGGTGTGCGCATCGATGATGGGTACCGTATGACCGGCAAAGTCCAGAAAGGCCCGCTCACCGGCCGGATGAATCTGCCGCATGGAGAGTTTCAGCGTCTTGCTCCAATGCCGAAATCGGTCGCAAAAGGCGCTGTACTTGTAGGCGTTGGAGCCATGCTGCCCCTGGTATTCCTCCCACAGGAGTTGCAGGGTGACATCAGCGCGTTTGAGCTCGCGATACAGGTGGTTGTAGTCTGGCTCGATCAGTGCAGACCTGCGCACCGTGCCAGGGCGGTAGATGCGCGCACTGAGTTCATCATCACTGAGCTTGCTGGCTGCCTCCCAGTCCAGACCCGCCAGGCGAGCCGCTTTGGCGATGTCGCCGACACTGGATTTGGAGATGTGCAGGGCAGCCGCCACCTCACGGGTGCTGAGGTGACCATCGTGCAGAAGTTGAAGAATTTGTCGTTGTTTACTCATGGGGACCCTTGGTGTGGGCATTGCTCGGCTCCGGTAGAAAAAACCGGCGAGCTTATGCCCGGTTAAAGGTCACTCAGAGCAACGACGTCTGTCCGCCATCAATTTGGAATGGTGTCCGCCATGAACGCGGAACGCTGTCCGCGATCGTGTGGAATGCCGTCCGCCATCACAGCGGAATACTGCCCGCCATCAGCGTGGAATCGTGTCCGCGATCACGCGGAATATGCACATCGGGGGTATGAAACATGTCGCATTGGGACAGAAAGCGATCCGGCTTGCTTTACGATGCTGTGTCAATATATTTGACAACAGTGGGAAATGATGCGCACCACGCGCACCTTGTCCAGCTCATGCACCGAGCAAAGGTCGCTTCCACCACGGATCACACAAGCTCGCACGAACTCTCGGATATACATTCGGCTCTGTGCGACTACTGCACCGGCAATAATTTGTTTCCTTGCAAGGGCATCAGTATCAGCCCGAGTGTGTCTTTATGGAGTCTGCATTTGGCGTCAGAGCAAGTCAATTTGGCGGGTTAAGTTAGCTACTGCGACTTCATCAGCCAATGACACAACTTATGAATGCCAGCATGGCCTACCCACCAGAATTCCTCAAGCTCGTGGACAAGTTCATCGAACTTGCCAATCAACTGGCTGAAGGTGGCCAAGATGGTGAAGTCAGCGCTGCAATCCTGTTTGCCGCGGGCCGCTACAACGCCTTCAACTTTCTGTCCAACAATGGTGACGATCAGGACAAGGCGGTGGAGTTTTATGTCTCGGAGTACCGCAAGGCGATTGCTTCAAACCTGGAGGGGGTGGTTGGACCGGTGGTGAGGCCGCAGGGTAGGTAGGCGGCTAATCAGGTGAAAAAAGGTTTAGCCGCTGTGCGAAACGGCTCATTGCCTTGGTAAGTTTGGTGATCGAATTGCGCACCCAACTGCTCAATCAGATCGTCAATGACAGGGCTTTCGCGGCCAGACCCATCTCACTCATAGCTGTCAATCGTTCATCATAGTGGTCCAAATTTCTCGAATCTGCCGAGAGAAACAAAAATAATTTGTAATAGGCGCCTCAGTGAAACCAATTCATGGCTGACTCGGTAAAGTTGATTTTAAGCTCGTACCGTAGTGACGAAAACCGCTGCGTATCGTTTCCAGCAGTTCTGCCTCATTCCAGGGTTTGGATAAAAATCTGTATATCTCTCCCTGGTTGATGGCTTCCGCCAGGCTTTCAACATCCAGGTGACCTGACAAGACAATGCGCACCACGTCGGGATATAGCCCTCGGACTATGGCCAGCAGGGTGGTACCCGTCATATTGCTCATGCGCTGATCGGTCAGGATCACCCCCACCGTATTGTGGGCGAGCACAGCCAAGGCCTCGTCACCACTGTTTGCAGTAAGGATGCGGTAGTTTTCCCGGCGCAATACACGGCTCAGTGCAGACAGGACGTGCGGTTCGTCGTCCACCAACAGCAGGGTGGACGCACCTTCGTTTTCGACTGAAACAACGACAGGCGTGTAGTCAATCAAAAATTGTGTGATGGCCTCAACAGGTAGCGGGCGACTGATCATGTAGCCTTGCATGACATCGCATTGCAAGGCTCGCAGATAGCGTGCCTGACCCATTACTTCAACCCCTTCTGCAATCACTTCCAGCCCCAGGCTGTGGCCCATGGCGATCACGGCCTTGACAATGGATGCGTTGCTGCTATTGCGAGTCATATCGCGCACGAAAGACATGTCGACCTTGAGCTTGTGAACCTGCAATTGCTGCAGGTATGCCAGTGAGGAGTAACCCGTGCCAAAGTCGTCAATGGACAAGCGTACGCCCAGAGCCTTGATGTCTGCCAGCGTTTGAAACACCCGATCACGATCCGCCATGACGCTACTTTCGGTGATTTCAAGCTCCAACTGATGCGCCGCGATGCCCGAGTCCTTCAGCGCGCTCTTGACAGATTCCAGCACATTGCCACGGTTGAACTGCACGGCTGAAACGTTCACCGCGGTTTGAAGTGGCGCCAGGCCGCTTTCTGTCCAGTGTTTGATCTGTTGACAGGCCGTATTCAAAACCCAGTCTCCCAGGCTCACGATCAACCCGCACTCTTCGGCCAGTGGGATGAAATCAGCAGGGGAGATCAGTCCACGCACCGGGTGACACCAACGTACCAGTGCCTCCAGCCCGATTATCTGACCGCTGATCAAGTCCACTTGCGGTTGGTAATACAGGCACAACTCACCCTGATTGACAGCGCGCCGCAAATCAGCTTCTAACGACAACCTTGATTTTGCCAGCATGGTCATCTCTGGCGAGAAGAAGCGCAAAACACCACGACCCTGTTGCTTGGCACGGTGCAACGCGGCATCGGCATGACTTTGCAGTGTTTCGGCATCGTGACCATCAGCCGGGTACTGCGCAATGCCTACGCTGGCGCCTATGTAAGCGCTTTGACTTTCCAAGAGATAGGGCTGAGACAAGGCGTCAATTAGACGCTGCGCCACCAGGTCAATACCAGGGCTAACAGCGTTGCGCTCGACGATGATGTTGAACTCATCGCCGCCGATGCGCGCAATGGCCTCCACCCCGGGCATCAGGGCTTGCAGGCGATGGGCAACTTCAATCAGGATTCGGTCACCGGCACTGTGGCCTAGACTTTCGTTGATGGTCTTGAAGTTGTCTAGGTTGATGAACAGCAGCGAAAACTCCGAAGCGTTGTGTTTAGCCAGCGTCACGGCGTGACTTAGCAACTCGGCAAACAGGGTGCGATTGGGTAGTCCCGTCAGCGGGTCGCGGTGCGTCAGAAAGTCAAGCTTTTGCTCCGCTTGGCGCCGCAGCGTCACGTCACTGTACGAGCCGCGTAAGCCCAAGGGCACTCCTGCCCCACTCAGCACCCTTTTGGCGATATGTTCGACCCAGCGCTCGCTCCCGTCCTTGGCACACAGCCGCAGAATCTGGGGCGCCGCCGCTGTATCGGCTGGCATCTTCCCGGATCGCCAGCCTTGCAGGTCTTCTGGGTGAATCAGTTTGTCCATTAGCGTGGCATCGGCAAAAAAGTCCGCCGGTGCATAGCCGCTGACACTGGTACAGGCCGGTGATACATACAAATAGTTGCCTTCGGGGGACAGCCAGTATTCCCAATTGGGTGAGTAGTCGGCCAGGATGCGGTATTGTTCCCGGCTGTCCTCCAGCAGCTGTGTGCGTTGCACCACCTGTTGCCCGAGATGGCGCTGCAGGCGGCTGAGCTCCAAGTGGGTGCGGATGCGGGCACGTACCTCGTCAATGTCAAACGGCTTGGTAATGTAGTCGGCCGCGCCGACATCAAAACCAGCAACCTTACTTTGTGTGGCTTCCACAACGGTGACAAAAATCACCGGGATCGGCTTGCCCTCGGGCATGGCCTTGATGCGCCGACACACTTCGTAGCCATCCATATTCGGCATGACGATGTCCAGCAGTACCAGATCAGGCGGCGTGGGTCCCTGCACCAGCTCTACGGCGCGTGCGCCATTGTTGGCGACCACCACCCTGTATTCGTCGTGCAGAGCGGCGAGCAGACCATGAATATTTTCTGGAACATCATCCACCACAAGCAAGCTGGGCAGCCCGGCATGTTCACCACGGCGGCTGGCACCTAGCTCTTCCTCCAACTGCCGGTAGCGGCGCAACTCCAAATGGGTCTTGACTCGCAACAATAGAAGTTCCGGCTGGATCGGCTTGGCGATGTAGTCGCAAGCGCCAAGGGCTAGACCGACTTCTGCATCCGTTGCCTCAGACAATGCAGTGACAAAAATTACTGGGATATCGTTCGTCAGCGGGTTGGATTTCAGCACTTTCATGACCGCATAACCGTCCATGCCAGGCATCTTGATGTCCAGCAGAATCAGGTCAGGGCGCGGCTGTCGCTGCGCCAGTTCCAACGCTTTCTCCCCGCTGGTGGCAGCCTGAATGGCGTAATGGTTTCGCAGAACGTTCATCAACGCGTGAAGGTTTTCATTCACATCATCGACGATCAAAATGCGCGAGCGATCCATGGCGAGCGAGATCATAGAGGGGCCTCATGAGTGGGCGTTGAAAGGCGATCACGCAGGGCCTGCACCAGGGCCACGGCATCATCAATGGCAAAGGCGTCGGCTTTTTCTGCAATATCACGGATGGCAGAGTCGTGCACAGTGCCAACTGATTGAGCCAGCAATGTTTCCAGCAAGTCTTCTGCCGCGCCCAGATCTTGCTGCAGTGCATCGGTCAAATCAGCTAATTGGATTGCCAGTTCAGCCTCTGACAGCAGCGTGCCAGACGCTTGTTGCTCGGCTGCTTGGGGCTGCTGCAGGCTGTCAATGTCAGCGATCACCTGGGCTACCAGCTTGCTCATCTGCGCCAATTCAGTCTGGCCCGGCTTTTGACCCTGCTTGAGCCGGGCATCCAGGGCAGAGACCTGACGATACAGTGCATCAGCGCCCAGATTGCCCGTCACGCCCTTGAGCGCATGGCAATACTCTTCTGCGGGCTCGGTGCCTTGTCCTTTGAGCAGGTGCTGAAGTTGCTCTGGGGCGTCGGCATAGTGCTCGCGAAAGCGCTTGAGCTGCTTGCGGTAGGCCTCTGCACGTCCACCGATGCGGCGTATGCCGGAACGGACATCCAGGCTGCCCAGTGCCAACAATTCTGGCGCAAACTCCGCGGACTCTGGCGCAGTGATGACGGAGCTGGCAGCGCGGGCACGGTCTGCGGGCAGGTGAATCCACTTTGCCAGCGATGCCATCAACCGCTCGGGCGCAATGGGTTTGGTGACATGGTCGTTCATGCCGGCGGCCAGCACCCTTTCGCCATCCTGTCGCATGGCCAGCGCCGTCATGGCGATGATGGGTAGGCCCGTAAAACGTGCTTTGTCCACCTCAGCTGCCTGCGGTGCGAGCGCGCGAATGGCACTAGCCGCTTCCAAACCGTCCATCACAGGCATTTGAATATCCATCAAAACGGCATCAAAAATCTGCTGCCGCACCTTATCCACCGCTTCCTGACCATTGACAGCCTCGTCCACCTCCATGCCTTCACTGCGCAGCAGTTCACTGGCGAATTCGCGGTTGATATCGTTGTCTTCCACCAGCAGAATTCGGGCACCAGCAAGTGGGTTTGCGCTGATCTGGGTTCTAGCGCAATGCTGAGGCGAATCAGATTTGCCCAGCACTGCCGCGCGCCCCAGCGCAGACAGCACAGTGTCCAGCAGCGTGGATGGCGACACCGGCTTGATCAAGAAGCCGTCAACCCCTGCCTGCGTGGACAACTGCATCACGTCTTCACGGCCATAAGCGGTCACCATCACGATCTTGGGCTGATGTGTCAATACGCTGTCCTGGTGGATGCGCTGAACGACCTCATCACCGTTCATGCCCGGCATGCGCCAATCCATCAACACCAGCGCAAACGGTGTGTCTTGCGCAGCACGCAAAGCACTCAATGCAGCATTGCCGTTGGCAGCGGTGACCACCTCCATGTGGAAAAAGCGCAGCATCTCGGCCAGAATTTCGCGCGATGCCTCGTTGTCATCCACCACCAGCACCCGCACGCCCTGTAGCAGCGTGCCGGTCTGCTCGGCCAGCGAGCGTCTGTGCGCCATCGCCTTCTGGGCAACCTGCAACGTCACGGCGAAACACATTTTGGTGCCATACCCTGGCCGGGAGTCTTCAATCCAGATGCGTCCGTTCATCAGCTCGACAAGATTCTTGCTGATGGCCAGTCCCAGCCCGGTGCCGCCAAAACGCCGGGTGGTAGTCTGGTCGGCCTGGGTGAATTTTTCAAACAAACGGGCCTGCACTTCCGGGCTCATGCCAATGCCGGTGTCGCGCACGCAGACTTTCAGGGTCATGCCTGTCGAACTGATTTCCTGAGCCTGCAGCGAAAGCTCAATCTCGCCTAACTCTGTGAACTTGACAGCATTGCCGCATACATTGGCCAGAATCTGACCCAGGCGCAATGGGTCGCCGATCAGCGTGGCAGGGATGTTGGGGTCGTAGCGGATCAGGAACTCCACGCCTTTGGCTTCTGCCTGATAGCCCACCACGTTGGTCAACTGCTCCAGCACTGTGTCCAGTCCGAACTCGATGAACTCCGTTTCCAGTTTGCCCGCCTCAATTTTGGAGAAATCCAGAATGTCATTGATGACTCCCAGCAGGGAGTGCGCGGCGCTTTGGGCTTTGGACAGGTAGTTGTGCAGTGCGGGCGGCACTTCGACCCGCAAAGCCAGGTACAACATGCCCAAAATGGCATTCATCGGCGTGCGAATCTCGTGGCTCATGTTGGCCAGAAACTGGCTTTTGGCCAAATTGGCAGCATCCGCCTCGTCCTTGGCCTTTTGAAGCTGCTGGGTGCGCTCGGTCACCAGATGCTCCAGATTCTGGTTGACTGTGTTGAGCTGCTGCAAGGTGTCAGAGAGTTGCACGCGGCTGTCATCCAGGGCATGCACCAGTTCGCCCAGTTCGTCATCGTAGGGATAGTCAATAACCTGAGCGCGCACGCCTTCAGTCTTGAACTGCCACAGCGCCACAGCCCGGGAGATACGCGTCACGCTGTCTGACAGCAGTTTCTGGATGGCCCACGAGAAGATCATCCACAGCCCGGCGGTGACCAGCAGCGAGCTCAGCATCACCATCAAGAAACTGGTTTTTAGCCGATCCCACAACACCGCCCGGTTGGCATACAGGACAAGTTGGCCGATGGCTTGTGGCTGCCCGTTGACACCCTGGCGCTCCAGTGCAATGTGTTGCTGTTGGTAGATGCCGTCCAGCAAGCGTTCTTTCCAGCTCCTGGCTGGTGGCGTGTTGTCTTCGGCTATCAGCGTGACATCCTTGTCGCTGGTGATGCGCACCCCGGTGACGATGGCGTTTTGCAACAAGCCGTGACTGACCGAACTCAATCTGGCTGAATCGAGCTCCCACACGGCTTCAACGGCGCTGGGCTGTGCTGTACGCCCCAATGATGCCAAGTCGCGGCTGATGGTGTCGGCCACCCACACATACTGCACCATCAATTGCAGAACGGTCACACTCAATGCCAGCAGGGCATACCATGGCAACATGGCCAGCAACAGGCGCCGACCCAGCGTATGGCGGGGACTCTCAGGTGGGCTGGAGGTTGTCATGGTGTGATGCACGCGCAACGCGGCAGGCGGTGTCAGCGCGGGGCTGGTCCGTCAGGCCACCACCAGCTTGTGTCTGGCAGGGCGTTATTGGGGGGCAAGATTGGGTTGTCAAGCCGGATCACCTGACGCTTGGCGTGTTGCAGAGCGGCGATTTCGCGGGCGTGATAACTTTCAAAGAGTTTGCGAAACGACCCGTCTTGTAGCGCCAGTTTCAAGCCACGTTCGATGCGTGCGGCGAGAGCGGGGTTGTTCTTGTTGACCCAAAAATAGATAGGGAACGGGAAATAGATGGCCTTGGTCCGCTCCACCGCCAGTTCGGGGTAACGGGCCTGGCGTTCATCGAGCTCGCGCTGGGCCTCATTCAGTCCGCGCGGGAAGGCATCGAAGCGACCCGCCTTGAGCATGTCAAACAGGTTTTCGTAACTGGTGGAGGTGACCACAGTGAAGCCATTTTTTTGCATGACTGGCACATCGGCCCACTGACTGTTGAGACCAAAGGTGAGTTGCTTTCGCAGGTCTTCAGCACTCATGCGGGCCATGCGGGGCTGATCCGCGCTGCGGATGATCAGAAGCCTGAAACCCACAATGCCGCGCAACATGTCGATCTTGACGGGCAGCAACTTGCTTTCACGTTCTTCGTTGGCCCCAAGCGCCATCACGTCCAGGTCGCCTGCCAACAGCATCTCCATGCCGCGATTTTGGGTGGCACCTTCGGCAACCGCCTGTAGTTTTGGCAGGCTCTGATTGTCCTGAGTGTGCTCTAACGCGAGTTCCAGCAGCTTCCAGCGGTACTCGTAAATATCCCCTGCCGGGAAATAGCGCAGGCTGGTCGACTCTGCTGCCATGCTGCTTGTGCCACCCAGAAGGATCGTGCAGACCAAGAGTAATCTGCCTATGACGGCACTAGGTGACTTCAGACATGCGCTGCACATGATGCGAACTCCTGTATAGGTGTGGCGCTGGCTGGCCGACCTCGATACACACTCTACACCCACAGCGCTGACTTGGCGACTGTGGCTGGCCCCAAGAGCGGGATTTTGTTTTTTGCTGGATCCATGACCGTCCGATAGAGCCTCTGGGGGACCGCCAAACGCGAGCCAACAAAATGGATGCATCCCTACTCAACAGCTTGAGCAACTGTTAGTTCTCCACTGGACACGAAGACAATTCCGCGGTTGCTAAATGGCGACCAATCGGGCATCATGAAAGTCACGAGCGAGACTGGTGGAGCCAGCCATTTTTCCCTGAAGACCACCATCAATTTGGAACGTCATTGGTCGGGACAAAGTTTTGGATCCGGTCTGTAGTTTCAAAAGTCATTCGCCACGGTTAGCAGCCGCCGCCCATTCACATCATCGACGATCAAAATGCGCGGGCGATCCATGGCGAGCGAGATCATAGAGGGGCCTCATGAGTGGGCGTTGAAAGGCGATCACGCAGGGCCTGCACCAGGGCCACGGCATCATCAATGGCAAAGGCATCAGCTTTTTCTGCTATGTCGCGGATGGCAGATTCATGCACAGTGCCTACCGATCGAGCCAGCAATTTTTCCAGCAAGTCTTCTGCCGCGCCCAGATCTTGCTGCAGTGCATCGGTCAAATCAGCTAATTGTGCTGCGAGCTCAGTCTCTGACAGCAGCGTGCCAGACGCTTGTTGCTCGGTTGCCTGGGGCTGCTGCAGGCTGTCGATGTCAGCGATCACCTGGGCAACCAACTCTCTCATTTGCGCCAATTCAGGTTGACCAGGCTTTTGACCCTGCTTGAGCTGAGCATCCAGGGCAGAAACCTGATGGTAGAGCGCATCAGCGCCCAGATTGCCCGTCACGCCCTTGAGAGCATGGCAATACTCTTCGGCGGGTTCGGTGCCTTGTTCTTTGAGCAGGTGCTGAAGTTGCTCGGGGGCGTCGGCATAGTGCTCGCGAAAGCGTTTGAGTTGCTTGCGATAGGCCTCTGCACGCCCGCTAATGCGTCGAATTCCTGATCGGGCGTCAAGGCTGTGCAAGGCCAGTAAATCCGGTGGAAACTCTGGCGACGCCCGTGCGTCAGCCGATGCCGCCGAAGATTGCGCGCGGTCTGGAGGCAATTTGATCCAATGCGCCAGCGATGCCATCAACCGCTCGGGCGCTATGGGCTTGGTGATGTGGTCATTCATGCCAGCGGCCAGGACTTTTTCAGCGTCTTGCGCCATGGCCAGCGCCGTCATGGCAATGATGGGCAGAGATGTGAATCGGACTTTCTGAGATTCTGTCGCCGTCTGCGCCAAGGCACGGATGGCTACAGCAGCCTTCAGTCCGTCCATTACCGGCATCTGGATGTCCATCAGCACGGCATCAAAGGTTTGTAGTTGTACTTTATCAACGGCTTCTTTGCCATTGATGGCTTCCGTCACCTCGATACCTTCGGTGCGCAGCAATTCACTGGCAAATTCGCGATTGATGTCGTTGTCCTCTACCAAAAGTACGCGGGCTCCGGCCAGCGTGCCGCCGCTGGCTGGCACGTTCATGGTGATGCCACGTGGCTCGGTTTTACCCAGTACGGTGTTGCGGCCCAGCACCGACATCACGGTGTCCAGCAGTGTCGAAGGGGACACGGGCTTGATCAAAAATCCGTTGATACCGGCCTGCTCGGACAGGCGCATCACATCTTCGCGGCCGTAGGCGGTCACCATGACGATCTTGGGCTGATGGGTCAGTGAGGCATCCTGATGGATGCGCTGGGCCACCTGATCGCCGTTCATGCCGGGCATGCGCCAGTCCATTAGCACCAGGTCAAACGGGTGTTCAGTAGCCGACTTCAGCACGGCAAGCGCTACGGTGCCATTGGCGGCAGTAGCCACTTCAAGTTGAAAGAAGCGCAGCATCTCAGCCAGAATTTCGCGTGCGGCCTCATTGTCGTCCACCACGAGGGCTTTGAGTCCTTGCAGTAGTGGGCCTGCCTGCCCTACCAATGCCAGTCGCTGTGCTACCTGCAGTTTCGCGGTGAAGCACATCGTGGTTCCCAGGCCAGGCTGCGAGTGGTCGATCCAGATACGGCCATGCATCAACTCCACCAGATTTTTGCTGATGGCCAACCCCAGGCCGGTACCACCAAAGCGCCGGGTGGTGGTCTGGTCGGCTTGGGTAAATTTCTCGAACAGGCGGGCCTGCACCTCCGGGCTCATGCCCAGGCCAGTGTCGCGCACGCTGACCTTCAGGGTTAGGTCACTTGCGCTGACTTCCATTGCCTGCAGTGATAGTTCTATTTCGCCCGTCTCGGTGAACTTGACCGCATTACTGCACAAGTTGGCCAGCACCTGCCCCAGGCGCAAGGGGTCGCCAATCAGGGTGGCGGGAATGTTGGGGTCGTAGCGAATCAAGAACTCCACACCTTTTGCTTCTGCCTGATAACCCACCACGTTGGTCAACTGCTCCAGAACGGCATCCAGTCCAAATTCGATATGTTCAATATCCAGTTTGCCCGCCTCGATTTTGGAGAAGTCAAGGATGTCGTTGATGATGCCCAGCAGGGAGTGCGCCGCGTTTTGCGCTTTGGACAGGTAGTTGTGCTGCGCGGGTGTTATCTCAGTTCTAAGCGCCAGATACAGCATGCCCAAAATGGCGTTCATGGGCGTGCGAATTTCATGGCTCATGTTGGCCAGAAACTCGCTCTTGCTACGGCTTGCGGATTCGGCCAGGGCGCGAGCCTGTTTAATCTCGGCGGTTGCCGCGCGCTCCAGAGTGATGTCTTCCACAATACCGACCATGCCCTTGGACAAATCGGTAACGTCAATGGCGCGCCCCGACATGCGGGCCCAGAAGTGGCTGCCATCCTTGCGTACCAGCTCACGCTCCACGCTGTGCACCTCACCGCGGTTGGTCCGGCTGTACACCTCTTCACCTGCTTGCGTGTAAGCAGCATCGTCCAGATACCAGATGCGCACGTTCTGGCCAATCTGCTCACCTGCGAAATAGCGCATCATCTCATCCAGGGTCCGGTTGCAGCGCACGATGACCCGCTCGCGCAGCAGAACAATACCAACGCTGGCCGCTTCAAACAAGGCGCTCTGCTCCTGCAGCGCGGCATCCAGTTCCGCGGTGCGGCTGGTAACCAGTTCCTCCAGGTGCTCCCGATAACGCTCCAGTTCTTCGCTCATGCGTTTCTTTTCAGTGATGTCTTCCTTGATGGCCAGATAGTGCGTGATGTTCCCGTCGGGCTGCCGTATGGGTGCAATATTCGCAAACTCTGCATACTCGCTGCCATCCTTGCGCCGATTGAAAAGTTCGCCTTGCCAGGTTTCACCACGCAAGAGCGTAGCCCACATGTCATCGTAGGTGGCTTGGGGCGTACGACCAGACTTGAGAACGCGCGGATTGAGTCCCACCGCTTCTTCCCGGGTGTAGCCGGTGCTGCGCTGAAACGCATCGTTGACATATTCGATTCGGGCCTCAATGTCGGTGATGACGATGCTCTCCGGGCTTTGCTCGACCGCCAGGTACAGCTTGCGTAACTGTTCTTCCTGATGCCGCTTGGCTGTGATGTCTTCCTTGATGGCCACGTAGTGCGAGACCTGGCCATCGCTCTGGATCAACGGGATGATGATGGCGGCCTCAATTTGCTCCGCTCCCTGGCGTGTGTGGTTGGTGAACTCGCCCATCCAGGTCTGGGCCTTAAGCAGCGTCTTCCACATGTCCTGGTACGTGGCAGCGGGTGTCCTTCCGGACTTGAGCAGCCGCGGGTTTTTACCCAGCACTTCGTCGCGTGTAAAGCCGGTGTTGCGGGTAAAGGCCTCGTTGACGTACTCAATACGCGGCTCTAGGTTGGTGATCACGATGGAGTTGGGGCTTTGTTCGACCACCAGCGATAGTTTGCGGATTTCGGCGAAGTTGGCGTTCAAAGCGGCGCGTGTCCGCAAGGTACGGATGCCAAAAGACAAGTCATTGGCCATTTCGTCCAGCTGCTCTACCTCTGCCTTGCTGAAGGCATCCACCTCTTTGGCATAGAAGCTGATGGCCCCCATGCAGCGATCATCCTCGGCAAACAAGGGCAAGGCAACGCCAGACCCGTAGCCCCGCTGCACCGAACGGTCGCGCCACGGTGACAAACGGGGATCCGAAAGGAAGTCCCGCGTCACCACCGTGCGCCGCTCACGGATCGCCGTACCGGTGGGGCCACGTCCACGCTCTACATCGGCCCAGGAAATCTGTGCCGTGCCAAGGTAGGTGACTTCTGTTCCAGCACTGGCGACTGGGCGCACCGAGCGAGCCGGATCATTTTCGGCCATCCCAACCCAGGCCATCTGATAGCCCCCAACCTCCACCGCCAGACGGCAGATGGCCTGCATCAGCTGGTCTTCTTGCTCCGCGCGAATTAACAGCTGGTTGCATTGCCGGGCCGTGCGCAATGCACGATCAGCCTGCGCCAACGCCACTTCAAAATGTCTGCGCTCCATGACATCGCTCAGGCGTTTGGCCAGGGCATCAAAAAGGGATTTTTCCTCCGCGAGAAAGGCCGCACCAGCATCTGCTGGCAGCGGTGAACTGTAGGTGAGCCCTATAAGGTCGGGCTGGTCGGGTGGACCACCAAAACACACGCTCAAATGTTCACCCTCAGTGCGGCTGCCGTAGCGTTGACCTTTGTAGTCGATCCATCCCGAAGCGATATCCGGAAAGCGCATGGCAGCTGGCAGACGCTGCGCGACCGCGCCCAGCATGTCACCCAGATCACGACGCCAATCTTCGGTGATCACCTTGACATCAAAAAGGCAGGACAGCTCCTTCATGCGTTCGCCTAGGTCATACTGTGCTTGGCGGTGCGCAAGACTGGTCTCCCGGAAGGAGAGCACGGCGTTAGCCAGGTTACTCAACAAGCTGCCCTTTTCCCTCGACATGACTTGTACGCCTGGCAGGGACAGCGGGTTGACATGGCCTTTGGCCAGGTCACCCAGTGCAGAGGTCAGCGTGGACAAGCGGTTACTTATGCGCAGAATTAGAAGCACCCATGCCGCCATCATCATCATCATCAGCACGCCACCGATCACGGCGTTCTTGATCGTGTGCGCCTGAAAGCTTCTTTCCCGTGCTTCGCTTCGTTGTGCCATTTGATCGTTAATGCCTGCGGCGACAACGCGTACTTGTTGTGAAATGTGCTGCTGACTAAGGGTCGCACGAAAGGCGTGACTCATGGCGCTGGAGGGATCGACAACGGCCAAGTCTGTCGCCTGGAGGATGGCGTTGCGGTAGTCAGCGAAGTCCTTCTGTAAACGCTGCAGGTTGTCCGCGCCAACGACCTCCTTCAGTTTTGCCAGCTGTTGCTCCAGCGCACCAAGCTGGTTGACCAACTGTGAATGAAGGCGGTAGGCCCCGGATTGATCGATCTTTCCGGTTCGTGCCTGATCCAACAGATCGGTTGCCAGTAGCTGAGCTGCAGCGATTTGGTTGTTGACATCCCGATTGAGTTTTAACTTTCGTTGGTCTTGGGCCGTCTCGGCAACAGCGACTAGATGATCATTGCGAAGTTCAAGGAACGATAACAGGTTGAGCCCGACAGCAATCAGCATAGCAACAGCTACTGGCAGGATCAAAACCAGTCTGTATGTTGATTCGGGACTGCGAAAGCGTTTCATTTGGAATCCTGACGCAATAGGCTGACCCACAGTTCGGGAGGAATACTGGCGACATAATCGAACCCCGCTTTAGCTCCCTTGGGACGGAAAATGACGAGCGTTCCTTCCCTTGGAAAATAACCCATCAGGTCCATCAGGTTGGGGGCATGAGCCAGCACCAGCCGGTTGCTGCCGATTGGAACTGGTGTTGAAAGCAGCGCGCGCACGTTAGCAATGATGGGCGCTTTTTCGACATCGGTAAAGTTGGCGACGTACATGAGATTGTTGTCTACCACGGGCGAGAGCTTTGGAAATGCCGCTGCCGCGCTCTCCTTGGCCCTGCACATTGGGCTGACCCGCAACTCGCCAATGGAAATTCGGGCTTTGCGCACGGAATCCCCAACTTTCGCCATCAGGTGGCGCCCAGCTTCGCTCAGAGGCCGCTGCGTGTGGCAGTCGCTCAGGTCCACGGTAGGCAGGCGGTCAGGGATGGTGTTGTCGGTGGGGCCGTGGCGCAGGTACAGTGCATATCCGCCTGTGCGCAGCAGGCCCAAGATTTTTGTTGTGGCGGCCACCTCAACAAACTTGGCCGCTGTTGCAGGCGGCAAGCCCTGAATCGCCGATGCCGGATCCCCCGGCACCGCTGCCATAACAGGCATTGCCGACGAAGACACGAAAGCGATGCATCCGGCCAATGCAACTAGGGTTGCGAATTTCATGGGCATTTCCTGCTCGCTGAATTCCAGTCAGCAATGCTTGATTATCTCTAGCATGATTGAGATTTCAAAGGCTCTATGCCGTTTTGTGTGGAACTTGACATCACAGGCAGCGATGGACTAGCACGCCGTATTCGGGCGAAACGGCGGGCACCAGCGGATTGCTGGGCAAATGTTTGAGCTTGGACATTCGCAGGTAGGCAATGGCGA
>CAIVHU010000004.1 GCA_903905735.1 uncultured beta proteobacterium
CATGGTGTCAGCCACCAGCATTTACAGGCGTATCTCAATGAATTTGTGTTTCGCTTCAATCGTCGCTTTTATCCAATGACCGCATTCAACTCGGTTCTTGGGTTGGTTGCCAACGCGGCGGCACCAACGTACGAAATGCTCTACAGCGGCAAATGGACTCACCCAAAAGCTTGATTGGCAACCAACCGGATGGGCATGGTTTGTACAAACGTTCAAACACGATGTGGGCACTGTCATTGGCACCCAATCCCAAAACCCAGCGCCCTGCGTGTTTGATCATGCGCCCAGCCTTGAACATGATCTCCTGCATCACCGTCTTCATGCGTCTGCGCTTGGCCGCATGACGCAGTGGCGCGTCTTTGCCGATGAGCGCATTCTGGCCAATCAGACGCAGGATGTTCATCGCCACAGCCGCCAATGCGCAGACCAGGAAATTGGTGTCAAACTTGCCGCTGGGCAGACGCTCCAGATCCATGTCCGTCTTGAACTCAGAGTGAAACTGCTCGTGGGTGGCATGGTCTTTGTACAGATCAATGATGTCTTGCATCGTAAACTTCTGCGGCAGTGTCGTCGTCCAGCCCTCCAACTCATAGTCGGGCAGCAACAGCGCATGGCCGTGTTTGTCGATGGTACGCTCGATCAGGCGCAATACGCGACGTGCTGGGTTGGCTTGTGTGCCAACGCATTCGAGGTTGAGCTCTTGCGTCCACAGGCACATGCGCTTGCCTTCGCGCTGATGGCACCACATGGTGTTGGTGTGCGCCACACGCTCGCCAGCGATGGCTTGGACGGGCGCTTTGCGCGGATTCCACTTGATGATGAAGGCGACCTCGCGCGACAAAGCATGGGCTTGGATGCAGACCTCTCGCATGATTTTGAGGGAGCACAGGCCCGAGTCGGCACGAAACAAAAGCGGCAGTGGGGTCAACTTCGCGGCCATCGGCAAGACCCGCTCCAGGTTCAGCTCGGTCTCCAGTGCCGAGTGCTGCACGCCCGGGCGCAAGGCCAGTTCCAGGCAATAACCCAAAGAGCCCAGATAGGTGGCGCTAGGGGTGAAGCCGTCTACGCCTTGGTAGGTGCGCCCAACGGCTTCTTTTTGGGTGCCGGAGTTGTTCATCACAAAGGTGTCCCAGTCCACGGCCATGTAGCCGCAGGGCAAGGCGCCAAAGTCCACCGGGGCGGTTGCATATTTGGCCCACAGCAGGGCCAACTTGAATTCCCCAGCCAACTCAAACCACGAGGCCGAATGGGTGTCCATGCGCTGACGCAGGGTCGAGCTAGAAGGTACTGTGCCAACGTCGAGCGCTCGGGTGAAGAAGTCATCACCCCGAAATTCCTCGACCGCATCGAAGTCGTTCTTGCCTTGCACCAACAAGCCCAAGTAGGACTTCAAAATGTCGCTGTTGACGATACCACCGATACCTACCGGGAATTTGCGGTCAACGCGACTACTGATTTCCAGTCGTTTCAAATACTGCCCAACCAGCGCCAATCCAGCATTAGAGGTGAGGTCGTAGGGCAGCTTTTTGATAAAAAAGTCGGTCATGTTTTGGCTCACCTTCAGGGTGACGGCCATTTTACACTTAAGTCATTGATTTATAATGATAAATCAGACTTTTTGACTGTGAATTCAAGGATTCAGGAGGGAGAAAGCATGGAAATCGGCTCAAACGGCACCCACGCCAAAAAGCCAACTGGCATCGGATTTGAAACCGAGTTTGAAAAACAGGCCAATACTGGTTACTTTCATTGCGCTGGTGGTGGTAGTTGGCATCTTCGGCAACCTGACAGACAAGCGACCGCCAGCCAGCACAACGCACGCAAGCACCGGTAACACCCGCACTACACTGCCCGAGGCCTACACCGAAGTTCCAGCTACCATAATCATCCTCAAAGGCGAACTGTGTGCCAAAGTTACCAACGTGGAATCCCTTCAAAAAGACACCTACCAGGTTGAGTGCAGCCGCTACCGTGACGGCAGCGGCACCGCCAGCTACGAGGTCAACGCCCGCACCGGAGCTGTCAAACAAACGCGGCCGCTATTGGTGCTGACTTCGGCCGACAGCCCAAATATCAAGTCTTACTACCGTCACCTATTTTGAACAGCAGCGCCACCGCACGCGCTTCCATGGCCTGCCCCAGCCCCACCGGCCCCATCTTTTCTGCGGTCTTTGCTTTGACATTGATCTGGTCCAATCGCAGCCCCAGCGTCTGCGCTATGTGGATCCGCATGGCGGGGATGAACGGTATCAGTCTGGGGGCCTGGGCGATGATGGTGCTGTCGATGTTGCCCATCTCGTAACCAGCCTCGCGCACGCGCCGCGCCGCCTCGACCAGCAACACACTCGAATCCGCGCCTTTGAACCGCGCATCGGTATCGGGGAAATGGGTGCCGATGTCGCCCAGCGCCGCCGCGCCTAAGAGCGCGTCGGTGATGGCATGCAACAGTGCATCGGCATCCGAGTGGCCCAGCAGGCCCAGATGAAACGGCACCTCGACCCCGCCCAGGATCAACTTGCGCCCGACCACTAGGGCGTGAATGTCCCAACCTTCACCGATTCTGAAATTCATGCGTTCTTTCCTTGTCTGTGGCAGTGCCTATATCTGGCGCGTATTTTCCGCGACGAATGTGCCATAAGCCATGATTTGTAGCGCGCAACGCCCTGACACCGCGTGGATTTTTCAGGCCTTGGGCTAGCATTCGCTCATGCTGAATGAAGTAATTGACGCGCTGCGCACCCAACTGAGCAACCAGATGGTCAGTGGCGCGCTGGCGCTGGGGTTGGTGGGGGTGCTTGCCGCTTCGCTGCACAAAATTCCGGGCGCCTTGTGGGCGCAGTTCAAACGCGCCATCATCGTCACCGCCACGCTGGACAGCCGCAACGATCTGTTTGAAGCCTTTGTGGCCTGGCTCAACGACCAGCGTTTTTGCCAGCAAAGCCGCTTGTTCACCGTGGTGCAAGCACCACCCGCCGTGGCCGACGACCCGGCGCAGCCAGACGACACACCGCGCCTGCGCTACAGCCCGTCGCCGGGGTTTCACCTGTTCTGGTTCAAGCGGCGGCTGATGTGGATGCAGCGCGAGATTGCCATGAACCTGCAGGTGGTCGAGACCATTCACCTGGG
>CAIVHU010000005.1 GCA_903905735.1 uncultured beta proteobacterium
GCAGGACACCCCAACTATTATTGGTGTAATCAACCTTGCCAACTCGAAGATAGTTTCCGGAGGATGGAGCAAACAACATTTCCGTCACCATTCCGCTTGGGTTGCCGCTGAAGTCCATCAGAAAACTCAACCATTCGGTTGAGCCTGCGGTGCCCATCGACAATGTGCGGGTCGCACTTGATACTGCGTAAAAAGCTGGCGTGAAAACAGCACGGTTGCCCGTAGAGGACGTGCCTGGATAGCTAAGGCTACCCGAACCCACTGTAAAGCTGTAAGCGGTTTGCCAGGGCCCCACAAAGCCAGTGCCGCCATTCTGTGATGAGAGCCCCGCTCCGGCGGTGTAGTTGAAGTCCTCGGCGATGGGCGTTGCGTTAACCGCCGTTGCGCCAAGCGCGATTGCGGTAACCAGCAAAGCGCGCACGTAAGCCTGCATGATCATCCACTCCTCTAGGTTGTTCACCGCTTTGTACGGCGATTTTGGAAATATCGAAAACTTTCTCAGATGAAATGCATTGCCAAGCAAAAACCCCGACCCCCTATGCAGAAAGCACAGAGAGTTGCAGCGGACAAAAGCAGCAAGCATTCGGCAATAAACCCATTCATTTTGATCGCCAAGCAAAATCCGTACCCATAGGATGCCAAACTTAGATGTTGATTTAAATCAATCAGTTAGTTGAGCCTTCAAATAAATTGCTATCGTGGGTGTAAAGAAAGTTGACATTTTTACCCGTGGAAAATCGCAAAAAATGAACGGCGGTTGCGCTATTGAAAACCCGACGACCAACTGCTGTACTCATACTCGGGCAGTGGCCTTGAGCACTGACCACGCTGCCGAAAGGAAAGGACGACGACTGGTCGCCCAGCCAGATACTGCTAATTGAACTGCCAGGGAGCGGCTATTCACCTATACCCGCTGCACAACGGAATTGCGCTGTGCTCAGTTGCAGACATAAATTTTTAAAAATCAGCTCCAGAAAAAGGCGCCTGGCTCCAGTAGACCCACAAGCGACATCCGGCTCCCTGAATTACGCAATGAGTGCCTCGAACTGCGCAATTGGCAAGGGCCGGCTGAAAAGGTAACCTTGATAAACAAGACAACCCGCGCTGGCAAGGAATTGACGCTGCTCATGTGTCTCAACACCCTCTGCAATAACGGCCAATCCGAGACTATGTGACAAGGCAATGATTGCCCTGGCAATCACGGCATCGTTTGGATCAGTGAGTACATCGCAAACAAATGATTTGTCGATTTTGAGTTGGTCCAAAGGCAACCGTTTCAGGTACGCCAGCGACGAATAGCCAGTTCCAAAATCATCCAGAGAAAATCTAACGCCGATCATCTTTAGCGTGTTCATCTTGAAAATGATGTCCTCGGCATTGTCCAGCAATAGGCTCTCGGTGAGCTCCAGCTTGATCCTATCTGGCTTTGCCCCACTGGTATTGATCGTGGCGAGTACCTGCTCCACAAAATTTGGCAACCGGAACTGGTTCGCGCTGACGTTCACAGCCAGTGTCAGGTCTGCAGTGCGAGGATCTTTTGCCCAGCAGGTCAACTGCTTGCAAGCAGTCTCCATGACCCAATTCCCAATGGGAGTGATCAACCCGGTTTCCTCGGCGACAGGTATGAAGAGATCTGGCGGCACCAGCCCATCTTGCGGATGCTGCCAACGAATCAGCGCTTCCGCACCGATCGTGCGGCCAAGCGAGTCAACCTGCATTTGGTAGTACAGCAAGAATTCCTTGTTCTGGATGGCGCGACGCAGGTCAGATTCCAGTTTTGCACGAACAGTCACCGCTGCCTGCATCTCTGGGTCAAAAAATCGCTTTGTGTTGCGGCCTGCGGCTTTGGCCTGAAACATGGCCGTGTCGGCACGCTTGATCAACTCCTCTGCGGAAACGGACTCCTCTCTGAAAATCGCAATACCAATGCTTGATGTGCAGTGATGTGTGACGCGCGCCGTCGTCCCCGACTGCTGTGTAACCTCCAGAAAATAAGGCGCACTCAGCGAGGCCAGAATTTTGTCGCCCACATACTCTGCACTGATTGCAGCTTGCTCTGATTCATCAAGATCCTCCAGGATCGCGACAAACTCATCGCCGCCCAGTCTCGATGCCGTGTCGCCGACTCGAATGCAGGACTGCAGACGCGCAGCCACTTCAATCAGCAGTTCGTCACCCACATGATGTCCAAGGTTGTCGTTGAGTGATTTGAAATTGTCCAGATCTATCATCAGGACTGCTCCATGACGATTGCGGCGTGCGCTGTTGCTGAGTGCTTGCCCCAAGCGGTCCAGCATCAAACGCCGGTTCGGGAGCTGCGTCAGCGAATCGTAAAAGGCCAAATGCTCAATTTGTTCGGCTGAGGCCTTACGTTCCGTAATGTCCATGCAAAAGCCAATGTAGCCAAGAAACTCCCCCTGGCTGTCGTACCGTGGATTTCCGTCATCGCGAATCCATCGGTACGCTCCGTCGGCATGGCGCAGGCGGTAGTCCATGCTGAAAGGTTGACGTTGTTCGAAGGCTTTCATATAGACCTGCAGGCACTGGTCAAAATCCTCCGGATGCACGCCCTCAGCCCAGCCATTGCCTACTTCCTGCGCCATGGTGCGACCCGTAAAGCGCAGCCAGGGTTCGTTAAAGTAGTTGCAGAGCTTGTCCAGGCCTGAGGTCCAGATCAGTAGCGAACCGCCATTTGCAAGGGTGCGGAAATGTTGCTCACTTTCACGGATCAAACTTTCAGCCCGTCGCCGGTCAGTGATGTCGTGGATGATCGAGTGCAGTATCTGGCGGCCACGAAAGAGCATCAGGCTGGCTGAAACCTCCACCGCCCTCAATTCACCACTTGAAATACGATGCTCTGTTTCAAAGTTGCCGCGCCCGCTGGAAGCCACTGAGTCCAGATTTTTTCGCAATTCGTCAGGCTGGAGTGTGTTGATCTGTGAGAGGTTCATCTCCTGCAGTTGCGCAAGACTGTAACCATAGAACGCTTGGGCCGCGACATTGGCGTCAACAATCGCTCCGGTGGCAATGTCAATGAGTAACATGACCACCGAGTTATCGACAAATTGACGGTGGTAGGAATCCTCGCTGGCGCGCAAGGCCTCGTCCGCGCGTTTGTGGTCGGTGATGTTTTGATGAAACAATACTGCGCCGCCATTGGCACCAAGCAGCGGGACCACATGCAGTTCAAACCAACGCTGTTCCCAGGGTGAGTGGCATGGATACTCGATTACAAACTCCTGCCGATCGCCGTTCAACACCGAGCGTATTCCAAACGCCGCAGTTGCAGCACCGTCATCAAGCTGTGAATTGGTTGACTGTTCACAAACGTCCAGGTAGTTGACGCCAACACAAGTGCGGGTTAACTCCGTATCACCGTTGTCTTTGGCAAATCGTTTCCATGCCTCATTGACGGAAATGATCTTGCCGATTGAATCAATTACCGCAATGTGCTCCGTGAGAGAGTCCACAACCCGAACGATGAACTGTCTGCTATCGTCAAGCGTTTGTTGCAAATTCTTGCGCTCAGTGATGTCGTGCGTCACCGATAGCATGCACCGCTCATCATCAATTCCAATCGCCTGGGCAGATACTAAAGTCGTAATCGGCTTGCCATTCTTCGCCATGAACTCTGCTTCCATGCTAGCGCATCTACCGGTGTTCTCCATGGCTTGAATGAGGGCAAGCCGATGTTCCGTATTGCACCAGATGCCGAGGTCTGTTGAGGTTTTGCCAATGACCTCCTCTCTCTGCCAACCAAACAGGCGTGAGAAGCCGTCGTTGACATCCAGATACCTTCCATCGGGAAGGCTTGTGAGTGCAAGTGCATCCGGACTCGTCCGGAACAAGGTTTTGTACCGTTCGTTACTTTCTATCAGTTGATTGGTCCTTTCCAAAACATGCAACTCCAGGGACTCGCTGTGCTCGCGAATGGCCTGTTGTGCTTGATGCTCGGCGCTCACGTCACGAAAGACCAGAACCACGCCATGGAGGGTACCCTCACCATCACGAATGGGTGCAGCGCTGTCTGCGATCGGGCGTTCCTGTCCGTTCTTTGCGATCAACACGGTGTGGTTTGCGAGTTGCCGAATTTCCCCGGACATGAGCACTTCTGACACCGGCACGATGGCAGGATCCCGTGTCTGTTCATGAACAATATCAAAGACTTCTTCGATTGGCAGACCGAGTGCTTGCGACAATGACCAGCCTGTAAGCTGCTCTGCCACGGGATTCATGCGTGTCACACGGGCGTCAAGATCGGTTGCGATGACCCCGTCGCCTATGGATTCCAACATGGTGGCAAGACTCTGCTCGCTTGCCATTGCGGTGTTGCGGCTCGTCTCTGTTTGATTCAGTTGGCGGCGAATGAAAATGAAAGTAGCGCTCAACAAGGCCAATAGCGCCGCACCTGCCAAGGCACCGCTGTACACCATGACTTGCTGTGCGCGCTGGCTGTCTGCGAGGCGAACCGCAAGCAGTTGGCGTTCCTCGTCTTCCATTGCACTCAACAATTGAGTGGTTCGCCCTCGCGTTTCCTTTAGCGGTGCAGCGGCCGCGAATGCCGAGGCGGCTTCCTGGCCCTGGGACTTTCGTATTTTCTCAACCTCCCGCGATATGGTCATGCGCTCGTTGATGACATGTCGAAGTTCCATCCAACGTGCCTGTTGCCGAGGATTGTCAGAAGCCAGGGCCTTGATGTTGCTCAACAGGACTTCACGTGCAGCAATGGCTGCATCACGCTCGGCTAGACGCGCCGGGTCCCCTGACAGTCTGAAATTCTGTGTGCTGAATTCAACTTGAAGCGTCTCTGCTCCAGTTCGCGCAAGGCTTTCGAGCAATTCATGACTATGAGCCACCCATTGAACGGATTCTGTTGCTTCCTTTGCAACCTGCCACGTGGCAATCAAGAGCCCAGTCACAACCAGAATGGCCGCGGCAAACGATGCCATTACCTTGACTTCGAATCTTGCAAATGGACTCATGAATGGCAATGCCTCAGCGTCTCATCATAACGCGCTCAAAGGTCAAGTCATCCTGCAAATGGCAAACCGTTGCCTTATCAATCGCAACGTCACGTTTACGGCTCACCAGGAAGGTTGAAAGTCGCGTATCAGCCTTTCCCATACATCCACCAGATCTTCATTTCGACAACGGCTCGAGATATAGCTTTGGTATACCTTTCTCCGCGAAATCGACGCCACATCCCTCCGGTCTGGCTGCTACGGTGACTGACTGGTCGTTGGCGGGTGCAACGACCCTCGAAATCGACGCCACATTGCTGACAGTCAGGCTACTGGGGTGAATGACTGGTCTGGAGCGAGCATTTCGGGTAAAGCTATGTCAGGAACCGCTGCACAACTCAATCACGTTTCGCTCCAAAACGACCAGCCCCGTTGTCAGTAAAAATTTGCATTGAGCATCACCGCCTGCACTTGGTCGAGCAGAGGCAACTTGTCATTGATGCCCTGACTTTTGAGTTGCACGTACAAGGGATCAACTTGATAAAAAAGATTGGCGAAGGTCGGATCGTGTCTAAGATTTTGCATGGTAAGAAACACTTCATCGTATAACTGCGGATGCGTGTCCTTCAAGAAGACGAAAGCATAGGCATCGGCATAGGCCTCTTCGATCGACAGTAGCTTCTCCAGAGCATGGCGCTCCACTGAACCATCTTCAGCGGACGCAACACGCTCCCACATTGCAAGCGATGAATGTTTGCCGCGCACGCGAACGCAGTGTCCCAACTCGTGGGCCGCGATGGTCTGCATAAATGCATGCGTTGTTGCGGGATTGGTAGGCAACGCCATTAGTTGCGCCATTTTTGGATTTTCTCCATCTGACACAACGACGACACAGTCAACTCCAGACCTTTCCATGACGCCCACGGGGGTGAAGTCGATATTTGCCGCCGGTGCTTTTGCGTAAGTCACTTTCAGGTCCTTGAACAAGGCATGCTGACGAACATCCTCGAAAACGCTGATCCACTGAACAACGGTTGGTGTGCCCTGAGTCCACGCCAATACTGGCCACAGCAGCGACATCACAATGACGCTGACCATACTTAACATTTTCTGCGGTTGGATAGCCGAATCAACCAACCTTGCACGCTGTTTGCCAGCGCACGTACCGAACCGTGCGAAACAGTTAGGGTCGGCATTTGAATTGGTCTCCCGACTGATATCCCAAGCAGCCTCATCGGGTGGTGGGGTTGTGTCTAGCCGTTGGTTCATGTAGAACCCAGTGTCTGGCTGCCCGCGCAAAGCAATGCGCGGAAATGGTGCGCATTTACTGGTCACAAATAGTTCTTAGCCTCTAGAAACCTGCCATATTTCTGTTCAAACCGGGCTGGCGGTCATGCGCAATTGAGCAGACTCAAAATACTCGATGGAGTCCTCCTCGAGCGACGCGACGAGCAACACGCTGTTTGCCGGCCTGCCCAAAACACAAAATTGACTCGCTCGGAAGCAGGCGCTCGTGACTGACCCTTAACGCTGCTCTGCCGAATTTCGATTTCCTCCAGACCTGTCATTCGTTTCTGACTATCAAAGTTCGAGTTCGTTGCAGCGTTTGCTATCACTTGGCGGCACAGTTCATCAGGCGTGCCACCTTGCGAGACCTGACTTTTGGTCC
>CAIVHU010000006.1 GCA_903905735.1 uncultured beta proteobacterium
GCATACCTCAACGAATTTGTATTCAGATTCAACCGCCGATTCTGGCCAATGGTGGCGTTTGATAGCGTTCTAAATATCGCAGCACAGGCAAAAGCACCAACCTACCGAAATCTGTACGACGGAGTTCATCCAGACCGGTCAGTCCTAGGTCAACCTGTCTCAACCGGATAGGCATGGTCTCATCCTTGAGTTCGATCTTTTTACGTCCGCCACCGGCTTGACGGGTGCCCGTTGTCTTGGGCGTTGCCGGTTGATCTGCGGGCAGATCGGTCGAATTCATGGCCTCGATTTCGCTGATGCCAGCCATGATGGTGGTTCGCGAAACGCCTGTGGCAAGTGCTACAGCGGAGATACCTCCGCGACCCAGAACTTTGGCTTCCACTCCCGCCAATAGCCGCCTTTGGCGCTCATCAAGCGCTTCGGCCATGACAGCCCAGCGTTGACCAATCGGTGAATCAGTTTGCATGCATCGGAGGATATCCGATTACAAAGTAATGTACAAATTATTTGTTAACAAATCCTTAGTCAATGCGACCACTTTGGTCGGCACGGTTGTCGGTGTCCAGGACGGGGACACCATCGAGGTGCTGGACACGGGGAAGCACCCACACCGGATTCGCTTAGCGGGAATTGACGCGCCCGAAAAGGCTCAGCCTTTTGGCCAGCGTTCAAAACAAAACCTGTCCGGATTGGTGTTCGGCAAGCGAGTTGAGGTGGACGGCGACAAAACAGATAGGTACGGCCGGACTGTTGGCAAAATCATCGTGAATGGCCTTGATGCCAACTTGGCGCAAGTGAAAGCCGGATTTGCCTGGCATTACAAGGAATATGCCTCAGAGCAAAGCGCCAGTGACCGTGCCCTGTATGCCTCAGCTGAGGACGTTGCCCGTGGCGCCCACCTAGGTCTCTGGCGAGACCCAAAGCCAATGGCACCCTGGGAATGGCGACACGGCGGAAAAAATGAGCCAACTGCGACCAGCCTGGCCTCTGGCTGCCCATGCAACGCTGCGGCGCTTTGCACCGGCCCAAAAGGTGGTCACTACTGTGTCGCACCCAATGGGAACAAACGCTATCACTGAGTGGGCGGGTGCCGCACCGCGTCTCCCGTGACACCCAATGTGCTCATTTTTTGAGCACACGCCGCCACGCCCGGCCAGGCGTCGGGTTCGACATCATTGCGCATTCTGACTTGCGAACCCCTCAAAGCGCGGGCTAAGGGCGCACTGAAGAAAAACTTCCAGCAGCGTGAGCACAGGAACTCCAAGTTGCGCGTCCAGAATAAAATTAACACGCTCAGTATTTTCTTTAATCCAGCTTCCAACCGTCACATCAGTGAGCGCATTTAGGCCAAGCTCATCTTTGTGAGCAAGAACGGACTAAGTCACCGAAAATAAATAAACCTATCAACTTATGAGGATTTGTGCTATTCTTTGTGGAGCATGAATTCACACTCTGAACTGCAGAAGAAATTCGCCTCCGTGTGGCCGCTTCTTGATGAGCGAACACGCCGCCTCCTTGCTGCCAATGAA
>CAIVHU010000007.1 GCA_903905735.1 uncultured beta proteobacterium
TATCCTACTGGGCGCAAGATCAGCGATGAGGAGATGACGCGCGTCAACGTTGTGCGCAACACCTTTCACGGTGAGTGGAACTACGTCATAAAGCCAAATTCCGTCAAGTTGACTTGATAGGTTTATTTGTTTACGCCGCCTTACCCCTTAGCTGCCTGCAACAGCGTATGAAATTGGCAACATGACCATCAAGTGGTCATGGATTTTGAATGCCGGTCTGAGCCCTTGAGCCAAGCAGCCATTTGGTAGATGCGGCGATTCAGACTGCTTCCGAGGTCCGCATGGGGCCAGGATCGCTGTTCGCTCGAAACTGGACTGACAGATTCAAGAATGTTCAAATTGTCCTGGGTCTGAGGGTATTCATCAAGAACCAAGCCACCCGCTGTCGCCATACCTGCGGCCAGGATCAAGGCTGGTATCACATTCGTATCACTCATTACAGGCCCCTTGTTTAGATTTCAGCAAAGTTTTCTGCTGTCAACGACTAATGTGCCGGGCAACACTTAGGAGAGTCTTAGGGGCAATGCCTGGAGCCCACTTAAAACCCGGGGCTAATTTGGTCCGATAACCGGGGCTATTTCTGACTTTTGCCGCCAGCACGTCGTTCGCGTACCGCTTCCTGGCATCCGTTCCATGTGACGCGTCCTGAAGTAAATTTGTTTACTGAGGGCGTCCCGCTTCTTTATAGTCAATTTCATTCGAAACCAGGCGCACGCGCAGCTTTCTCATGCGAACAATTTGCCGCACAAGCTCCAATGGCCCGGCGGTACGCATCAAGTCAGCCATCATCCGTAGGTCGGCGACGATCCCGGGTAAAACGCCAAATTTGTGACTCTTCATCGGGCTGTCGACGCGCCCCCATTCCACGACCGCCAGGCGGGCGGCGGCATTGATGCAGATTTGATTGAGCCAGACCTCAAAGCCAAAGCGCGGCAGGGCGTCGAGTTCGGCGAGTCGATCAGCGATCAGGCTACGCCGCAGCATCCGTTCGCCGGAAATGTAGTCAATGCCGATCAGGTGCCAGAGCCTGGGCGCATTTCGACGCAGGCTGATGGCCATGTCGGCCCGACCTTCCAGCACCGGCAGAATAAGTGCTGTCAGTTCGGCAACTCCGAGGCCGATCAAATCAGAATCGACGAGCAGGACATAAGTGCCATGCGCCTGAGCCAGGCCAGCGGCCAAGGCGCGCGTCTTGCCGCCATTTTTCGACAGGCTGACCAGCACCACTTTCTCTCGACCCGAAGCGAACGTCGCTGTGTCATCGGACGATCCATCATCGATGACGATGATCTCGTCGATCAACGGATGTGCCGCCACCACATCCAAAACAGCCCTGATGCGCGGCCCCTCGTTATAGGCGGGAATAACGCAGGAGATGCGCCGGACAGGCGTGTCATTGGGGGCGCTGAGAATCATCATCGTTCTCTCTTCCTATTCCAGTACCAAATGCTCAAGATAGCAACACCGAGGACCCCTATCGCCAGGAAAGTCCATGTCATCCAGCGGCCTATGGTCAAGTGCGCTTCACCTATGGCGTAGCCGATAAGCAGGAAGAATAGGGTTTTCGGGATCGTTCCGACGAGGTTGAAGAACAAGAACACGGGAAACGACATGCGGCTTATGCCTGCTGCGACAAGAGCGGCAAAGCCGAAGGTATGCGTCAGTTTCGCTGCAATAAGAGTACGCCCACCCTGTGTGCTGAAATGCTCCGCCACCAGCGCGATGCGCGCGCCGGTCACGCCCAGCACTTGGCGCAACTTTTGTGGCAGAACATCCATTCCGGCGCGACCAAACGCGTAGAGCAAGCTGTCGCCAACCAGGTCAGCCAGGACAAGGACCAGCATGGCCCAGCCAAGCGGCAAATAACCCAGCCGCCCAAGCCATCCCGCTACGATCGTAACGATTGGACCTTCGATCACTGCTACCGGAAACAGCAGCAGCAGCCCGTCCGTCTGGATCAACTGCCCCACGATGTCGGTTGCTGCAGTCATCACCCCGGTCACTCGGCAGTCTGCCTTGGCGGCTGCACGGCATTGCCGCGCCAGATGAACCCCTTGGCCGCGAATGCACCTATCCATATCGCCATCATCAGAAAATCACGCACGATCCATGTCAAAACATCAGCAACCGTGGCAGGCCAGTCGGCCTGGCGAGCGACGAGCCACTCAGCGCTATACCATAGACATAAGAACATCGGCACCACAAGTGGGCTCACAACCCCAACCAGTGCCAAGGTGAGCAGTGCTGCCAGAGGAAGAAGCATACCCGTGAGGGGTTCGAGTGCGAAAAGCCAAGGAAAACCATCACGCCGCACTCTCGCCCATCGCAGTTGGCGCGACCAGATCTCGCCAAATCGACGTTGCCCCAAAGGCTGCGGGAACGGTCGGCGTACGACCCTGACTTTCAGGCCAGCTGCATGCACGACCTTGGTCGAGGCCACGTCCTCGGCCAGGTCGTGTCCAAGCGCAGCAAGCCCCCCCGCTGCCTCCAGGAGGTCGCGTCGCCAGAATAGCACCTTACCCTGCGCAAACCCGTTGCCCAGCTGATCCGCCGCCATTTGCCAGCGGTCCTGATAAGTGTTTAGAAAGGCGCTTTCTACCCTGGCCCAGATCCCCTTGGCCCGAATGCCCACTGGCGGCGAAGTCACCAGCCCCGTATCTTGGTGCCAGGTGGCGAACAAGGTCTGCACATAGTCCTTCGGCAAGAGCACGTTGCTGTCGATGATCACGATGGAGTCGTGCCGCGCAGCAGCCCATCCTTTGGCCACATTGTTGAGCTTGGGGTTGCCAGAGATGACATCGTCACCAATCAAGAGCTGTGCAGAAACCTCAGGATGGTCAGCGATCAGACCGCGGATGAGCGCAATGGCCGGATCGTCGGACTCGGCCACACAAAAGATAACCTCATAGGCCGCTGCCAGATCGCTGAAAGAAGTTGCCAAAGTCTCGTAAAGATAGGGGTCGATTCCGCAGACCGGTCGGATTACGCTCAGCGGCGGATGGGTTCTTGGCACCTGAAATGGGTCTGAGCCGCGCAATCGCCAGACGACAAGTGCGCAGCTCAAGACTTGCAGACCGACAACGACACAGAAGAGCCAGGCAAGCAATAGCGTGAAAGTCACTGTCATGTCAGACCGCGAGCGGCAGCACGCCCTCCTTTTCGTAATCCGTTGCTGTTATGGGTTCACATGCCGGTGGTTCATAGACCCGAACGAGGTCGAGGCCGCCGCCGAAATCCTCCACGATGGCCGTGTTGCTGCCCGACCAGTCGCCACAGTTTGCATAGGTTGTGCCGAAATCATTATGCAATGCGGGTTGATGGAAATGGCCGCAGATGATCCCGTCGTAGCCACCCGACTGGGCCAGATGGGCCAATCGCTCTTCAAAGCGATCGTACTTTCGGATGACGGCATTGGTGCGGTTGATCACCCTCTCTATCCAGCACCATTCAGGCTGTCCAAATTGTCGCCAAACATGCCGTTGGGCCACGTCAACGGCCATGGCAATACGTTCAATCAAACTGCCAATCCGTGCCAACAGCGGCGCCCGCAGAGAAAAGACGTCACAGATGTCGCCATGGGTCACCAGATAGCGGCGCCCATCGGCCGCCTGGTGTACGACATCCATTTTGATCTCGATGCCACCAAAACTCGTGCCGGCATAGTTGCGAAAGAAATCATCGTGGTTACCGGGCACGTAGACCACCCGTGTACCGGCTCGTGGCAGATCGAAAAACCGCTGCAGGACCTGATGATGTTCCGGTTTCCAATTGCTCGACAGCGGATGCCAGTTGTCAACAATATCGCCGACCAGATAGACCGTCTCAGCGTTGTGGTTCTCCAAGAAATCGAGGATCAGATCGGCACGCGACGCCCGAGTGCCAAGGTGCATATCTGACATGAAGACGCTCCGGTAGGACTGCGTCGGCTTGATCCTTGACGGTTCCGGTGGAGGCTTGTCCCGGATCAGGGGTGGTCCAGCTCCCAGGGTCGCTATCAACTTTGCATCCAATAGCAGGCTATCTTCTTGGACTGATTGGGTCATGAATCGATCCTGGTCTTGGCGAATTCATCAAGAGCCAAACAACCGGCTGCTGACATGCCAGCAACCATGATCAAGGCGGGTTTCAAATTCGTATTACTCATTACTGGCCTCTTGTTTTGATTTCGGCAGCGTTTTCTGCTGTCACCGGCGAATGTGACGGGCAACACTTAGGTGAGTCTTAGGGGCACTCCGGTCAATAAAGGCCTCTGCTGCGCGCAAAATATCAGTATGGTTTCGATTGCTCGATCCAGGCAAGGTGACGTTGATTTCGACGGCGCACACTTACCGCTACGCCGGTATCAGTAGCGTTAACCGAGGATTGCGACTTCAGTTCTATGAGGACATCCTGTCTCACATGAACATCAGTTCTCGTCAAGAAATTTCAAATATGTGACAAACGGACAATCTGAACTGTTCGGTACCGCACATTGGGAGGTGGAATTCGCCGTTTGTCCTTATCATCATTGACGCCGACGAGATTTCCCATATGCGTTCACATGCCCTACTTCAGCCGGTCTGCAGAGCTTGAGCGCAATTCTCCGCTTTGTCACCAACGATCAGGTGTAGCACCCCCGGAGTTGGAAGGCAATTTTCATTTGGACAGCGATAGGTTTTCAACCCGATGAGGTTGCCCTATTGGCTTCAAAAGCTGCCCAGCCATGTTGTCCATCCGGGATTCGAACTTCAGACACATTCTTTTTTTCTGGGGCTCAGTCTGAGCTAAGTCTGCGCTCCTATTCTCCAAACCACGCAAACATCTGCGTGTAACCAACCGGAGAAATATCATGTCTACCTTCACAAAATCTGCTCTCATGGCCACCGTCCTCGCCACCGCCAGCGTCATGGCCAGCGCGGCCATTGCTCCCTCGACGCGCATTGGCCCACAGGGTGAGCAACTCGTCGCGCTGCAAGGCGGCGGCACACTGCACATCTACAAGAACGGCACGATGGCCAAGGAAAATGCTTATGGCCGCCCGACCGTCGTGGCCAACGGTCAACCACTGCACGAGAAGAACGGCACCACCGTCGCCATGAATGGTGACGAAGTGGCCCGCTTGTCCATGGAGCAATATCTTCAGCTGCATGGCGGCTAAGTCAGGATGCTGACCACCCCGACAGCGCGACCTGAGGTCGCGCCGCTGCAAATAAACGCCATGTTAACGATCGACTGGCGTTTTTTTTCGTCCTGACCCGATGCAGTCGACACCATCTCCCAACATGGCGCTGATGTCGATCGCCATGCCGCACGTCTTCTGCCGATCAGGCCGACCGTGACGATGGTCAGGACAAACAAGACTGATCCGGCAAAGGCGAACCATCCGGCCTGCGCCAGTTTCACTTCATCGGCGTCGTTCGGGAGTTCCCAACCGCCCCGCGTGACTCGTTTATTGTGACCAATGCTTCCTATGTTGCACAGCAAACCAGGTCCGATGGTGCAGAGGTGGTAATGTTAAAAACCACGTCCCCTCCATCGGATGGCTGTGGCGCCCGGCAACAAGAGCTGATCCAGTTCGCCACTTACCCAGACCTGCTTGCTCGCTACGACTCCATCCAGGGCTTTTTGGATGACCTGGACCGCGTCGAAGATGAACTCACCACACCCGACCCAGAAGCCAACGTCGACCCGAGCATTGCCAGCACTGGCGACCGGCTCGAAGGCGGATTCACCGTCATCAAGCGCGTCGGCCGCGGTTCGTCCAGCGACGCACTGCTGGTCCGCAAAGACGGCAGCGAAGAAGAGCAAATTCTAAAAGTCGCTTGCGACATCGGGCACAAAGAGAGATTGGTTGCGGAAGGAGAAGTGCTCGCCCGCCTGCATCACCAAAACATCGTTGCACACCGCGAAACCAGCACGGTCGCGGGCCGAACCGCCCTGCTGCTTAAAAGTGCCGGCGCCAAAACGCTGGCTGAAAAGATCAGAGATGACGGCCGGCTGTCGCTGGACATGCTCCAGCGCTTTGGTGAGGAGCTGATGGAAGCAGTCAACCATCTCGAATCCGAAGGGGTTGCCCACCGCGACATCAAGCCAGAAAACATCGGCATCGCGGAAAACCGAAACAAAAAGCTCCAGCTCGTCTTGTTCGACTTCTCGCTGTGCCGCACGCCTGCTGACAACATCACGGCGGGCACCCACCCATACCTTGACCCATTTTTGTCGCTGCGCCGCCCCCCGCGCTGGGATTTGTATGCCGAGCGGTTTGCACTTGCTGTCACCCTGTATGAAATGGCAGTGGGGCAGCCACCCGTCTAGGGCGATGGGCAAACGTCGCCGTCCATGCTCGATGTAGAGGCCACCATTGAAAGTGATGTTTTCGACCCCGTTACTCGGGAAGGCTTCACCAATTTCTTTGCCAAAGCACTGCGGCGGGACTACAAGGAGCGGTTTGACAACGCGGAAGAAATGCTGCGCGCCTGGCGTGCCATCTTCACAACGCGGCAAACAGTGCACCCAGCCGAGTCAACAGGGGAAGGTGGCTTGGCTGCCATAGCACCCACTGCAACGCCGGTCACGACCATGGCCGAGCTGGGTTACAGCTTGGAGGCGCAAGACGTCCTCGAGCGCATGGGTGTCCACAACGCTCTGGAATTGCTCGCAGTCGATCGCATTCGCTTTCGTTACCTGCGCGGTGTGGGCGACAAGATCCGCAAGGAAATTCGCCTCATTGCCAAAGAACTCGCGCGCCTGCGTCCAGACCTGACACAAGGTCGGGCAGCAGCCCACGATGCCGAGGATGAAGACGGTGCCGTCAGCGTCAATGAATTGGCAGTGCAACTCTTGCCCCGACGCCCTGCTGGAGATGACTGCCTTGAACGTTGCCGTCTCTGTCACCGCAGTCTGGCTCATCGATCTCGAAATGCAGTGAGGTGGTGTCGTAGAAGATCACCTCCACGTCCAGAGTGAGCAGGTCGGCCACCCGGTAGAAGAAGGCTTGCTCGATAGCCTCTTTGTTGGCTTCCAGGAAGTTTATGGCCCGGTAGAGTGGGTGCAGCTTGAGCTCCTGAGCGCCTGCAATGCGGACATCTTCCTTGAGCCACTGCTCATAGCAGTAGAGTTTGGAGACCGGGATGCAGGAGCGGTTGTCCAAGCGCTACCGAGCCCCTGCTGCCCCCTTTGCCCGCAAGTACACCGCCAGTGACATTGACCTGCTCGTTGAGATGGATCGGGCCAATGAAGATGTCTGTGGTCCAGCCATCGTGCACCTCTTCAAACGCGCCTACA
>CAIVHU010000008.1 GCA_903905735.1 uncultured beta proteobacterium
CTGCCGCTCTCCAGTAGCCGCGCCGTTCCTGAAGTTGCACGACCCATCGGCTTAGCGAGTCATCTTTACCTTTGGCGCGCAGCATTATGGATCTGGCGCCTTGAATAAGTAACGAGCGCAAATAACTGTCACCAGCTTTGGTGATACGCCCCAGTTTGGCTTTGCCGCCTGAACTGTGCTGCGATGGCGTCAACCCCACCCATGCGCTGAACTGGCGACCACATTTGAAGTCAAGACCGCTGCCGTTTCCGATGGTCGCAACGATCGCACTGGCCGTTGTGGGGCCTACCCCACTCAGCTTCATCAGCTGCCGGGCTCTGTCATCTTCCTTCGCCATACGTGCAATATGGTGATCATATTCAGCGACGCGTTCGTCAAGTTTGCTCAGATCACTGAGCAAATCGCCAATGACCGTATTGCACCAACCCGGCAAATCTTCCAGGTGCTTGCAGGCCTCCTTACGCACCGTGTTTGCGCTCAGTGGCATCACGATCCCCAACTCACTGAGCAGCCCTCTTATCCGGTTGATGAGCGCGGTACGCTCGTCCACATACGCCTGCCTGGCGCGGTGGACAAACAGTTGGCCGTGTTGATCTTCCGTCTTGACCGGTACAAAGCGCATGTTCGGCCTGGCCACAGCTTCACAAATCGCTGCAGCATCGGCAGCGTCATTTTTGCCTTGCTTGCCCCCCATACGGTAGGGGGCGACAAACTTGGGTGCCATCAGCTTTACGGTGTGTCCGAACTTTTCAAACTCGCGTGCCCAGTGGTGCGCTCCCGAGCAGGCCTCCATGCCGATGAGGCAAGGCGGTAAATTCGCAATAAGCTCCAACAATTTGCCACGCCGCACCTCCGGGCGTATCAATTCAGGCTTGCCTGATGGGCCTACACCGTGCACTGCGAAACAGTTCTTGGCCAAATCAATTCCGATCGTTACGATTGCCATGGATTTCTCCTTTCGAGTGGATAGATGGGTTGCGAGAACCCCATCTTGGCACTCAGTTGCCGTTTGCCGCAATAGCGCGGCTACCTCGAAATGGGGAAGTCCTTTTCATTCAACTTAGGAAGGTTCATTTGCCTGTCAGTCAGAGACATGCGTAACTGACCAGCGGTGCGCGAAGTCGTAAAACCTTTGGATCGTTGGGTTTAGCTCGCGCCCTAGCGTAGTATGGTTAGTCAAGGCGCAACCAATAGCTGCACGAGCTTCGTCTTCGGCATCAACGTTCAAGTATCTCCGATCAAGGGTATCAAGGTGCTTGATAAACCAATAATATTAAATTAGATACATTAGAAGCCAAACTTGTATTTAGATCCAAAGTTGTCAAGTATGTCACCAACATCCGCTTCCAAGGTTTTGCTGTCGCGGCTTTTGACGGACATCCACGTGTATTTCATCAGATGCCAAAGCTTTTCGATTCGGTTGAGCTCTGGACTATACGGAGGAAGAAAATAAAGTGTCACGCCCTGTTTTTTCAACAAATCCATCATTGGTTTTGTCGCCTTCGCTTTGTGAACAGATGCGTTGTCAATGATGACAGTCATTTTCTTTCCAACGTGTTCCGTAGAAGAAAATAAATGTGGCACAAACGTGTCGATAAAAGTGGCACTATCCAACTTTTCGATCCACTGAATCCTTCGATCACCTTATGGAATAAGGGTTTCCAGCCGTTTGCGCAATAAATTTGGCACTAATTTCAGGAGGTGCAACAAGCTATCGAACCTCACAGTGACGAGTGTGACGTCTTTTCTTGACAGAATTGGCACCAGATGGCGCTCAGATCTTCCCGCGAACATCACCCAATATAGGCACGGATCAGCGCCATCCGTTCACGTTGGCCCAAAGCGCCGCGCTTGGCAAACCAGGTCCATGATGCCGAATAAGGCACTCGGCAATGAGGACATCTGAACGGCGCGTCCAGCAGTTGGGCATCAATTCGGTAGGAACTGGTTTGCCCGCAGTGACGACATCGTGACTCCAGTGGCCTGGCGTGGATGGGGCATGTCAACATTAGGCCAAACTGATGCAGCACGCTGTGATAGCCACGTGACATGCACCATGAGCAAAAGCGAAGCTCTGAATTGAAAGGGCGCAAGGAGCTTTGCACCGGAATGGCTTCACGCACTGTCTGGCGGCGAATTCGCAGAACGTGCGCCAGATATTGACGGTTGATGTCCTCGGGTGTGGCCTCAATGCCGTCATACGGGTCAACCGTGTGACTGGCAATACGCTCCACCACTTCATGGCCAGCCAATCCGTTCATCCAGACAAACTTCCACAATATCGACACAACAGATTCGTAGGGGTCAAGCCAGCGCGCATCAAAAACGTAGCCAAAGCTGGGGTTGAGCTTGGTGACGTCGAAGGTCAGAATTGGAAACGCCAGGACGGAGTTCATGCTGAGACTCTCAGTAATCCGGCGCTAACCGCTTGACGCGATTGCACATAGCCGCAACTGCGTACCGCCAAATTCCAAAGCGCCGGATCGGGGTGATAACCCGGCACATCACGCAACTCGCTTTCTTTGAGCACGATATCCACGGCCCGGGCAAAGGACTCCATGGGAATTTCCAGGTCTCCGGGCAGTCCATGCTTATGGTGCAAAGTCTCAAACGCGTTCCACAGTAAAAGCGCATCATGATTGAGTTGATAGCCACTGGCCACCGCCTTTTGAACATAAAAGCGCACAAAACTCCAGTCACTTCCGCGCGGAAAATTCGTCTGGTCGTACCCTGCCAGACAGGTGGCCACCTCGGTGACATTACGCACGCCATGAAATTCCAACTCTTCCACCATCAATCGGGCTACGATCTGGGTCTTGCGGGCACGCTGCAGCGCAGTTTTAACCGCCAACAGCTCTTGCTGCCCCACCAGGAACGTGAATAGCTGGATGGAAATTCGATCCAGATGGTCGTGCACATCGCGCAGCCATTCGTATTCGTAGAGGAAAATAAAGTTGGCACAAACGTGTCGATAAAAGTGGAACTATCGAGCTTTTGAGTCTGTCGAATGGCACAAACTCCCTTTGAAACAAGGGGTTGCCACGATTTGCAAAATAAATCTGGCACAAATTTCAAGACTCGGGCCAGAGGTCAAGGCCAGTTTGGGGCTGCCTTGGCATAGCCGTTGACAACAAGGCTGCCGGATTTCAACGCCGTGCCTTCAAAGGTTTCAGGAAACCACAGGTCCCAAGCGCAACATCAAAGTCATTGGATTTGCCGGAGACACCTGAAATCCATAGTATTCATAGAACTGTTTGGCGCGGTCATGCAGGGCATGCACCAACAGCGCTCGCACGCCAGCGTTTTGTGACACAACCACAGCCCTTTTGACGGCGTCCTGCAGCAAAGATGCACCAAGCTTGATGCCTTGGGCGCGCTGATCAACCGCAAGCCTGGCCAGCACCATGACAGGAACAGGATCTGGCATGTTTCGCCGCACTGAACTGGTGGCCATCTGATGCGAGACAGCCCCTGCTGCCATGGCGTAGTAGCCCCGTATCCACGGAACGTGCTGTGATGATCGCGCCTGTTACCTCTTAGGGGTCCTCTCGTTTTCAGTGCAATAAGTGGCGGTTGGAAAACGAGCACTGGCGTAGTTGGTTTTCAGTAAGTCAATGATTTCATTGGATTTTCTGTTCACTATTTTTCGAGCATTTTGTAGCGTCAAACCGTGACCAATA
>CAIVHU010000009.1 GCA_903905735.1 uncultured beta proteobacterium
CCGGCGTTGCCATGCGATGAATTTTTACGGTCAGGGTTTTGGCCTGTTCATCGGGTTCAATGTCAGCACTTGAGACGAACAACGCGCGCACCAGTGCCCGGGCCTCGTCTTCCTTGTTGAGGTACTTGCGCAGTATGGCCAGGGCGCGACAGCACTTCCTGCGTGACCTCGTCGCCACGACGCATCGGCATGGCCAACAGGTACTTGCCGCCACCTTTGGTCAGCGTCTGCAGGTTGGCCTGCGAGACCATGCCAGCATCGCCCACGAACAGGCAGCGGCTGAGTTGCCACACGGTAGAAGATGGCTTGTTCGATGGCCTCCTTGTTGGCCTCAAGGAAGTCCATGGCCCGGTAGAGTTGGTGCAGCTTGAGCTCCTGAGTGCCTGCAATGTGGACATCTTCCTTGAGCCACTGCTCATGACAGTAGAGTTTGGAGACTGGGGTGCAGGCGCGGTTGGCTACTAGGGCGAACAGGGCACGTTCGACATCGAAGCCAAAATGCCGTGACCCAGCCTGTTGGCGCACAACAGTGTCGATGCCGAGCTGCTTCCATATGGCTTCGAGCACAAAGATGTCACCGTAGGGCCAAGCGCAGATTAGTTGCCAATCCCGGCTCCAACGATCTCTTGAGGTGAACAACGCCGCAGGATGCTTTTAGCCAGGCGACGCAAACGCTCAATCGCTTCAGGATCATCACTGCGCCCACAGTTGTGCACGATGCGGGCCTGGGATCGACCTTTGGCAGCATCCCAGACGTTCTCCGCCAATTGCAGGTAGGTCACAACGCTGCCATCAGTACGTGTTTGTTTGCTCTCGCGTAAGTACATGCCTCCATGGTAGAGCGGTACGGCCAGAAAATCAATAATCCATGTATCTAGGCGTTTGGCGAAATTTCCAGTTCAGACCATTGAATTCATTGGGGTTTTTCCAAACATGTGCCCAAACAGTGTCAAAGTCGGGCCAGCCACGCGCCGTGGGCGGCTTCACCCCCACGCACCGGCTCGTCTCCGGCGCGGCGCGCGATGGCGCCGGGGACGAGATCGAGGTCAGCGCCAGCACGGTGGTGCGGGTCGAACTGGACAACGGCTTTGTGCTGTGGAGCCGGGTCGATGACCTGACCCATGAATACGGCGCCCTGCCCAGCCGCGACGCGGGATTAGCCTGGGAGTTTTCGCGGCTGACCTCCCGGCAAGCCACGGGTGGCGAGCGCGGCGCGCTCGGGCTGGCCATTCGGGTGCTGGACTTTTTTGGTCTGGATGTCGCAGCACAGCCGACCAGCACACTCGGCGTGCATTTTGAAGAAAAGCTGCTGGGCAATCACCCGCCAGGCTTGTACCGGCTGGATCTGGCGGGCAGCTTTGCATTGAGCGCCGTGGCCGATGCTGAGGCGCTGCCTGCCAATCAGGGCCCGATACTGGTGTTTTTGCATGGCACGGCCAGCAGCACCGACGGCAGTTTTGGCAAGCTGTGGGACAGCGGCAACGTCGAAGGCAACCGTCTGCGCCAAGCGCTGGCCCCCACTTACGGCAACCGGGTGCTGGCGCTGGAACACCGCAGCCTGACAGAGAGCCCGATTGCCAACGCGCTGGCGCTGGTCAAACGGCTGCCAGCCGGTGCCGAGTTGCACCTGGTCAGCCATTCTCGCGGCGGTCTGGTGGGCGAGGTGCTGGCCCTCTCGGGCTGCCCCAATCTGGCAGAGGTTTTGACCGCCGACAAGGCGCAAGCCCTGTTCGCTGCCGACCGCAGTCTGGCCCCGCAGCTTGGCTTGGCACCGCTGACGGATGACGAAGCCAAAGCCCGTGACGCTGCTTACGACGGTGACCGCCAGCGCCTGCTGGAACTGGTGGCGCTGATGGCGCAAAAACAATTGTGCATCGCCCGTTTTGCCCGCGTGGCCTGCCCGGCGCGCGGCACCACGCTGGCCTCGGGGCGGCTGGACCGCTGGCTCTCGACGCTGGACTACCTCGTGAACGCGGCCACCGGTCTCGGCCTGTTTGGTGACAGCATGGATTTTTTGCTGGCCGTGGTGAAGGAGCGCACCGACCCGCGCGTCTTGCCCGGTGTCGAGGCCATGATGCCCGGCTCGGCCCTCACACGCCTGCTCAATGGCACACCCGCGCTGGTCACCAGCGCTGACCTGAGCGTGATCGCCGGAGACATTGAGGCCGGTGACGGTCTGTGGAATACCCTCAAAGTGCTGGCCACTGACTGGTTTTACAAGAACGAGCACGATCTGGTGGTGGATACCGCGTCCATGAGCGGCGGCTTGACGCGCGTGGCTGGCGGTGCACGCCTGCGCCAGGACCAGGGCCCCAAGGTCAACCATTTCCGCTACTTCACCAACGAAGTCAGCGTGCGCTGGCTGGCTGGGTGCGGCGCTGAGCCGCGACAACGCGGACAACGCCGGTTTTCTGCCGCTCACCCTGCCGCCACCCGCTGCACCACGTTGCCAGGCCGCCGTGGCCCGTAGCCGCGAGAGCGCCAAACCGCGCCCGATCGTGGTGCTGCTGCCCGGCACCATGGGCAGCCAGTTGCGTGCCGATGAAGACACCGTCTGGCTGGATTACTGGGCACTGCTCAAAGGCGGCCTCAAGCGTTTGGCCATGGACCGCCCAGGCATCACGCCGGTGGGTTTGGTGGATCAGTTTTACGGTCTGCTGGTCGAGTTTCTGGCCCAAAGCCATCAGGTGGAACTGTTCCCCTACGACTGGCGCCACTCGGTGCGCCAGGCCGCCTCCCGGCTGGCCGACACGTTGGAGCCGCTGGTGACACAGGCCGAGCGCAGCGGCCAGCCGCTGCGCGTGGTGGCGCACTCGATGGGCGGGCTGGTGGTGCGCTCAATGATCGCTGACGGTGGCAAAGGTAGCGCCATGTGGCAGCGCATCACCCGCCTGAGCGGCGCGCGCTTCTTGATGCTGGGCACCCCCAATCTGGGTTCTTTTGAGGCCGTGCGCTGGCTCACCGGCTTTAACCCGACGCAAAGCAAGCTCGCCTTGCTCGACATCACCCAAAGCACCGACCAGATCATTGGTCTGGTGGCGCGTTACCCAGGTTTGCTGGAGCTGCTGCCTTTTGCGCCGGAAGACCCCGACTTTGCCGACACCAGCCGCTGGGAGACCTTGCGCCAGGCCGTCGGCGCACGCTGGGAAACCGCCCAGACCGCACCCCTGCAAAAAGCGGCCACCACCTGGAAGCTGCTGCGCGCAGCCGCCACCGACCCACGCTGCATGGTGTATGTGGCGGGTTGCCAGAACGCCACCGTCATCGACTACCAGCTTACCAGTGCCAATGCCTGGTGGCGGCCCGACCAGAAGCGCCTACAGTTCATCGCCACGCGCGAGGGAGACGGCACGGTGAGCTGGCGTTCTGGCCGCCTGCCGGGTGTACCCACCTGGTACGCCGAAGACACCGCACATGACGCGCTGTGCGCCCAGGCCAAAGCCTTCCCGGGCTACCTGGATCTGCTGGTCAACGGCCAGACAACGTTGCTGCCCAGCACCCCGCCAGCGCGCGCCCGTGCCGCTGGCGCTGAAGACCGTTTTGTGCTGCCCGACGCCCCGCCGGTTGACGGCATCCCGGCAGCAGGTGACATTGGCAGCTTCGGCTTCTCGGGCAGCGGGCCCCTCAGTGAAGAGGCCACAGAGCAGGCGCTGCCCCCGATCGAGATCAGCATCCGCCACGGCAACCTGGCCTATGCGCGCCACCCGGTGATGGTCGGCCACTACGAAGGCTACGCGGTGGTCAGCGCAGAGGCGGTGTTGGACCGCCAGTTGGGCGGCCCCCTCACCCGGCGGCTGGATCTGGGTGTGTACCCCGGGCCGCTGGGCAGCAGCACGGTGTTTCTGAACGATTCCGTCAGCGCCAAACCGGCCGGTGCAGTGGTGGTGGGTCTGGGGCAGGTGGGGGCCTTGAGCCCGGGGCTGCTGGAAGAGTCGGTGCGCACCGCGATGCTGGGCTTTGCGCTGGAGGCCGCCCACTGGCCCGACACCCGCTTTGGTGAAACCGGGCGGCCCCGCTCGGCAGCGGTGACCTGCCTGCTGGTAGGCACCAGCGGCGGCGGCGTGCCGCTGGGCGACTCGCTCGAGGCGATGCTGCGCGCCGCAGTGTGTGCCAACCGGCGCCTGGCCGCGCAAGACCTGGACAGCCGGGTGCTGATCGACCGCATCGAGTTTCTGGAGATTTATGAGGACGTGGCCATTGCCGCTGCCGAGGCGCTGGGGCGCATTGTGCAGACCGACGCGCTGGCCAACACCGTGCGCTGGAGTGCACGGGCGGTCGAGGCCGGGCAGGGTGGCAGACGGCGGGTGCGCTTTGACCAGCCGCAAGAGTGGTACCAGCGGCTGGAGATCATCGAGGAAGCCGGCCACCTGCGCTTCATCTTCCCCACCGACCGGGCACGGGCCGAAGAAACCCTGGCCACCGGCCAGCTGGCGCTGGCGCAGAGCTTTGTGCAGATCGCCAGCCAGAGCACCGGACAGAATTCCGAAGCCTCCAAAACCCTGTTTGAGATGTTGCTGCCGCTGCGACTGCGCGAGCTCAGCGCCCAGCAGGGCAACATGGTGGCGATGGTCGATGCCAAGACCGCCCCTTACCCGCGGGAGCTGCTGGAGAACCGTTGGGCCACCGGCGAACGCCCACCCGCAGTGGCCGCTGGTTTTGTGCGCCAGTTCCGCACCACCGAGTTCCGACAGCGGCCAGTACATGGTCTGAACACCACCGCGCTGGTGATTGGCAACCCCGATCTGGGGGGTTCTGCGGATTTTGCCGACCTGCCCGGCGCGCGCGAAGAAGCGCGCCAGGTGGCCGAGGAGTTGACCAATAGCGGCTATGAGGTGCTGGACTGCATTGACCAAGCCAGCACCCCCATAATGGAGTCACTGCACAAAAACAGCTGGCGCATCGTGCACCTGGCCGGGCACGGCGTGCATCTGTACCAGCGGCCCAACGCACCGGAGAGCAAACCGATCTCGGGCATGGTGATTGGTAACAACACCTTTTTAACCCCGGGCGACCTGGCCCAGCTGCGTTTTGTGCCCGAGCTGGTGTTTGTGAACTGCTGCCACCTGGGCCGTGTGGATGGCGCACGCGAGCTGGACCGGCTGGGGCTGGCTGCCAACCTGGGCGAAGAACTCATCCGCATGGGTGTGCGCGCGGTGATTGCCGCGGGCTGGGCGGTTGACGACCGCGCGGGCCAAGTGTTTGCCGCCACCTTCTACCAGGGCATGCTCGCTGGCTTGGCCTTTGGCGAAGCGGTTCGCCAGGCCCGCGAAGACGTGTGGACGCGTTGCCCCGATGTCAACACCTGGGGCGCTTACCAGTGTTACGGCGACCCAGACTTCCGCTTCCACCGCGACGGCAGCGTCGTGCAACAGGTCTGGCCTGACTTTGGCACGCCACATGAGCTGGTCGTGGAGCTGGACAACCTGTGCGCCGACCTGTGCGCCGGGGCTGACACCGCCCACGGTACCGAACGCATTGCCAGCCGACTGGCGCGGGTGCCCAAGGCGCAGGCCGAGGGCTGGCTGGTGCGAGCGGATGTGTGCGCCGCACTGGGCTTGGTGTGGGGTGAGTTGCGTGAGTTCGGCCAGGCGGTCAGCTGGCTGGACAAGGCTTTGAGCGCCGAGCGGGGCGAATGCTCGATGCGCGCGCTGGAGCAGCACGCCAGCTTCCGGGTGCGCCTGGCACTTGAGCAATGGCGGGCGACCCAGCGCCAGAGCGCAGCCAAACGCGAGACCGCGCGCCTGGATGCCGTCGACCAGATGGAAGCTGCGCTGCTAGACCTGGACGTGTTGTGCCGGCGCGCCCCCACGGTGGTGCGCCTGAACCTGTTGGGCAGCGCCTACAAACGCCTGGCGCTGGTGGAGTCGCAAGATAGTCAGCGGTTCGAAGCCCTGACCAACATGGCCCATTACTACCACCTGGCGATGCAGCGCCAGCGCGATGCCTATGCATTCACCAACTGGCTGGCTGCCACTCTGCTGACCGTTCAACGCGGTGCCGAGATCACGCTGGACATCCCCAACCTTCTGCAGCAGATGGCCGAGATGCAGGTGGCGCTGACCCGCCGCCTGCTCGATGACCCTAACTTCTGGGACACCACCAGTCTGGCCGACCTGAGCCTGAGCCGCCTGCTGCTGCAAAGCGTCAACCCACCGAAAACACGCGCCAAGGTGTCGGCGACTGAGGCCGCCGCCCCGGTGCTGGCAGCCTACCGCGCCGCCATTGACCGCGCCAGCAGCCCGCGCGAAAAAGCGGCGCTGGTCGATAACCTGGACTTTCTGCGCACGCTCTGGGCACCGCGCGACAAGGTCACGATCGGCATCCTTGAGCAACTGCAGGAGAGCTTGTCATGAGCACACGCCCCTTCAAAACCCCGGCAAGTACCCTGGTGGCTGCCAAAACCAAAACCCGCAAGCCACACAAGACCAAACTGCCAGCCGCTGCCTAGGTGGCCGCTGAAGCAGCCCCATCACCAGAGTCTGCGCCAGCGCCAGCGCCCAGATTTTTTCGTCGCAAACGCGCCGTCCCCGCTGCTCGCACACTGCCCATTGCAGCGCCACTGGCCCGCGGTGAGTTGGACCTGAGCCTGACCCCGGTGGATGAGATCGAGCTGGCGCAGCTGGCACCACGCACCCTGATTGCGCCCAATTTCCGCGCCTATGAGCTGACGCAATCGGACCTGGCCTCGCGCCGGGGCATCAGCAACGGGTTTGACAGCGAGCAGCACCTGCGTTCGGCCATCCACCTGGCGCGCCACGTGCTGCAACCGGTGCGCGACGCGTTTGGCGCGTTCACGCCCAACAGCGTCTATCGCAGCCAGGCGCTGGAGCGCACCCTAAAAAAAAGCCCTCGACCTGGTTGAGCACCAGCCAGCATGCCAGCGGTGAAGCCTGTGACATCGAGATCGTTGGCATGGCCACACTGGCGCTGGCGGCTTGGGCACGCGACCATCTGGCCGACTTTGACCAGATCATCTGCGAGTGTTACGACCCGCGCCAAGGCCCCAACTCGGGCTGGGTGCATGTCTCTTTGAAAGCCCCCGGCCAAGGCAACAACCGCCGCCAGTGCCTGAGTTATGTGCCTGACACCAGTGGGCGGTTGGCCTATTTGCCCGGTCTGCAGGCCATAGCCTGACCACCCGCGTTCGCCTTGGCTTCCGGCAAAATCCTCACCGTGCTGCCGACGCTTGCTACTATTACTTAAATAGCTACCAGCTCATATTCCATAAGGGTTAAAGGCTGCTTTCTTATATAATTATCAACCCGCTGCGGCCAGCATCCTTTTCTCGGCGCTGGCCGGTTTGGCGCTGTGCAGCGCGCCGAACTGGATGTCCCCGCTCAACTGGCCACCCTCTTCAATCACCACCTTGCCGTAACGGATCTTGCCGGTGACGCGGCCGGTGGCATAGATCACCAGCTTGTCGCGCACCGTCAGGTCGCCGTCAAAATGGCCGCGAATCTCGGCCAGGTCAATCTCGGCCGAGCCTTTGAAGGCGCCTGGCTCGGCAATCTCCATCAGGCGCGCGTCCATGGTGGCTTCCACCAGACCTTCGACAAACAATGTGTCGCAATCGGTGATTTCTACGCCTTTGAGCTTGATGTTGGGGCCCACAGTGAGCTTGCTGCCGACTGTCATCGTTGCCGAACTGGCATCACCCGCACTCTGGTTCGCGGCGCTGTTGCTGACGTGGGTTGTAGTGTTGGGACTGGCTGTGGCGGCATTGCTGCGGCCAGTTTCCTGTGTCGTCACCGTACCTGCGGCATTCATGCCCGCCACCTGTGGCAGCGGCACCACATGCCGTGCATTGGGGGCTTCGTCGCGTTTGTTGAAAAAGTGAGGTGATATGGCCATGTGTGCTCCTTAAAAGCTCCATGCTAGAGGCCCGCCGCACAAAAGTCGCCACCAGTTTTGCAAGTGTTGTAACAGGATGAACACGCAGCTTGTGAGGTGCAGCGCACAGTCTGGCAACCGGTCATTCCGTAAATTGGCTACAAACCTGCCGCCAGCCTTTTTCTGGCGCAGCAACCCAGCCGTGAACGATCAACACCAACACTTCAATTTTTCAGGCCAGATGCGCGGTCACCTGACGCTGCAGCCCCATGGGACCAACCAACGATGGTTGCGCCAGTGGCCGTTCTGGCGGTCAACAGCTTTGCGATGGCTGGTGTCGGCGACGTTGGTCACTGGCATGGTGTTGGCATTTCATGCGGTGGCCTCAGAGGCGGTCCACCAGAGCGAGCTACGCCAGCAAGCGCTGGCGGCGCAATCGCGGGCGGTGTGGCGCTGCAAGTTGCTGGCCAGCCAGAAAGCACGCAGCACTTGCCTGCTTGACACAGCCGCGCCGACCTAAGACACCACTTGCGTGGGCACCCTTGCGGCTTCATAATTTTCGCTTTGGGAAGTCGCAGCCGCGCTGAGTGGTTGCGCTGGATTTCTCAACTTGGGGATCGACCATGGCGACTCACAACAAGCGGCTTCTGATGGCGGTTTTGGGGCTGTGCCTGGGCAGGGCAGCCAGTCTGGCGCAAACCGCCACACCGTTGCCAGATTTCAAAAGCGGTCCCGGCAGCGGGTTGTACAGGTACGCATCCAGCACGCCCGCCACGGTGATGGACCTGATTCGTCCCAATGCGCCAAGACCTTCGGCGATGGTTCAGGGGGAACTGCTTCTACCGCCCACTACATCGCCAGATGCCAAACTGCCTGCCGTGGTACTGGTTCACGGTTCTGGCGGCGTTTACCCCGAGGAGATGACCTACTGGGCCAAGCTGTTCAACGCGCAAGGCATCGCCGTGATGGTCATTGATGTGTTCAGCCCGCGGGGTGTCAAGTCCACCGGTGAGGACCAGAGCCAGGTGCCGTTTGCCGCCGACACGGCCGATGCTTTTGCCGCGCTGGGCATGCTGGCAAGCCACCCGCGCATCGATGCCAAACGTATCGCCGTCATGGGCTTTTCACGCGGCGGCATCACGGCAGTGCGTAGCGACGTGGTTCCGATCATCGAAGGTACGGCTCCCGCCGGGCTGCGTTTTGCAGCGCACGTGGCGCTTTACAGCGGCGGTTGTGCGGGTCCGTTGGCCGTGGCAGCCAAACCGGGCGCGTTCAGCCCAGAGCCGATATTGTTTGTACACGGTGATGCGGACGACTATGCCGCCATGAGCGACTGCCGCATTTATGCGCAGCGCATCACCGCCGCTGGTACGCCCACCGAATTTGTCGTGCTGCCCGGGGCCGGGCACAAGTTTGATCTGGACAGCACCAAACGCGTCAACCTGTCTGCCAACACCAAGACCAAAGAAGGTTGTCCGCTGGAATTTGACGTGCTGGACTTCAAAACCCGTGACCGCCGCACTGGAGAGGCGCTGTCTGCCGACAAGGTCAAAGACATTCACCGGGAACTCTGCGCCGCCAAGGGTGCCAGCGTGCAAGGCAACCCACAAGCGCGCGATGCGGCGGGCAAGGCGGCCATTGGGTTTTTGAATACCGTCCTGAAGTGACCCGGTGCCGAGACGGCGGCCAGGGTTATTGCGCTGGTGTCACGGTGATGCTTTCGCGCAGGACTCCCCCGGCTTGAGAGCCTGTCGAGAGGTCGCCCTGGCCCAGGATGCGCGCCTCACAGGCGACACGGTCATCCCCTTGGTGCACCTGGCAGCGTTGCAACGCGTTACTTTGGTATTGCCCCGGATCATTGTGGATGGTGCCGCGTTTGGCTGCGGCCAGGGCGTTGCCCGCTTCCCGGCGGCATGTGGATGCACTCTGGTTGGACTGGCCGCTGTTGCACACCGCCATATCGTGACGGTATCGCGCCTGCGCCTGGGCTGAAGCACTTGTCGGAGCGGCCAGCGCGCTAGAGGCGCAGGCCAAGGTGCTCAACGCTGCGAAGGCAAGGGAGCGAAGGGAAATAAACGCTGTGGTCATGATCGGACTTTCGTGAAATTGGAAGGGCCGACCAAAGGTACGCGGCAAGGTCGCAGTTGTCGGTGCGCTAAGGCACATCCGTGCGCCGACCCAAATCCTTTCGTCGCTCCGCCTTTTCCTGTGTCTGTACTATGACCTAGCCAAGTTGGACCCCATTTGGAGCAGCGCCCCATTTTTTGGCAAATTTCAAATCAGGAGATGCCATGCCCGCCATTTTCCTCAGGTCTTGGCGCCCAGCTACTGCCGTACTGGCGCTGACCATCACTTCGCTGGCCATGCCCTCGTTGGCGCATGCCAGGCGCCTGTTCGGCGGCATGAAACCCCTGCCACGCACCAGCGTCATCAAAGCCCCGAAACCACCTGTTGCACCTTTGGCACCGGCAGCAGCCAAGACTCCGGCAGCGACCGTGGCACCGATCAACCGCAGCCCGGGCGTGCTGGGCAAGGTGGGTGCTGTGGCCGTAGGCGCTACCGCCGGTTCCTTGGCAAGCCATGCGATAGCGGGCGTCATGGGCAACCAAGCCAGAGAGGCTCAGGCTCTGGCCGCCGAAAAAGATGCCAAGGACTTGCAGCGCCAACCCGACGAAGCCAAGCGGCGTGCTGAAGCGACTCGCGCAGCCGTCAATTGATGTGAACTCCTGATGTGATCAAAGAAAAAGGTATCGCTGAAGGTACCAACACGCTATAAACTTCATATCTTTCAGCCCTTATGTAAAAAGGGGTCAAGGCTTATTTGGCTTATAAACCCAGCGTCTGCCAGATCTGATCTACCTTGGCCGTGACCTCGGGGCTCATGGCCAGCGGCTGGCCCCATTCACGCTGGGTTTCGCCGGGCCATTTGTTGGTGGCGTCGATGCCCATCTTGCTGCCCAGACCGCTCACCGGTGAGGCGAAGTCCAGGTAGTCGATTGGCGTGTTGTCCACCAGCAGGGTGTCGCGCGTGGGGTCCACCCGGGTGGTGATGGCCCAGATCACGTCGGTCCAATTGCGCGGGTTCACGTCGTCATCGACCACCACAATGAACTTGGTGTACATGAACTGGCGCAAAAAGCTCCAGATGCCAAACATCACCCGGCGCGCGTGGCCAGGGTAGGCCTTCTTGATCTGCACCACGGCCATGCGGTAGCTGCAGCCCTCGGGCGGCAAATAGAAGTCGGTGATCTCGGGGTATTGGCGTTGCAACAGCGGTACAAACACCTCGTTGAGCGCCAGCGCCAGCATGGCCGGCTCGTCGGGTGGTTTTCCGGTGTAGGTGGAGTGGTAGATCGGGTCGCGGCGCATCGTAATGCGGTCGATGGTGAACACCGGGAACCAGTCCTGCTCGTTGTAGTAGCCAGTGTGGTCGCCAAATGGGCCTTCCAGCGCGTGCTCAAAACCGCTTTTGTGGTTGGCATCGGGGTAAATGTGGCCTTCGAGCACGATTTCGGCCGAGGCTGGCACACGCAGCTCGCTGCCCAGCGCCTTGACCAGTTCGGTGCGGCTGCCGCGCAGCAGCCCGGCAAACTGGTATTCACTCAAACTGTCCGGCACCGGCGTGACCGCGCCGAGGATGGTGGCTGGGTCGGCACCTAGCGCCACACACACCGGGTAGGGCTGACCGGGGTTTTGTTTGGCGTGGTCGCGAAAATCCAGCGCGCCACCGCGATGCGCCAGCCAGCGCATGATGACCTTGTTGCGCGATAACACCTGTTGGCGGTAGATTCCCAGGTTTTGCCGGGTCTTGAGCGGGCCGCGGGTGATGACCAGGCCCCAGGTGATGAGTGGGGCCACGTCGCCGGGCCAGCAGTGCTGGATGGGCAACTTGGCCAGGTCCACGTCCTTACCTTCCCACACCACGTCCTGACACGGCGCGCTGCGCTGTTCTTTCGGGGCCATGCTCCACAGGGTTTTGACCAGGTTGCCCATGCCGATGAGTTCCTTGAAGCCTTTGGGCGCTTCAGGCTCTTTAAGGGTGGCCAGCACGTGGCCAAACTGGCGCAACTCGCTCACATCCTTGACACCCATGCCCATCGCCACGCGCTTGGTGGTGCCAAACAGGTTGCCCAGCACCGGGATGCTGTGGCCGGTCGGTTTTTCGAACAACAGTGCCGGGCCACCCGCTTGCAAGGTGCGGTCGCACAACCCCGTCATTTCCAGGTGGGGTGAGACAGGCACACCGACGCGCTTGAGCTCGCCCATCTGTTCGAGCTGGGTGATGAAGTCTCTTAAATCTCGGTAGGCCACAGCGGTGTTCTCTGAAAATTGACTTGAAATTGCGGGGTGCAGTGCTCGGTCAGTTAGCTTTAGTCACCTTTTACCCGCTGCGCACGCCGGGTATCCGACTCCGCTCGTGTCCCCCGGTCCGGGCTGCGCCCGACCCTCCTCCTTGACCTCGCTGCGTCAGACACCCAACGCACGCTGCTAGCCGCTGTCTGGGCATTCACGGGGGTGTTAATCCTGTCCAGCGCTGGCTTTGGGCTTGCGGCAAACCCAGCAAATCGATGACGCGGCTGACCGTGTGATCGACCATCTCGGCAATGCTCTGGGGCTTTTGGTAGAACGCGGGCAGCGGCGGGAAGACGATGCCACCCATCTCGGTCAAACTGGTCATGTTGCGCAGGTGCGCCAGATTCAGGGGGGTTTCGCGCACCATCATGATCAGGCGGCGGCGCTCTTTGAGCATCACATCAGCGGCGCGGGTGATCAGGTTGTCCGACAGGCCATGCGCCACGGCGGCCAGCGTGCGCATGGAGCAAGGGGCGATGACCATGCCGTCGCACAGGAACGAGCCGCTGGCCAAAGCGGCACCCACGTCATGCACCGGGTAGTTGTGGTCAGCCAGCGCCTCCACGTCGGCACGCTGCATGTCCAGCTCTTGTTGCACGTTAAGCCAACCCGCGTCAGACACGGTCAGATGGGTTTGCACGCCACCCAGTTCGCGCAGCTCCTGCAGCAGCCGCACGCCATACACCGCACCGCTGGCCCCGGAGATGGCGATGATGATGCGTTTGGGCATCGGGCCCAAGATGGCCACGGTCATCCGCTTAGCGCGGCCGCAAAGCCGCCAGGCGCGACATCAGGTGTTCGCGGGCTTGCGCCATCACATGGCGCGGGTGAAGTTGCCCCATATTGAACACCGGCAGCTCGATGGCATCGATGGTGTTTTTGACCAGCAGGCCCAGTTCGGTGTCGCCTTCCATGGCCAGGCGACGGCTGAAAAACAGCGTGTCGGGGTCTTCCTGACGGCGCGCCAGCAGCACAAAGTCATACGCACTGGCGCTGATGGTCAGGTCGGCTGAGCCGGAGTTTTTGCAGGCCACGAAGCGTCCGTTTTTCCACTCAAAATCAAACGCCCATTGCGCATCGGTGACGCACAGGCGCAGTTTTTTGCCCACCAGCATCTCGGTCACGTCCGGGGCCAGTTGTTTGGCCAGCGCCAGGTTCAGGCCGGTGACAAACAGCATCGAACCGGGCAGGGGCGGCAGGCGACCCAGCATCTGACCAACCGGTTTGGGCAACACAAAAGGCGAGGTTTGCATGGTGAAGTCCTTGAAGGATCAAAAAAAGAGGTCAGGCCGTGGCCAACTCGGGTGCAACGGTTTCCAGCCCCGGCTTGCCGTACCAATAGCCGTTGCAGGCTTTCTCAGGCATCAGGGTCAACAGCTCGGCGTTGGCCACAGCCGCGACGATTTGCCCGGCCATCACGCCTTTGAACAGTTCAATGATGCGTGGCATGTGTTGCGACTGCGGGCTGATGCGGATCACGTCCACCCCCAGCTTCTCCAACGCACTCACCTCGGGCAACAGGTTATAGACGCGGGCAGATTGGGTCTGGATGCCGTTGAGCACTAGAAATTCTTCACTCTCGCGGGTGCGCATCAGCAGGCCGTCGGGGTAGTCCATGCATTTGAACTGGCAGTCGTCCTTGGGCAGATTGGCGTGACGGGCGGTGAAACAGCGCGCCGAGAACGCCAGCGGCATGCGGCCATAGGCAAACACCTCGGTCTGCAAACCCGCCGGGCGGCCTTGCTGGATCAGCGCCAGGTCATCACGCCCCAGCTCCAGCGGCAGCACCCAGCGATGCATGCCCAGCGGGGCCATCCACTGCAGCGTGGGCAGGTTGTAGATATTGAGATGCGGGCCGCCCACAAACGGCACTTTGTTTTCCACGCACCGCACCGCACCCATGTCGTTGGCTTCGACCAAAAACTCGCCGTTCTCGGCAATCTTGTGCAGCACTGTCACGTCCGCACCCGATTCGATCAGCACCTGGGTGGATAACACCACCTCTTTGCCTGCCTCACGCAGCTTGCGGGCGATATCCAGCCAGTCAGACAGGCGCAGCTCGTGGCGACGTGAACACACAGCTTCGCCCAGATAGACGATATCGACCGGGCTGGTGGTCACCGCGTCATAAAACGCCAGCACCTGCTCGCGCGGCCAGTAGTAAAGAAGGGGGCCTAGAGAGAGTTTCATTTCCATGGCCTGTGATAAGCACCCAAGGTATGCTGCTGGCCTTCGGCGACCTTGTCCAGGTCGCTGACCCAGGCCGGTTTGGCGGTGTAGCGGTGCGGGTTGTCGCGGCAGCTGTCAATGGCTTGCCGCCACACTTTGGTGACCTGCGCCACGTAAGCGGGGCTGCGCTGGCGGCCTTCGATCTTGATGGCGCTCACACACATCTTCATCAGTTGCGGCAACAGGCTCAGGGTGTTGAGGCTGGTCGGCTCTTCGATGGCGTAGTAGTTGTGGTCGTCCTCCACATCAAAACGGCCCTTGCACAGCGTGGGGTAACCGGCGTTTTCACCGGGGGCGTAGCGGTCAATCAACACCCCGTTCAGACGCGACTCTCGGCCTTGAGGTGTTTCGACCCAGCGCACGGCTTTTGGTGGTGAACACACACCGTTGCTGTTGGGGGCTTCGCCGGTCACGTAGCTCGATAGCGCACAACGCCCTTCGACCATCACACACAGGCTGCCAAAGCCAAACACCTCGATCTCGATCGGGGTTTTTTCCATGAGCTGCTCGACCTGCACCATCGACAGCACACGCGGCAGCACCGCACGCGAGATGCCGAAATGCTGGTAATAAAAGTCCAGCGCCTCGTAATTGGTTGCCGAACCCTGCACAGACAGGTGCAAGCGCAGTTGCGGCTGGTGTGTCACGGCGTAAGCCATCAGGCCCGGGTCGGCCAGGATGACAGCATCGACCCCGCTGTCAGCAGCCTTGTCCACCGCACCGCGCCAGACATCGGTTTTGGCGGCTTGCGGGTAAGTGTTGAGCGCCACAAACACCTTGCGGCCCCGGTCATGCGCGTAGCGGATGCCGGTGGCAATGGCGGCTGCGTCAAAGTTCAGCCCGGCAAAGTTGCGGGCGTTAGTGGCATCACGAAAACCCAGGTAAACGCAGTCAGCACCGTTGTCCACAGCCGCCTTGAGCGCAGGCAGGCTCCCGGCGGGGCACACCAGTTCCATCGCAGCCAGGGCTTTGGCATCAGGCGCAAGAGTCAAAGAAGGGTCAATAGCGGCATTCATAGGCTGAGGGGCAGCGCTGGAGCCAGCGCCTGTCAAGTCGAGCCGCCGAGGGTAACCAAGCGCCACAGCCCTGCCACTGATGTAGGTCAACCAAGCGTCAAAAAGGGCAGCCCCTCACGGTTCTGCGAAATGCACCTAGCCACGGCGTGGGGCGCTTGAAAATTTTCCAGTTGTTGCTAGACTGCGCTCTGGTTGGGGGGGTAGCTCAGTTGGGAGAGCGCTACGTTCGCAATGTAGAGGTCGTGAGTTCGATCCTCATCCTCTCCACCAACCATTTTCAAACCCTTTTAAGTCTTTGATTTACAAGGGATTTTTGACAATTTGCCCGCGCCCGGGCTGACACCAAGACCTGCGCGTGCCTGAATTGGCTAGAGGACAGGGGCAATCATGCGCAGTCCGTGGTCAGAATCAGACCAGACTCAGACGAGGCTTGGCCCGCTGGCTGGCGTGCAGCCAAGCTCGGCGCAACACCGCAGGTGACTTGGTTTCTTCCGGAATCAGCAGATAGTTTTGCGCGCGCATCGCCGTCCCCAGCCCGACGCGGCTGGTCACGACGGCCATGGGGATGGCCAGCAACAGGGGCAGGCCGACGGGGAGCAGCCAGACCAAAGCACGTGGATCAATCAGGGCAACGCCAGCGGCGAGCACGAGGACCATCAGGCTCATGGGGGCGAGTTGCGTCAGCGCATCGCGCCATGGCACCGCCGCTGCCTCGCGCGGGGGCGATTTCCATTCGAGCTTCAGGCCGGTGAGCGCCACCACCACGAATAAGGAATGCGCCAGCATACGAACGGGGGCCTGCAGCAAGGCGATGACGGTTTCCAGCAGGGCGCTACGCAACAGGCTGACGGTGCCGCCAAAGGCGTGCTGTCGGCGCTTGAGGATCACAGCAGCGATCCCCAGAACGCGCGGCAAAAAAAGCATGCACAGTGTCCAGGCCCACAGCCACATCAGCTCGCCGGGCAGCAGCATCCAGTCGGCAACCATGGGTGAACCCGACAACCACAACGCGGTGCCCAGCGTCATGAAGCTGAGCCACAAAGGCGCCGACAAATACGCCATGGCACCGGTGGCAAACATGGAGCGGTGTACCGGATGAAGTCCGGGCTCGGCGATCAGGCGCGAGTTTTGCAGGTTGCCCTGGCACCAGCGGCGGTCGCGCTGCAGTTCAGCCAGCAGATCCGGTGGTTGCTGCTCGTAGCTGCCTACCAGATCTGCCACCAGCCAGACGTGATAACCGGCGCGGCGCATCAGCGCGGCTTCGACAAAGTCATGCGACATGATGCTGCCCGACATGCCGCCGGTACCGGCAATACGCGCCAACGCGCAATGCTCCATGAAGGGCGCGACACGGATGATGGCGTTGTGACCCCAGTAATGGGACTCGCCCATTTGCCAGAACTGCATGCCCAGCGTGAACAGGCGACCTGTCACGCGAGAGGCAAATTGCTGCGCCCGGGCGTGCACGGTGACATGGCCGATGGCCTGGGTAGCGGTCTGGATGATGCCAGCGGTGGGGTTGGCCTCCATCAGCTTGACCATGGAGACGAGGCAATCGCCACTCATCACGCTGTCGGCGTCGAGCACCACCATATAACGGTAGTCCTTGCCCCAGCGGCGGCAGAAATCGGCCACATTGCCGGACTTGCGGTCGGTGCGGCGCTTGCGCAAGCGGTAATAGACCTCGATTTGCGGCTGATCAGGCTGGTTGGCAAGCTGGGCGCGCAAGTCTTCCCAAGCAGTGCGTTCGGCATTCTGGATCGCTGGGTCGTTGCTGTCCGACAGCACAAACACGTCAAAGGCTTGCACATGCGCCGTCAGCGCCACCGATTCGCAAGTCGCCCGCAGGCCCGCAAACACCGTTCTCACATCTTCGTTACAAATCGGCATGATGATGGCGGTGCGGGTGGTCGAATCCAGCGTGTGATGCTGAACTTTCTTGGCGGACAGGCTATGCGCGTCACCGCGCAACATCACGTAAAAACCCATCATCGCGGTCATGAATCCCGTGACCACCCAGGCTGATAACAGGGCAAAAAGCGTCGCTTGCCCGTAACGCAAGAAGGCGTTGTCATAGTCAGGTTGCACGTCCACAAACAAGCCGGTTGCGATGGCCGTGCTGAGTAGCGTCAGCAGGACGAAGACCGTGCGTCGCCGTGTGGCCGTCTGTTGCCATGGCTGCTGCTTTGCTGCTCGTACAGGCGGTTGGTCTTCACCCTGCCCGGATAATTTGAGTGCAGACAGCAGGAGGGTGCTGGCGATGCTGTTCCAGAATCCTCGCCATGGCTTGGACACCATGGCGCCGCGGTTGATGGGCGGCGCTGTGACGGCATTGGGATGACGCTCTTCGCGCAGGAGACTGCGCGTACGAAGGGGGCTCAGCAGGTGATCAGGTTGGTCCATGTTTCGCTCAGTGTTTGGTTGTTGTATTGAAGGAAGGCGCGCATCTCCACGGGTTGCGCCAGATTCAGCCGTTGAACCCGCAAGGTCATGCGCCAGGCGCCTGTAGCGGGGTTTTTGTAGACGTTGCTTTCCAGGATGCGGCCGTTGGCGTCTGCTGTGGCAATGGCTTGCACCTGGGCTCCCACGGGCAAGGCGTCCAGCGCCGGGCCAGCAAAATCAATCACGAACTGGGTTTGATGGGCCAGTGTGTCGGCGTCGAGCTTGCTGTAGCCTGTGCCACGGCGCGATTGGGTCACCCAGCCATTGGGTGGCAGTTGCTGGTTTTTGCCTTGCCAGGCAATCCGGTAAGCGACATCCATGGATTGGCCCGGCTCGAGGACTTTGGCGGGCACCCAGTAAGCCGCAATGTTGTCGTGGGTTTCGTCGGGCGTTGCAAATTGCAATAGCTCGACCCGGCCGGCGCCCCAGTCGCCCAATGGCGTGACCCAGGCGCTGGGCCGCAGTTCATAGCGGGCTTCTGCATCTTCATAGCTATTGAAGGCCCGGTCACGCTGCATCAGGCCAAAGCCCTTCAGGCTCTGCATGCTGAACGAGGTCGTGACGGGATCGGCCGGGTTTTGCAGCGGTCGCCACAACCATTCGCCATCACCGGTGGCGATCATCAAGCCGTCGGAGTCATGCACTTCCGGCCGGAAGTCCCCCAAGTGGGGCTGGTTCTCGCCAAAGAAAAACATGCTGGTCAGCGGCGCCAGGCCTAAGGTGGCTACTGGCTTGTCGGTGGCGCGCATGAAGATGCGGGCGTTGACCTCAGTCACTGTCTGCTCACCCGGCTTGATGTCGAAACGATAGGCGCCTGTCATGCGCGGTGAATCCATCAGCGCATAGACAGTGAGTTGCTTGGCGTCGGTGGTCGGCTTTTCCAGCCAAAACTCGGTAAAGCGCGGAAACTCTTCTTTGCTAGCGCCAGAGGTGTCGACTGCCAGCCCGCGCGCAGACAGGCCGTAACGTTGGCCGGTGCCCAAGGCCCGAAAGTAGCTGGCCCCGGAAAAAACGACCAGTTCATCTTTGTAGTCGGCGGCGTTCAGGTTGCTGAAAGTGCGCAGGCCGCCGTAGCCGATATCGCCCCATGTTTGCGGCGATAACTTGTTGTTGCCGAAGTTGAAGTCCGCCGGGTTGTAAGGAATCGGCCTGACGCCCTGCGGTGTGATTTCGTTGATGCGAACGGACTCACTGTTTCTTCCGACATGGAAAAAATTGGCCTCATAGGGCAGCTTGTCGGTCCGCCACAAGGTGCTAGCCGCGTTGAAGCGAATATCTCGGTAGCCGTCGTAATCCAGATTGGCCAGTTCTGCTGGCATGGCAGGACTTGCCGGTTTAAACGGCGTCTGAGCTTGCTCGCGGGCGAGCCCGGCAACATCATCGAGGCTCCAAGCCCACGCCTGGCCGCTGGCCAGGACAAGCAGACTGGCGAATACCAGTGCCATCAAAGAGGATGCAAAGGCGGGTTGGCGAGGGTGGAAAGAAGGGTGCAAAAAGGTCGGCATACCAACCCTAGTGCAAACCCTATGCCAGTATGAGAAACCTTATTTAAATCAACAACTTGAGAAAGTTTTTAATTTGTCCGACGAGAACACACCGGAAAACCCGGCGTAAACCCGCTTTTTTGTCGCCAAAGAGTGACAACATCCCACCCGAAAAACAGAAAACTGTTTTAAATCAGGCGCTTAAGCTTGTCGCCTGACAGCGACGCGGTCTCAGGCGGAGGGCGGGGATGACACGCTGTTGTCGACCTTGAACAGCCCGGGCGTCAAGCCATGCTTTTGCATCAGGCGGTAAAACTCGGTCCGGTTGCGGTCGGCCAGATGGGCGGCGTCGGCCACGTTGCCGTCAGTCAGCTTGAGCAGACCCACCAGGTAGTCGCGCTCAAAACGTTGCTTGGCCTCGGCAAACGTGAGCACTTCCACGCTGGGCGAGCGCAGGGCGCGTTGCACCAAGGCCAACGGCACCAGCGGCGTGGTCGAAAGAGCACAGACCTGCTCCACGACGTTGTACAGCTGGCGCACATTGCCGGGCCAGGCGGCCGTGGTCAAGGCGATCAGTGCCTCGGGCGCGAATCCGCTCAAGCGCTTTTTGTATTTGCCAGCGAGTTTGACCAGAAAATGGTTGGCCAGAAGCGTGATGTCCTCGCGCCGCTCGGACAGTGGTGGCAACGTCAAAGTCACCACATTGAGCCGGTAATACAGGTCGGCACGGAACTGGCCCTCGGCCATCGCCAGGTCCAGGTCGCGGTGGGTCGCCGAGATGATGCGCACATCCACCGGGATGGACTGGCGGGAACCCAGCGGCCGCACGGTGCGCTCCTGCAGCACCCGCAGCAGCTTGACCTGCAGCGCCGGCGGCATGTCGCCGATCTCATCGAGCAGCAGTGTGCCGCCGTCCGCCGCCTGAAACAGCCCGATGTGATTGGCAACAGCGTCGGTGAACGCGCCTTTGACGTGACCAAACAATTCTGACTCCAGCAGGGCTTCCGGAATGGCACCGCAGTTCACCGCAATAAAGGGTTTGTTGGCGCGCACACCGGCCTGGTGGATCGCCTGGGCCAGCAGCTCCTTGCCGGTGCCGCTTTCGCCGCGCAGCAGCACGCTCGCGTCCGATTGCGCCACCATGTGCGCCTCCGCCAGCACCTCCGCCATGCGGCTGGAGCGACTGATGATCTGGTTTTGCCAGGCTTGCGGGCTGCCAGGTTTGGTCGAATGGGCTGGGGCGCTCAATAACAGCGCCTGTGCAATCTTGTCGAGCAGACTTTTGCCATCAAAAGGCTTGGTCAGATAGGAGAAAACACCGCGCTCGGTGGCCTGCACCGCATCGGGAATCGTCCCATGGGCGGTCAGCAAAATCACCGGCAGTGAGGGGTGCTGGGTGCGAATGTCATCAAACAGCGCCAGCCCGTCCCGGCCCGGCAGTCGCACGTCGCTGAGCACCAACTGCGGCCGCTCGATATGCAACTGGGTCATGGCGGCCTCGGCCGAGCTGACTGCCGTGACACGGTAACCCGCTGCGGTAAGCCGAATGGTGAGCAGACGCAGCATATCGGCGTCATCGTCAACCACCAGCAGATGGGGCCCGGGCGCGGGCGGCGTGATCAGGGGCGTGGACTCGTTCATGGCGCTGGAGGGTGGGCGCCTCGACTGTGGGTGGCCGGCGCCGGTGGTGGCCGGTTCGTGAGGCTACGTTCGATGGCTTTAAGAGCCTCCAGACGCTCATTCGTCTGGTCCAGCCTGCGCTGAACCTCGCGCGTCTGTTGCATTTGCTTCTCCAGCTGATCTTCCAGGCGGCGTTGCTCGCCGAAGCGCGAGGCCAGCAGGCTGGCCAGCGGATACAGCGCCTGCGCCTCGGCACCGTTGTTGGTCAGCACGCGGTCCAGCAATTCCTGGGCACTGATGAGTTCGCTCAACTGATGAAACTGGTTCAGCACCAGGGCCAGCTGCACTTGTTCGGTCGGCCCCACCACGTTGCCCAGCCGTATCGCTTCCTGGCTCAATTCTGCTGGCGCCAGCTGGCGCACCCGGTCCGCATAGGCCAGCATGTGTGCGACGGGGTCCGCCGCCTGCGGTGCGCCCGCTGGGGACGCCGGCTGGCAGGGCAAGGGGCTGGCGGCAACCATCGGCGTCTCGGGTTCGTGTGCGATGTCGTTGGCACGCTGGCCGACACGGCTGGCACAGCCAACTGCCAGCAGCCCGACCGCGATGGATGCCAGTAAACCGGCACGGGCCAGGCCACGAGAGGGTCTCGCAAGACAATCAGGACTTGAAAACATGGGGAAACTCGATTCTGAAGTGGGCACCGACCGGTTCTGGCAGCAGTTCGATGTGCCCACCATGCGCGGCAATATATTCATGCACGATGGACAGACCAATACCGCTACCCCGTAGCACGTCGGTCGGTTGGCGCTCGCCGCGGTAAAACGGCTCGAATATCCGCTCGCGATCAGCAAGGGCAACGCCGACCCCCTGATCGTGAATATCGATGCGAACCACACGTGCCAGCGTTGTGATCTCCATCCGGATCTCGCCTTTCGGCGGTGAATAACGAATGGCATTGGACAACAAGTTGCCCAGCACCGTGCCGATTTTTTCGGGGTCCAGCTCGACCGGGGTCCGCTTGCCAACGACCGTGACCGTGAGGTCGCGGGCGCGCGATTGCAGACGCTGCGCATCAACCTGCGCTTCAATGAGCGCCAGCAGGTCGGTCGTTTGCCGGTGCAACTGGCGGGCCTCAAACGCCGCCGTATTGAAGCGCAACAGGTCTTCAATCTGGCCCTGCAAGACGTCGGTGTTGTTGCGCAGGATACGGGCGATTTCGCGCTGCTCAGGGTTGAGGCCACCAGCCACACCATCCTCCAGCAGGGAGACGCCTTCTCGCAGCGAGGCCAGCGGCGTCTTGAGTTCATGCGAAATATGGCGCAGAAAACGCGATTTGTCGGCATCGAGCTCGACCAGCCGCAGACGCAGCCAGTTCAGTCGCTGCCCGACCATGGCCAAGTCGACCGGCCCGTGAATGTTGATGACATGATCGAGCCGGTTCTCGCCCAGGCCGACGATGGCGTTTTCCAAGCGCTTCAGCGGTACGGTGAACCAGATGCCGAAAGCCAGTGCCATGGCGACCGCCAGCGCGATGGCCCAGGTGACTTGCTGCGCCAGATGACTTCGGCTGTCTTCGAGCTTGACTTCCAGTGCCTGGTTACGTTGCAGGATGGTCTTTTGAACCTGCGCCGCGATGGCCGCATTGACGCTATCGAGTTCGCGAAATGTTTGCGCCAACTGACGTTCCCGTTCCAGCGCGGTCTCGGGCGGACCAGCCAGCAGGTCGTTAACGGTGTGCAAATGCGCACGCCATTGCTGCTCGCGCACGCTGGGAAGGCCTTCGGTGCTCAGGTTGGTCAACAGGGTGGTGGCCTCGCGTGCCTGGTCGGCAAAGCGGGCGCGAAGAATGCGGTCATCCAGCACCACCGACTGGCGCGAGGTGCGCTCCATCGAAACGCTGACCTCGCTCAGTGATTGGGCGAGCCGACTGAGTTCAAGTGATCGGGCCGCGCCATTGCGGCTTTGCAGCGTCAGCTCTTCCAGTGTGAACAGAGCACGCAGCGAGGCGGCCCCCAGCAGTGCGGCAATCAGCAAAAACGCGATCACCAGAAGTTGCCGGAACGAAAATTTCTGCAGCATGACAGCGGGTTGATGGGCTTAAGGCCGTGCCATGGCAAGCAGGTGGCCGAACTTTTCGATGCCAGGAACCCTGACGTCCACTTGCCAAGAGTTGTGCCAGGCAGGCTCGGCCATCTTGACGGCGTCGGGCTTGTTCATCTGGCAGCCAAAGGTTTTGATGAAGACTTTTTCAGACATGACGCGAACTTCAAATAAGTGCTATCTTTTGTATAACTGCTTGCGCATGCTGGACAATGGCTGGATCCTGTTTTCTTATATAAAAGGTACCGATGTGCCAGCCACTGCACCAGCGTCACGGCCTGGCGGCTGGGAGACGTCGGGAGCGGATTAATCGGGGGGCTTCCCGCCATCGGTTTATGGGCTTTTCGGCGCCAGACGCAAACGTCAAATGGAACAAGGGACAGGCAACTGAATCAGATGAGCTGAAGTATGGCATGCATTTAAATGGCCAAAATAGACGCCCCGTGTCGCAATAGCGCAAGATCAGCCTTTTAACGCCCCCGGCATTGCCGGCAGGCTCACTCAGGATGTAACACCCACGATGACCACCCTCCAAAACATCCATCTCTCCATGCTCGACCTGGTCGCTGTGCGCGAAGGCGGCACCGTGGCGCAAGCCCTGGCGATTGCGCTGCAAACGGCACAGCACGCGGAATCACTGGGCTTCACCCGTTACTGGCTGGCCGAGCACCACAACATGGCGGGCATTGCCAGCTCAGCCACAGCGGTTCTGGTCGGCCATATTGCGGGCGGCACGCAGCGCATCCGGGTTGGCTCTGGCGGCATCATGTTGCCCAACCACGCGCCACTGGTGGTGGCCGAAGCCTTTGGCACGCTGGCCGAGTTGTATCCGGGGCGCATTGACCTGGGCTTGGGGCGCGCGCCTGGCACCGACCGCGCCACCATGCGCGCGCTGCGGCGTGACAGGGCTGAGACCGAGCAGGACTTCCCGCGCGATGTGGCCGAGTTGCAACGGCTGCTGGGGCCGGTGCAAGCTGGGCAAGGCATTGTGGCAATGCCCGGCGCGGGCACCAACGTGCCGATCTGGCTGCTGGGCTCCAGCCTGTTTTCAGCGCAGCTGGCCGCCGAGCGTGGTTTGCCGTATGCGTTTGCGGCGCACTTTGCGCCGCGCCTGCTGCATCAGGCGCTAGACCTGTATCGCAGCCTATTCAGGCCGTCGAAGACGCTGAGCCAGCCCTATGTGATCGTCGGTGTGCCGCTGATTGCCGCGCCTTCTGATGCAGAAGCCGAGTTTCTGGCCAGCAGCACCTACCAGCGCATTCTGGGCATCTTGACCGGTGATAGGACACGGCTGAAGCCGCCCGTGGCGCACTTCATGGAACAGCTTCACCCGCAAGAGCGCGCCGCCATTGGCGACTTTCTGGCAGCGGCGGTGATTGGTGGGCCAGAGAAAGTGCGCGCCGGTCTGCAAGCCCTGGTGCAGGCCACCCAGGCCGATGAGCTGATGCTGGTGTGTGATGTGTTTGACCCCGCCTTGCGCCTGCGCTCACTGGACATTGCGGCGGCGGCCTGCACCCCTGAGCCCAGCCTGGCCTGAAACCTACCCGACGAGGTCATCGCATGACGGCCACCGCGTCAACTTATATCCAGGCCCTGCAGTTGCTGCCGCACCCGGAGGGCGGTTTTTACCGGGAAACTTACCGCAGCCAGCAGACGTTGGATGTGCCACAGGCGGGTGATGGGGCGCTGGTGGCCAGAAACGCCAGCACCGGCATTTACTTTCTGCTGGAGCAAGGCAACTTTTCAGCGTTCCACAAGATCCGCTCCGACGAAATGTGGCACTTTTACGCTGGCGCCGCGCTGGAAGTGCTGGAGCTGGCTGACAACGGCGAGCTGCGCTCCACCCGGCTGGGGCCGGACCTGCGGCAGGGCGAGGTGTTCCAGCATGTGGTGCCAGCCCACACCTGGTTTGCCTCGCGGGTGGCAGCCGGCGGCGCGTTTTCGCTGGTGGGCTGCACCGTGGCACCGGGCTTTGACTTCGCGGATTTTTCCATGGCTGACCGCGCCGCGCTGGTCGCCGAGTTTCCGCAGCACCGTCAAACCATCACCGAACTGACGCGCTGACGGCGGGTATGTCCAAAGCAGTTCAGCATTCATCGGTATGTTTTTGATAGCTGCTTGCGCTTTATCCATAAGGGCTGGATGCCAAAATAACCCTGATTTTCAGGTCACTATCCAGTCTGGCGACAATGCCGGTCCTGCTGCCCACAGACACACCCCATGAACCGAAACCTCTGGCTGCTGGCCATCTGTCAGGGCCTGTTCCTGACCAACAACGTGACCTTCATCGCCATCAACGGGCTGGTGGGCTTCAGCCTGGCCCCGCTGGGCTGGATGGCCACGCTGCCGGTGATGGGTTACGTGGTGGGCGGGGCGTTTTCTACTGGCCTGGTCGCCAGGACGCAGCACCGCTTTGGCCGCAAGGCCTCATTCCAGATCGCGCTGCTGGTCGCCATGGGCAGTGCGCTGATGTGCGCTTATGCGGCTGCCAGCCACAACTTCTGGCTGCTGTGCGGCGCCACGCTGGTGGCGGGCTACTACAACGCCAATGGCAACCTGTACCGCTTTGCCGCCGCTGAGCTGGCGGGCAGCGGGTTTCGTGAAAAAGCCGTGTCGCTGGTGATGGCGGGTGGCTTGATCGGTGCGGTGGCGGGCCCGAACTTGGCCGCACAAACGCGCACGCTCACCGCCGTGCCCTTCATGGGGGCGTATCTGGCGCTGGCCGGGGTGGCGGTGCTGTCGATGGCGGTGCTGGCGTTCATCCACTTCCCGCCCGTGCTGGCCAAAAAAACCTCTGGCGACGGCCGGCCGTTGAGAGAGATCATGCGTCAGCCCACCTTCATCGTGGCGGCGGTCACTGGCGCATTGGGCTTTGGCGTGATGAATTTGCTGATGGCGGCCACGCCGCTGGCCATGCAGCAGTGCAGCCTGCCATTTGGTGACACCGCGCTGGTGCTGGAGTGGCATGTGATCGGCATGTTTGCGCCGGGCTTTTTCACCGGGCACCTGATCAAGCGTTTTGGCGTGCTGCCGATCATGGGCATCGGCGTGGCGCTGAACCTGCTGTGCATTACTGTGGCGCTGTCCGGGGTGGATCTGAACCAGTTTCTGGTGGCGTTGTTTCTGCTGGGTGTGGGCTGGAACTTTCTGTTCACCGGCAGCACCACGCTATCCTTGCAGACCTACACACCAGCAGAAAAAGACCGCGCCCAGGGCGTGCTGAATTTCTTTGTGTTTGCCACCACGGCGATCAGCTCGTTTTCATCGGGCGTGCTGGTCACCACCCAGGGCTGGCAGCTGCTCAATGCGGGCTCGTTGATCCCGGTGGTACTGACCGGCGCGGCGCTGATCTGGCTGGCTCGGCACCGAAGCCGGAGACCGGTCGCAGCCTGAGCTGCACCGCAAAGCATCAACCCGTACCCAAGCCTCGCAAATTTGATAGCTGCTTACGCTTATTGGATAAGGGCTGGGGCTACTTTTGACTCAAACTTGTGTATGATTTGCCGGAGGTGGCCAGCACGAATGCCGCCCGTTGATTCAAACTTTGGAGACAAACCCATGCATAGAAGACACCTGATTGCCGGCGGCCTGGCCGTTGCCGCCCTGCCCCTGTGGGCCACCGCTCAAGCGCTTGAAAAGCCCCAAGTCACCCTGGCTGTGGGTGGCAAAAACCTGCTGTATTACCTGCCTTTGACCATTGCCGAGCAGTTGGGCTACTTCAAGGCCGAGGGGCTGGACGTGACCATCGTCGACTTTGCCGGCGGCTCCAAAGCCTTGCAGGCGGTGGTGGGCGGCAGTGCCGATGTGGTCTCTGGCGCGTTCGAGCACACCATCACCATGCAGGCCAAGGGCCAGTTCATGCGCGCCTTTGTGCTGCAGGGTGCGGCACCCCAGATTGTGCTGGGCTACAACCCCAAAACAATGCCGAATTACAAGAGCGTGGCTGACCTCAAAGGCAAGAAAATTGGTGTGTCGGCTCCTGGCAGCTCCACCAATGTGATGGCCAATTTTGTACTCGCCAAGGCGGGGCTCAAGCCCACCGATGTGAGCTTTATCGGTGTCGGCACCGGCAGTGGCGCAGTGGCTGCCATGCGCTCGGGCCAGATTGATGCGATGAGCAACCTGGACCCGGTCATCACCCTGCTGCAGCGCTCGGGCGACCTCAAAATCATCGCAGACACCCGCATGGTGGCGGAGTCTGACAAGGTGTTTGGCGGCCCGATGCCCGCAGGTTGCCTGTATGCCCCGCAGACCTTCATCGACAAGAACCCGGCCACCGTGCAGGCACTGACCAATGCCATGGTGCGTGCCGACATGTGGATCCAGAAAGCTGGTGCGGCCGACATCATCAAGGCCGTGCCCGAAGGCTACCTGCTGGGTGACCGCGCGGTCTATATTGATGCCTTCCTGGCCGCCAAAAAGGCGTTGTCGCCAGACGGCATGATCCCCGCCAAAGGCGCGCAAACCGCCCTGCATGCGCTGGTCAGCGCCGATGAGAAACTGGCATCCGCCAAGCTCGACCTGAACGCGATCTATACCAACGAGTTTGTCAAAAAGGCCATCGCCAAATACCCCAAGGGCTGACATGACGGCAGCGCTTGAACTGCAAGGCGTGGCCTGCACGTTTACCGACAGGCACAACCCCGGGCAACGCTACACCGCCGTCAAGGATGTGACGCTGACGGTGGGTGCAGGCGAGTTTGTCAGCGTGGTTGGCCCCACCGGTTGCGGTAAGAGTACGCTGCTTAACGTGGGTGCCGGGTTGCTGACACCCAGCACTGGCTCGGTAAAAGTCTTTGGCGAGCCCTTGAAAGGCATCAACCAACGCGCCGGTTACATGTTTCAGGCCGAGAGCCTGATGCCCTGGCGCACTGCGCTGGCCAATGTGATGGCCGGGCTGGAGTTTCACGGTGTACCCATTGAGCAGGCGCGAAGTCAAAGTGAAGACTGGCTGCGCCGCGTCGGCTTAGGCGGCTTTGGTGACCGCTACCCACACCAGATGAGCGGCGGCATGCGCAAGCGCGTGAGCCTGGCGCAAACCCTGGTGCTCGACCCCGACATCATCCTGATGGACGAGCCGTTTTCCGCGCTTGACATCCAGACCCGCCAGCTCATGGAAAACGAGCTGCTGGCGCTGTGGCAGGCCAAAAAGAAAGCGGTGCTGTTCATCACCCACGATCTGGACGAAGCCATTGCCATGAGCGACCGCGTGGTGGTGCTGAGCGCCGGGCCGGGCAGCCATCCGATTGGCGACTTCAGCATCGACATCGACCGGCCTCGCGATGTGGCCGAGGTGAAGATGACCCCGCGATTCATCGACCTGCACCAGGCGATCTGGGCGGTGCTGCGCGAAGAAGTGCTCAAGGGTTATGCGCAACAACTACAGGTGGCGTGAGGTGATATATGGCCGTTGAGCGCACGCTTTCCTCGCTGTTCACCCGCAGGGCAACCGGTGGGTGCATCCCCCTCATACTGGGGTACCAGAAATCGGGAGCTACCCCCACCGGTCACCCTGCTAGGCGGTGTGGGTCGTTTGGTGAAAAAACAAGTCGGTCTGCTGCCGTCGCAACGTCCAGAGCAGCGGCGGGTTTTGGCGGCCGACGATTTCTGGTACCCCAGTATGAGGAGGCCGCCAAAGACTGCTGCTGTGCGGGTTCAAACACCAGACGCATCGCATTGCACATAGGCAAACAGACCATCATCAACCATGTGGAAATTTCTTAAACCCAAATTAGGCAACCTTTGGCTCTGGCAGCTGGGCCTGCTGGCGGGGCTGTTTGTGTTCTGGCATGTGATGACGGTGCCGGGGCTGGTCCCGCCGTTCATGTTTGACAACGCCAGTCAGGCGGCGTTTTTCTTTGGCGAACCGTTGAAGATGTTCGACCGCATCTGGGCCTGGTTTGTTACCGACGCCGACATCTACAAACACCTGGGCATCACCTTGGCCGAAACCCTGATGGCCTTTGCCATTGGCTCCGGGCTGGGGCTGGCCGGTGGACTGTGGCTGGCGCTGGCACCGATGGCCTCAAGCATTCTGGAGCCCTACATCAAGGCCATGAACGCCATGCCGCGGATCATCCTGGCGCCGATTTTTTCGGTCTGGTTCGGGCTGGGCATGGGCTCCAAGGTGGCGCTGGGTGTGACGCTGGTGTTTTTCATTGTGTTTTTTAACGTCTACCAAGGCGTGAAAGAGGTCAGCCCGGTGGTGCTGGCCAACGCCCGCATGCTGGGGGCCAGCCAGCGGCAACTGCTGCGCCACGTGTACCTGCCCAGCGCCACCAGCTGGGTATTCAGCTCGCTGCACACCAGCGTCGGGCTGGCGTTTGTCGGCGCGGTGGTGGGGGAATACCTGGGCTCGGCCTCGGGTGTGGGTTATCTGATTTTGCAGGCCGAGGGCAGCTTTGACATCAACACCGTGATGGCCGGCATTGTGGTGCTGACCGTGTTTGCGCTGGCGCTGGACAGCGTGGTGGGCCGCATTGAAGCTCGGCTGATGAAGTGGCAGCCCAAGACGGGCGAGACCGAAAAGCTGTAGCGCCCCCTGTCAGCCTGCTCCGGGCGCATCCACAAGCCTGCGCAGCGCTTTTCCAAAGCCGCCTGGCCCTAAAGTGGGCCAGCACACCGACCAGTTCACCCATTTCAGCCAAGCTGCCAAGGCTGGTCCGTTCGAGGCAGCCAGGTAGCACGCTTGAGCCGTGTTCAGTGCCGGAAATTCCGTGAAACATATCAAACTGAGCCTCTGGGGCTTTCTGCTGCTGCTGGCCGGGTTGTGGTGGCTGGTGGACTTGCGGGTGGCGATGCCAAACACGTTTGGCACTTGGCGCAATTCGCTGATCTACTTCACCGGCATCATGGGCTTGGGCGTGATGAGCGTCGCCCTCATGCTGGCGGTGCGACCCATCGCCTTGGAGCCCTTCTTCGGCGGCTTGGACAAGATGTACCGGCTGCACAAATGGCTGGGTATCGCGGGTCTGGTGATGGTCGTGCTGCACTGGACGGGTACGCAACTGCCCGGCTGGTTGACAGGGCTGGGGCTGATGGCGCGGCATGCCCAAGAGCGCATGCCCGAGCCCAATTCGCCAGTCTTTCAGTTCTTTCAAAGCCTGCGCGACGCAGCCGAGGGCATCGGTGAATGGGCTTTTTATGCGGCAGTGGTGCTGATGGTGCTGGCACTGGTCAAGTGGTTCCCCTACCGGCTGTTTTTCAAAACCCACCGCTTGCTGGCCGTGGCGTATCTGTTTCTGGTTTTCCATTCTGTGGTGTTGATGAAGTTCAGCTACTGGGGCGAGCTGATCGGACCGCTGATGGCCTTGCTGGTGCTGGGTGGCAGTGTGTCGGCCGTCATCATTTTGCTGCGGCGCGTGGGCCTGAGCCGCCGGGCCGTGGGTGTGGTGAGAAAGGTCACTTACCACAAGGAAGTGCGTACGCTGGAGGTGGCCGTGCAGCTCAAGGGGCGCTGGGCTGGGCATGACAGCGGGCAGTTTGTGTTTGTCACTTTTGACACCCGTGAAGGGGCTCACCCGTTTACCATCTCGTCGGCCTGGTCGGGGGATGGGCACATGGTGTTCCTGATCAAGGAGTTGGGGGACTACACCCGGGTGCTGCCTGCCAGCCTCAAGGTGGGCGACCCGGTCAAAGTCGAGGGACCCTACGGCCAGTTCAATTTCAACAGCGAATGCGCGCGCCAGATCTGGGTCGGTGGCGGCATTGGCATCACGCCTTTTGTGGCCCGGCTTGAGGAACTGAAGGTGCAGCCGTATGACCAGCCGGTGGACCTGTTCTACGCCACGGCCTCACCCTACAACCTGGCCATTCACAAGCTCAGGCGACTGGCACGCGAGGCTGGCGTAGTGTTGCATGTGCTGGTGGAAGCCCAAGACGGCCGCCTGACGGCACGGCGCATCTGTGAGGCGGTGCCCGACTGGGCCTCGGGCGACATCTGGTTCTGTGGCCCGATGGCATTTGGGCACGCCCTGCAAGCCGACTTTGCCGCGCGCGGCCTGGCCAGCAAGAACTTCCACGAAGAGTTGTTTGACATGCGGTGACGCAACCTGGCTTCTGACAACCGCCAGAGCCAAGCGCCGGGTCAGTATGATGGGCGGACCCACCGCCAAAGCCTGACCTTCGTGAACACCTTTTTACCCCGGCAAACCACCCCCGATACCTCCGGGACGAGGGTTTTCTGGATCGCCCGCGTCAATCACCGCAGCCGCACTTTGGGGTTTGCCATGCTGCTGGTGATTTTCGGGCTGCACATGGCACCACAGAACCGCAGCTGGGGCCTGTGGCTGGCGCTGGTGCTGCAGTTTGCGGTGTACCCGCAAGTGGCGTTCTGGCTGGCGAACCGCGCAACCGATACGCTGCATGCCGAAGTGCGACACATGTGGCTGGATGCGCTGAGCCTGGGCGGCTGGATCGCGATGTTGCATTTCCCGCTCTGGATCAGCTTTGCGGCGGCAACGGGTGCCATGCAAAACCTGACCCTGTACCGTGGTGTGCGCGGCTGGATGGAAGCACTTGTGCTGTTGCTGCTGGGGTGTGGCGTGGTCGGTTGGGCCACAGCTTGGACGCTGCAGCCGCAGACTGATGCCCTGGTGACGGTGCTGTCGATCATCGCCCTGTCGCTGTATTTGTTTTCGGTTTCACTGGACAGCCAGCGCCGTTCGGTGCGGCTGCGTGCGGTGCGCCAGGAGCTGCGGGGCAAGGAACACGCCTTGCAGCAGCAGTTGGCCCAAATCCAGAGCCTGCAGGCCGAGTTGCGCGACCAGGCCCGCCGTGATGCGCTGACCGGCCTGTTCAACCGCCGCCATCTGGGCGACCTGATGGCCCACGAACTGGCGCGCTGCGCCCGCGATGGGCAACCCTTGAGCCTGTTGATGATCGACATCGACCACTTCAAGCGCATCAACGACACCTATGGCCACCAGGTGGGCGACGACGTGTTGCGGGAAACCGCCCGCCTGCTGGGTGAACGTGCCCGCGCCAGCGACCTGCTGTTTCGCTACGGCGGTGAAGAATTTCTGCTGGTCCTGTTACCCGCCGACGCCGGGGTGGCCAAAGAGGTGGCCGAAGAACTGCGCCAGCGCTACGCCGCCAGCCCATTGACCACCGGCTCCAACCCAGCCATGGCAACTCTGTCCATCGGCATATCGACCTTTGCCGACCATGGCGTGACGTTTGTCAGCCTGATTGAAGCGGCTGACCAAGCCCTGTACCGCGCCAAACGCGCCGGGCGCAATCGGGTGGAGGTAGCCTGACATTCCCCCGCACCGGCCCTCTTGGATGATATGGATTCAATAGCTGCCTGCGCTTATGAAATAAGGGCTGAAGGCACAAATCATGCCTTAACTTCAAAGGACAGCGTTATGCCGCGTGGGCAGCGGCAGCCAGCACCTGCGCCACGGCGGCGGTGAGTTTTTTGGCGTAGGGCACGTGCAAAAACTCGTTGGGGCCGTGGGCGTTGCTCTTGGGGCCGAGCACCCCACAGACCATCATCTGCGCTCTGGGAAAACCTGTGGACAACATGTTCATGAGCGGGATCGTGCCGCCCTGGCCAATGTAGCCGCAAGGCGCACCAAAGCAGCTTTGCGAGGCCGTGTTCACCGCTTGGTCAAACCACGGCGCGCTGCTGGGTGCGTTCCAGCCGGTGGCACCGGCAGCGTGGTTAAACGTCACCTTGGCCTGGTAAGGCGCGTTGTCTTCGAGCAGGGTTTTCAGATCGGCCACAGCCTTGGCGGCGTCAATCAGCGGCGGCAGGCGCAAGGACAGCTTGAAGGCGGTGTAGGGCCGCAGCACGTTGCCAGCGTTCTGCAAATCAGGCAGGCCCTCTGCACCGGTCACGCTCAGCGTGGGCAGCCAGGTGCGGTTCAGCAGGGCTTGCAGCGGGTCGGTCGTCGTGGGCAGCATGCTTTGGGACGAGCCGCCGCAATCGGCATGGGCCCACGGAAAACGTTTGTACACCTCGTCGCCCAGGGTGGCGGCGGTGGCTTTGGCCTGCGCCCAGCGGTCGCTCGGCACCTCGCAATGGAACGACGCGGGCAACAGGCGACCCGTGGCGCTATCTTCCAGGCGGTCCAGCAAGTGGCGCAGGATGCGAAAGCTCGACGGCACCAGTCCGCTGGCATCGCCCGAGTGCACACCTTCAGTCAGCACCTCGACCTTGAGCACACCGCTGGCCATGCCGCGCAGGCTGCTGGTGAGCCAGAGTTGGTCGTAATTGCCCGCGCCGGAGTCCATACACATCACCAGGCCGACATCCCCCAGCCGGGTTTTCAGCGCGTCGATGTAGGGCAGCAGGTCATACGAGCCACTTTCTTCGCATGTCTCAATCAGGCCAACGATGCGCGGGTGCGCCGCCTGCTGGCTGTGCAGCGCCTGGATGGCGGCAATCGCCGCGTACACCGCGTAACCATCGTCCGCGCCACCCCGGCCATAAAGCTTGCCATCTTCATACACCGGCTTCCAAGGGCCCAGATCACTGCGCCAGCCGGTGAATTCGGGTTGTTTGTCGAGGTGCCCGTAAAACATGACTGTTTGGCCGCTAACCCTCGTATTTTCTAGGCTAGTAGCTATGTTTTGCGAAGCACCTTGCGAAGCGGCCACTTCAATGAACAACACCGGCGTGCGCCCGGGCAGGCGCACGATCTCGGCGGTCAAGCCGGTCACCTTTTGCGCCTGCACCCATTCAAAAGCGTTGCGCACCACGGTCTCGATGTAGCCATGCTGCGCCCAGTCGGGGTCAAACATCGGCGATTTGGCGGGGATGGCGACGTAACGCTCAAGCTGCCCGACGATGTCGTTGTCCCAGGCCGCGCTGACTTGGTTGAGGATTTGGGCGGCGTTCAACACGCCGGTGGGGACGGATGCATTCATGGCAAAACTCCTGTGCAAAGGTTTCAGCCGATGATGATGCCACGAATGGGTAAACCACAAGCTGCTGCGTGTTGAACTGATACGGCTATTGGTGGCACCCGCAAGGCGGGCCCTCTGGGCTGCTTCCTCATACTGGGGTACCAGAAATCGTCAGCCGCCCAGAGGGCCCACCTCGCTGGCAGTCGCGCAATGGCCTACTGACAAGACAGCCGATTCAGATGCAGCGCCCGGCACAGCGTATCGGCCAGGTATCGGTGCACGGTATTCAAACAGACGCCCGATCATCAACGATTTCGCGCCAACAACGCTGGCCCGACATCCTGGCGAACGCTCACTGGTAAAGGAAAAAACCTGCCCCCGCCGCAAAGCCGTCCACAACACCGCCAGCGCCGTAACCTGGACGACTGCCCGCACAGGCACAGCCCAAGGCCACGCCGTAGAATGAAAACTTGGCCTTGCACACCCACCATCGGGAGACAGCTTGAAAACCTTTGCGCCAGAAGTAGAACCCTTAAGCGGTCTGGATGGTGCTTTTCTGGCCCTGGAAACCCCGGCCACGCCCATGCATGTGGGCTCGTTGCACACCTTTGAGGTGCCGCCGGACTACCGTGGCGACTTTCTGAGCGATGCCAAAACCATGCTCAGCCAGCGCATGGTGCCGCTGTTGCGCAGGCACCTGGCCAGCCTGCCGCTGCAGCTCGCCAACCCGATGTGGGTGCAGGGCGAGGTCGATCTGGACCAGCACATCGAACGCATCATGATCCCCGCACCGGGTGAGCGCGCGCAGCTTGAAGCCGTGGTGGCCGGTCTGCACGCCGACCTGCTGGACCGCACCCGTCCGCTGTGGAAGATGTTTATGCTGGACGGTCTGGCCAGTGGCGAGAAGGCGTATTACTTCAAGATCCACCACGCCATGCTCGACGGCCACGCGGCTAGCGCGCTGGCCGCCGCGCTGTTTGACACCGCGCCGGTGGTGTTGAAAACCAGCGCACGCCAGAAGGCAGCGCCTGCGCGAGCCCACACCAGAGCGCCCGGTGCCCTGCGGCTGATGGCGGCTGCGGTGCAGCGCGATGCCATCCAGTATGTGAAGCTGGTACGCAATCTGCCGGACGTAGCCCGCACGCTGGCCGGGCTGGCGCGCAGCTCGGGCGGCGAACCTGCGCATGGCACCCTCCCCCCGGGCGCTGGTCGCGGCAAGGCGGCGGCAGGCCTGACGGGCATGGCCTTTGCCCCGCGCACACCGCTCAATGTAGCCATCACCCGCGAGCGTGGTTTTGCGGCCGAGGCGGTGCCGCTGGCTGAGGTCAAAGCCATCGCAACCGCCTGTGAAGCCACGGTCAACGACGTGGTGTTGACGGTGTGCGGTGGTGCGCTGCGCCGGTATCTGGCGCGGCTCGGGCCACTGCCCAAGAAGTCGCTGATTGCGACCATGGCGATCTCGCTGCGTGACAAGGACAACACCGACTTTCATACCCAGGCCACACTCAGCCTGGTGAGCCTGGCCACCCGCATCAAAGACCCGCTCAAACGCCTGCAGGCGGTGCGCGGCCACACCACGGCCACCAAGGCGGTGGCACGGCACGCCAAATCGGTGTTGCCCACCGATTTTCCTTCGATTGGCGCACCCTGGCTGATCGGTTCCCTGGCCAACCTGTATGGGCGAGCGGGGGTGTCCGAGGTGCTTCCGCCACTGGCCAATGTGGTGATTTCCAACGTGCCCGGCCCGGCGGTGCCGCTGTATGTGGGCCAGGCGCGCATGACGGGTTACTGGCCGGTGTCCATCGTGGAGCACGGCCTGGGGCTGAACATCACGCTGATGAGTTACGCCGGGCAGTTGTGTGCTGGCTTCACTGTGGCGCGCTGCGCCGTGCCCGATGTGCGCCAGTTGGCTGACGACTTTATGCTGGCATATGACGAACTCAAACACGCGGCGCTGGCTTTGCCAAAGAGATCAAAAGTGGCTGAAGCCCCCGTTAATACTAGGCAATCTGCTATTTAAGCAGAAGCATCACTACCCCTGCCACACCCTTTTTTGACCTGCCAGAGCACCCGCGTCCCATGCCATCCGCCGCCAAAGTCACCCGCCATCGCCATACCGGCGCACCGCACTGGTTGCACTCGCTGCTGGAGCCGCGCGCGTTTTTGGAGGCTGCCCTGCTGCCCGCCTCGCTGCCGCTGCTGATGCAAGCCCCGCAGGGCGACGGCCACCCGGTGCTGCTGCTGCCCGGTTTCATGGCCGATGAAAAGTCGCTGTTTGTGCTGAAAACCTTTCTGCAACGCAAGGGGTACGACGTGCACACCTGGGGGCTCGGGCGCAATCTGGGGTTCCGCAGCAAACACGCCAGCGCGCTACCGCAAAAAATCCGCTACCTGCACCATGTGACCGGGCGCAAGGTGAGCCTGGTGGGCTGGAGTTTGGGCGGGGTGTTTTCGCTTTATGGGGCTGAGAACACGCTGGACTGCGTGCGTTGTGTCATCACCCTGGGCAGCCCGGTAACCATGGACGCGCAGGGCAGCCAGTCTCCGGGTGTGGTCAAGGCGCTTTACCGGCTGGTGTCGCACCGGTTGGGCTCCAGCGCCCATGCCATGGCACCGCGCGCCAAGGCGCTGCGGGAACACCGCCGCCTGCCGGTGCCCACCAGTTGCCTGTATTCGCTGGGGGATGGCGTGGTGCCGCCGCAAGAAGCCACCATTGATGGCGACGCGGCGCTGCACGAAAACATCCGCGTGCCCGGCAGCCACATTGGCCTTGGGTTCAACGGCCTGGTGCTGGCGGTGGTGGCCGACCGGCTGGCGCAGCCCGAAGAGGCGTGGCAGCCGTTCAAGCCGACTGGCTTGCTGGCGCGGGTCTGGCGTGTGCTGCCCAAAGACAAGGCCCCTGACCTGAGCTGACCCGACATGCCCTACGCCCCCAAACCTACCTTGCGCCAATTGGGCGAGGCCGATGCCGCGTTCATCTACTCGGACAGCGAGCATGCCAACTCGAACGTTTCGCTGTTACATATCTACGACCGGAGCACCGCCCCCAACGGCGTGGTGCGTTTCAAGCAGATTCTGGCCCACGTCGAGTCCCGCTTGCATCTGCTGCCGGTGTTCCGGCAAAAAGTGCTGCGCGTGCCGCTGGACTTGGACTACCCGTATTGGGTGGAAGACGAAAACTTCGACATTGAGTACCACGTGCGCCACATTGCGCTGCCCAAGCCGGGTGACTGGCGGCAATTCTGCATCCAGGCCTCGCGCATCCACGCCCGCCCCTTGGACCTGCAGCGCCCGCTGTGGGAGATGTATGTCATCGAAGGTCTGGACAGTTTTCTGGACCTGCCCAGCGGCAGTTTTGCGGTGCTGCTCAAGGTGCACCACGCGGCGGTGGATGTGGCGCATGAGTCGCAGCTCACCACCCTGTTACATGACCTGAGCCCGACCCCGCCGCCTGCGCCACCGGCACCCCCATGGTTTGCGCAGTCGCCGCCGAGTCCGCTGGCATTGATGTGGCGCGCCGGGTTTCATGCTGCCAGCTTCCCGCTGAGGCTAATGGGCAGTGTCTCTGAAAGCCTGGGGCTGATGGCGCTGAGCATCAAAACCGTGGCGGGTGAGTTCTGGCAACGCCCCAGCGACTTTCCGGCCACCCGCTTCAACACCGTGGTGTCACCGCACCGCGTGTTTGACACCCGGCGTTTCCCGTTGGATGACTTCCAGCGCATCCGCCGCCTGGTCAAAGGGGCCACGGTCAACGACGTGGTGCTGGCGGTGTGTGCCGGTGGCCTGCGCCGCTACCTGCTGTTGCAGGATGAGTTGCCCACGGAGAGCCTGCTGGCCGCTGCACCCATCAACGTGCCGAACAGCGGCCAGGGCGCGGCCAGCTTCTCGTGGGTCCGGGTCAGCCTGCACACCGAGGAAGTGGATGCGCTGCGCCGCCTGAAAGCCATTCGCGCCACCACCTCGTCGTCCAACGTCCAGGCCAGAGCCCATCGAGCGCGCGGGCTCAGCGATGCCGCCAGCCACGCGCCGGCGCTGGCCATCGCCGCCACCAGCAAGATGATGCGCGCCGCCTCGGCCCGCCTGGGCGACTGGACACCGCTGGCCAACTGCAGCATCACCCACCTGAGCGGGCCGACCGCGCCGCTGTACCTGCTGGGTGCGCGCCTGACGTACCTGTCAGCCATCATGCCGGTGGCCGATGGCATGGGGCTGGTGTTCTCGGTCACCACCTACAACGACATGCTGGTGATCTCGTTCACCGCGTGTTATGAGCAGTTGCCCGACCCTGAGGTGTTGGCCCAGTGCCTGCGGGTGAGTTTTCAGGAGTACCTGGAATTGGTTCCAAGCCTTGCGACGGCGCTGCCCACATCGGTCCCGACCAGCCCACCAGCCAAGCCAGCGCGCGCAACGCGCCAAAAGTCTTCAACCAAGAAAACCGTCTGAACCATGCGCACCACCGGAGCCTTTCCCATCGAATATGAGTCACTGGGCAACCCGGCCCTCCCTGCCATCGTGCTGATCATGGGGCTGGGCATGCAGCTCGTGGCCTGGCCCGATGACTTTTGCCAGGCGCTGGTGGCGGGCGGCTACCGTGTGGTGCGCTTTGACAACCGCGACAGTGGCCTGTCGGCACGCGCCACGGGCGGGGGTGCCTTGGGCCTGGTCAAGGTCATCGCCGCATCGGTGTTGAAACTGCCGGTGCGCATTCCCTACACCCTGCACGACATGGCGCAGGACACCCTGGCGGTGATGGACGCGCTGCAGATTGAGCGCGCGCACATCGTCGGCATCTCGATGGGCGGCATGATCGGCCACGTGCTGGCGGCAGGGCATCCGCAGCGGGTGCTGAGCCTGACCTCCATCATGTCCACCAGCGGCCACCCGCGCCTGCCGCAACCCAGCCTGAAGGTGCGCCGGGTACTGATGAGCCGCCCGGCCAACCCGAAGGACATCGAGTCGGTGACCGACCACCTGGTGCATGTGCTGCAAGTGATTGGCAGCCCGGGCTACCCCGAATCTGCGCAGGCGCTGCGCGAGCGCGTCACCAAAGGTGTCAAACGGTCCTACAACCCGGCGGGCACCAACCGCCAGGTGATGGCGGTGATAACCAGCGGCGACCGACGGCCCTTGCTGCGGCAAATTACCACCCCCACCCTGGTGATCCACGGCCGGGACGACCCGCTGGTGCCACTCTCTGGTGGCCAGGACACCGCAGCCCACGTGCGTGGCGCCAAACTGCTCGTCATCGACGGCATGGGCCACGACCTGTCACCCGCGCTGTTGCCGCAACTGGCCAGCGCCATCCTCCAACACTGCGATGCCGTAGAGGCCCTTAGCCCTCGTCCAGCCTAGACTTCTTGCTACGTTTGTCATAGTTCATTTTCCCTGCCTGACCCATCCACCCAACCCGTGCCATCACCATGACCCAAACCCTTGACACCCTGAACACCGCATTTGCCCTGCCCGGTGCCCTGCAATTTGCCGACGTTGCGCCCGGCTTGCCGGTGGCCGAGATCAGCACGCCGCTGGCCAGCGCGCGCATTGCCTTGCAAGGCGGCCAAGTGCTGACCTGGCAACCAGCCGGGCAGCAGCCGGTGCTGTGGGTGTCCAAAGCCGCGGTGTTCGAGCCCGGCAAGGGCGTGCGCGGTGGCGTCCCGGTGTGCTGGCCGTGGTTTGGCGCGCTGCCGGGCAAAGCCACCCACGGTTTTGTGCGCACCATGATGTGGCAGGTTCGCAGCTCGGAACTTGACGCGGCAGGCCAGGTGCTGCTGCGTCTGGGCATCAGCGACGACGTAGCGACCCGCGCGCTGTGGGACCATGCGTTTGACCTGGAACTGCTGGTCACGGTAGGCAGCACACTCACCATGGCGCTCACCACCCGCAACACCGGCAACGCGACGTTCACCATCACGCAGGCGCTGCACACCTACTTTTGCACCGGCAACATCCTGCAGACCACCGTGCAGGGGCTTGACGGTACCAGCTACCTCGACAAGGTGCAAAACTTTGCCGTCTGCCAGCAAAGCGGCGACGTGTCGTTCAGCGGCGAAACCGACCGCATCTACACCGACACCACGGCTGACAGCCAGATCCAGGACACAGCCGGTGGCCGCACCATCCGCATCGCCAAACAAGGCAGCGCCTCCACCGTCGTCTGGAACCCCTGGCCCGAAAAGGAAAAAACCATGGCCGACATGGCCACAGGTGAATACCAGCAGATGCTGTGCGTGGAAACCTGCAATGCCGGGCCGGATGAAATGACCATTGCAGGCGGTGGGACGCACACCCTGGCCGCAACGATATCAGTGCCATGATGCACTGAAGTGCATGCGGTACCGTGCCTCACGATACCAGTGAGGCACTGCCCCATGGTGAGGCCGCCCCGTCAGCAAGCTATGCGGGCTGATGTACGATTTGCCCATAACAATCGTTCGTTGGAAAGGTAAACACCTCATGGCTGCAGAAATGACTCTCAAGAAAGCACCGTTCGTGATCGAATGGCGCGACGGCTTCAAGATCGGGATCGCGCAGGTTGACCAAGAACACCGGCACCTGTTCACGCTCGTCAGGGCGCTCAATATCGATTCCGTCGATGAAACCGTCAATGAACTCCTTGACTATGTGGTCACCCACTTCTCCAATGAGCAGGAAATGATGGAAAAGAGCGGCTACCCCGCCTTTGAGCAGCACCTCAAACTGCATGAAGAATTTGCCTCGCACGTTGCTGATTTCCTGGGCAACGGGCAGGCATGGACAGAAGAACGTGTGCAGGAATTGCGCAAGTTTTTGAACAAATGGCTCATCGGGCACATCATGACCCACGACCTGCGCTTCGGAAAATGGCTCGCCAGCAAACCCGTGGCCACTGCCCCGGTCGTTCAGTCAGTCAAAAGACCAGTGGGATTCTTTGCCCGGTTGTTCGGCCGCTGATCGGCTTGGGGCGTTCAACCGATCCCCGGCTGAGGTGCAAGCGACGAGTCAGTGCTTGGCCAGCGTCGGGTAATCGGTGTAGCCCTTGGCTCCGCCGCCGTAAAAAGTGGCGCGGTCGCCTTCGTTGAAATGTGCGCCGCGGCGCAGGCGCTCCACCAGATCCGGGTTGGCGATGAAGGCGCGGCCAAAGGCGACCAGATCCGCGCCTTCCCGGACGGCCTGCTCTGCCAAGGCCTTGTCCAGACCGTTGTTGACCATCCAGGCGCCCTTGCCGCCGGCTGCGCGGTAGGCGCGGCGCAGGCCGTTGTAATCAAACGGGCGGTCGGCCAGTTCACGCGGGCCGCCAGTGGCCCCTTCGATGATGTGCACGTAGGCCAGGTGAAAATTGGCCAGTTCACGCACCACATAGTCAAACAGCGGCTGCGGGTCCGGGTCAAACGCGTCGTTGGCCGGCGTCACTGGTGACAGGCGGATGCCCACGCGGCCCGCGCCCACGGCATCGGTCACAGCGCGCACCACTTCCAGCAGAAAACGGGCACGGTTTTCGATGCTGCCACCAAAATCGTCACGGCGCTGGTTCGAGCCGCTCTTGAGGAACTGGTCGATCAGGTAGCCATTGGCAGCGTGGATTTCCACGCCGTCAAAGCCGGCAGTTTGCACCGCGTTGCGCGCAGCTGCGGCGTAGGTGTGGACGATGTCGGGCAGTTCATAAGCTTGCAGCGCGCGCGGCTCGGAAGTTTCCACAAACGACGGCACACCGTCCTGGATCAGCACCGTCTTGGCATTGGCACGAATCGCTGAGGGTGCCACCGGCGCAGCGTCGTCCAGTTGCAGGCTGGTGTGCGAAATACGGCCCACATGCCAGAGCTGGCAGACGATCTTGCCACCGGCAGCGTGCACGTTTTTGGTCACGGGTTTCCAGGCTTCGACCTGGTCTTCAGAATACAAGCCTGGCACATCGGCGTAGCCCTGGCCTTGCTGACTGATGGCGGTGGCCTCGGTGATGATCAGCCCGGCGCTGGCGCGTTGGGTGTAGTACTCGGCCATCAGCGCGGTGGGAACGGCATCCGGGGCCCGATTGCGCGTCAGCGGAGCCATGACGATGCGGTTGGCCAGGTGCAGATCTCCCGCAGTCACGGGGTCGAAAAGGGTAGCGGCAGAGTAGGGCATGGCAGTTTGTCCAAAAGAGAGAGGAATCATATATGGGGGCCAAGTGACTCAAAGAAAGGCTTGGCCACGTTTTTAGGTTTATTTTGATGCCAGTCAGCTGCCTGGACCAGCACCGCCAGGCGATCTGATCAGGCTTGCACTGGCAGCATTTTTTTTGGCGAAATGCCGCAATTGAACACCCTGACGAGCTACCGAGACAGCTTGTACACCGACGTGCCCGCCAGCAGGTTGGGCAGGATGCGCACCACTTCGCCGTCCTGGATGCCAAAATGGTCCAATACTTTCAGGCCGCAGGCACGCGCCAGAATGCCCAAGTCCGCATGGGTGCCGACGCGGATGTTGGGCGTGTCATACCACTGGTAGGGCAGGCGCTTGGTCACCGGCATGCGGCCTTTGAGCACGCTCAGGCGGTTCGGCCAATGGGCAAAGTTGGGGAAAGCGACGATGCCCACCTGGCCTACGCGAACCGTCTCGCGCAGCATCACCTCGGCGTTGCGCAGGTTTTGCAGGGTGTCGATCTGCAGCACCACGTCAAACGAAGCGTCTTCAAACATCGACAGGCCTTCGTCCAGATTGAGCTGGATGACGTTCACCCCACGCTTGACGCAGGCCAGCACGTTGGTGTCACTGATCTCGATGCCGTAACCGGTGCAGCCGCGCGCTTTTTGCAGATGCGCCAGCATGGTGCCGTCGCCGCAACCCAGATCAAGCACGCGCGAGCCCTTGGGCACCAGTTCACCAATGCGTTGCATGGCGCTGCTAGCCAAACCGTCAGACGTGTGGTGGGCGTTCATGGCTGGCCCTCCAGGCTTTGCAAAATACTCTCAAAATAGGAGCGCACTACGCCCGTGTAGCGGGGGTCATCGAGCAAAAATGCATCATGCCCATGGGGTGCATCAATTTCCGCGTAGCTGACATCGCGCTTGTTGTCGAGCAGCGCCTTGACGATTTCACGGCTGCGTTTGGGCGAAAAACGCCAGTCGGTGGTGAAGCTCACCAGCAAAAACTTGGCAGTTGCACGCCCCAGCGCGAGGCTCAGGTCGCCACCATAGGCGCGCGCCGGATCAAAATAATCCAGCGCGCGGGTGATCAGCAGGTAGGTGTTGGCATCAAAGTACTCGGCAAACTTGTCCCCCTGGTAACGCAGGTAGCTCTCGATCTGGAACTCGACCTCTTGGGTGCTGTATTTGTACTGTCCCGCGTCGAGGCTGACCGAGGCATCCTGAGCCTGCGCCAGCACGGCGGTGCGCAACTGGCGGCCAAACTTCTCATTCATCACATCGTCGCTCAGGTAGGTGATGTGACCGATCATGCGGGCAATGCGCAGACCGCGCTTGGGGATGGTGCCGCGCTGGTAAAAGTGCCCACCATGAAAATCGGGGTCGGTGACGATGGCGCGGCGGGCCACCTCGTTGAAGGCGATGTTTTCAGCGGTGAGGTTGGGCGCGCTGGCAATCACCAGCGCATGTCGCACGCGCTGCGGATACTGCAGCGTCCAGCTCAGGGTTTGCATGCCGCCCAGGCTGCCACCCATCACGGCGGCCAGGGTCTGGATGCCCAAAACGTCAAGGAGGCGTGCTTGAGCGTTGACCCAGTCTTCCACGGTGACCACCGGGAAATCCGCGCCATACACCTGGCCCGTGTCGGGGTTGATGTGCATCGGCCCGGTGGAGCCAAAACACGAGCCGAGGTTGTTGACGCCGATGACAAAAAACTGGTTGGTGTCGAGTGGCTTGCCAGGGCCGATCATGTTGTCCCACCAGCCCTCGGACTTGGGCTGGCCTTCATACACGCCCGCCACATGGTGCGAGGCGTTGAGCGCATGGCAAACCAGCACGGCGTTGGATTTGGCCGCGTTGAGCTGGCCGTAGGTCTCAAAGCTCAGGTCGTAATCGCGCAAACTGGCTCCGCTTTGCAGCGGCAAGGCAGACACAAAGTGCATGGACTGTGGTGTGGCAATCAGTGACATAGTCAGTTGGGGACAGTGCTGGCTGGCTGCGGTCTGTCCCACCAAACTCCAAAAGTAAACCCGGTTGCCGCTAAAGGCAAAACCGGGTTGGCTGGCATCTTTAGCGGTACTTGTTAAGCGCCCGCAATTCTGTCAAATCGGCGCATTCCCAGTATAGCAACGCCATCGGCCCGGCCCGGTACAGCGCGCAGCGCACCTCGGGGTTGAGGGGTTTATATATAAAATTGGCCTCTAGCCCTTATCCATAAAGCGCAAGCAGCTATATTAATAATAGCTTTTTTGCCAACAACCGACCCGGCTCAGCCAAGGTGCCGTCAAGCGACTGAGGTAGCATGGGTCAAAAAAGATTTCTGTTGGCAACCCATTGATTTCAAAGGGAGAAAGCCCATGCACCTGATGGATCCGCAGCGCCGCCTGATTCTGACCAGCGCGGCAGGCCTGACGCTGGCTGGATTGAGCGCCTGCCAGCGCCCCGAGCCGTTGGTGCGGGTCGCGGGTATTTCCTGGGTGGGTTATGCGCCGTTGTACCTGGCGCGCGAGCTGGGCTACTTCAATAATGCCCATCTGCGTTTGCTGGAGCTGACCTCCAACGCGGCCAGCCTGATGGCGCTGGCTGCCGGGCAGGTTGAAGCCGCAGCGCTCACGCTCGACGAGTTTCTGGTGGCACGTGAAGGCCAGATTGACCTGCGGGTGATCATGGTGTTTGACGAGTCGGCCGGAGCCGATGTGGTGATGGTGCGCCCAGACATCACCCGGCCCGAGCTGCTGCGCGGGCGGCGCATCGGGGTGGAAGACACCGCCAACGGTGCGCTGATGCTGTCGCGCACGCTGGACGTGGCAGGGCTGCGCCCGGAGGATGTCACCAAGGTGCCCCTGGCCGGGCCCACGCAAGTCAGCAGTTATGCCAGCAAACAGGTGGATGCCCTCGTTTCTTTCGAGCCCTACGCCACCCAACTGGCCCGGCTGGGGGCACTGCGGCTGCTGGACAGTCGCCGCTTTCCGGGTGCCATTGTGGATGTGCTGGCTGCCCAATCGTCGGCGCTCGCCAACTCACCCGCACAGTTCGGGCAACTGCTGGCGGGATATTTTCAGGCGCTGAACCTGCTGAAGACATCGCCAGCGCAAGCCACCACTCTGATGACCCCCACGCTGGGCATCAACGCGCAGGAGCTTACCCAGGCGCTCAAAGGCGTTCACATGATGAACCTGGCCGACAACCGCACCCTGCTGGGCGGCGCTTCGCCCGGCTTACTCCCCATGACGCAGTCGGTGGCCACGTTGATGCTGCGCTCCAGTCTGCTGCGGACTAGCCCCAGCCTGGACAACCTGACCGACGCGCATTTTTTGCCCACCGCCTGAATGGAGAAGCCTGCCATGCGCCGCCCCTTGAGCCTGAAATGGTCGCTGCCCCTGGGGCTGGCCGTGATCCTGCTGATCTTCACCAGCGTCGCCACCTGGAACAGTCTGCGCGTGGGCCGATCCAACCTGACCGCCCAGGCGCGACAGGATGTGTTGAACAACACCTCGCACCTGGCACGCATGGCCGAGCAGGGGCTGCAGACCAGCCCGGTGCTGGTGGAGTCCGACCTGGGCCAGGTCGGCACCGACCCGCGCGTCGAGGCGGTGCTGATCCTCGACGAGCAGGGCCGCATCCTGATGTCGCAACGCAATGCCTGGGCTGGGCTGGCTGCCAAAACCGTGGTCAGCGACTTCGACGATGGCTGGCGGCTGCAGGTTATTGGCGGTCGCTTGCCGCAGGTGCGGGTGTCACAGGACGGTTTGCACATCGCCAGCCTGCAGCCGTTTGATCTGCCCGCCGCCAGCAACGAGGTACGCAGCTCGCGCCGCGGTGCTGTGTTCATCCAGATGGATCTGCACCAGGCCTGGCAGGAAGCCAGTTACCAGGCCCTGATGTCACGCACGCCCGGCCTGGCCGTCGCCCTCTTGGTGTTGCTAGCTGTGGGGGCGCTGCTGCAGCGCTATCTGGCGCGGCCGATGCAGGCGCTGGCCCATGCCGCTGGCCGCTTGAAGGACGGACACCTCACCACCCGCGCCCAGGTGCAAGGCCCGCTTGAGATTGCCGAGCTGGCGCAAAGTTTCAACGCCATGGCACAAGCCATCGAAGACGCGCAGACGGCGCTGGTCGCCAGCGAGGAGCGCATGTCCATCACCCTGCATTCGATGGGTGACGGGCTGATTGCCACCGACACCCGCGCGCGCATCACGCTGATGAACCCGGCGGCCGAGCGTTTCACCGGCTGGACACTGACCGATGCCTGCGGGCGGGCCATCTCGGAGGTGTTTGTGATCGAGAGCGCGCTCACTGGCCTGCCCGCCGAGATTCCGGTCAAACGCGTGCTCACCGAAGGCACGGTGCTGGGCCTGGCCAACCACACGGTGCTGGTGGCGCGCGACGGCACCCGCCGCGATGTGGCCGACTCGGCCGCGCCCATCCGCAACGCTCAGGGGGTGATTGAAGGCGTGGTGCTGGTGTTTCAGGACGTCACCGAGCAGTACCGCATGCGCCGCGCGCTGGCTGACAGCGAGCAACACTTCCGCACCCTGGCCAACCACGGCCAGGCCCTGATCTGGACTGCCGGGCTGGACAAAAAATGCAATTATTTCAATAGCGTCTGGCTCAACTGGACCGGGCGCACGCTGGCACAGGAGCTGGGCAACGGCTGGGTGGAAGGCGTGCACCCGGACGATCTGGAGCGCTGTTTTTCCACCTACGTGACCGCGTTTGACGCGCGCGAAGCTTTTGACATGGAGTACCGGCTGCGCCACACCAGCGGCGAGTACCGCTGGATTCTGGACCAGGGCAGCCCGCGCTTTGACAGCCAGGGGAAGTTTCTGGGCTACATCGGGCATTGCCTGGACCTCACCCAGGTCAAGCAAGCCGAGGCGCAGGTGGCGCATTTGGCCTACCACGACGCACTGTCGGGCCTGCCCAACCGCACCCTGTTTCAGGACCGGCTGGCGCAGGCGGTGGCCGCTGCACGGCGGGGTCAGCGGTTTGGCGCGTTGATGTTTGTGGATCTGGACAATTTCAAGCGCCTTAACGATGTTTATGGCCACGTGCTGGGCGATGCGGTGCTGAAAGAAGTGGCCAGCCGCCTGCAGTTTTACCTGCGTACCGAGGACACTGTCGCTCGCCTGGGCGGTGACGAGTTTGTGGTGCTGCTGCCCGCGCTGGCTGCCGAGGTGGATGGTGCGGCCACGCTGGCGCGCGCCGTGGCCGACAAGATCCGCCTGGCGCTTGAAGGCCAGATGGTCATTGACGGCACCACCTACCACACCGCTGCGAGCATCGGAGTCACACTGTTCCCGAAAGACGACGAGTCGGTCGATGACCTGATGCGTGAGGCCGACATTGCCATGTACCGATCCAAAGAGAGCGGGCGCAACGTCATCTCGTTCTTCCAGGCCGACATGCAGCACACCGTGACCCAGCGCTACGCTCTGGAGCAGGAGCTGCGCGAAGCCTTGGCGCAACCCGCCTTTGAGCTGCACCTGCAGTCGCAAGTGGATGCTGCAGGGCAGATCACCGGAGCCGAAGCGCTGGTACGCTGGCGGCACCCCACACGCGGGCTGGTGGCACCGGCCACCTTCATTCCGCTAGCCGAAGAGTCGCGACTGATCCTGCCGCTGGGCGAATGGGTGCTGCAACAGGCCTGCGGCGTGATTGCCCGGCTCGATGCCGCCGGGCACAGCCTGCACATCGCGGTGAACGTGAGCCCATTGCAGTTTGCGCAAGCCAATTTTGTGGCCCGTGTACGCGACATCCTCAGCGTCACCGGGGCTGACCCCACGCACCTGACGCTGGAAATCACCGAAGGCCTTCTGGTAGAGCACATGACCGAAACCATGGGCCGCATGGCCGAACTGGCAAGCCTGGGCATCCGCTTCTCGATCGATGACTTCGGCACCGGTTACTCGTCACTGTCATACCTGAAACGCCTGCCGCTTTACGAGCTGAAAATCGACAAGAGCTTTGTGCAGGACGTGCCCGACGACCCCAACGACGTGGCGCTGGTCGAGACCATTCTGGCCATGTCGCAGCATCTGCACCTGAGCGTGGTGGCCGAGGGCGTGGAAACCCTGGCGCAGTTTGAATTTCTCAAGAGCCGGGGTTGCACCCGCTTTCAGGGCTACCATTTTCACCGCCCGCAAGAACACCGTGAGTGGCTGCAAGCCTTTTCCAGTAAGGCGCTGGGTCTGCCAAAGTAGGTCGGAACTCAAGCCTTGTTGGCCCACCAGTCTGGCCCGAACTGCCCCTGCAACCAAGCAATGAACTGCGTGACCTTGGTCGGCACCAGGCGCGGCGACGGAAAAACTGCGTGTATTTCCTGTTGCGGCAGTTGCCAGCCGTCCAGCAGGCTGACCAGCGCACCACTGGCCAGCGACTCGTGTGCCACATAACGCGGCAGTGCGGCAATGCCAAAACCCTGGCGCGCCGCCGCCAGCAGTGCGGACAGGCTGTTGGAGCGCAAGGGCCCATGCAAACCCACCGACAGCGTCTGCCCGCTGGCATCGCTGAAATGCCAACGCGCGTCGCCCTGCACGGTGCTGTAAATCAGCGCGTCATGCTCCACCAGCGCCAGCGGTGACGGCGGTGACGGGTGCGCTTGCAGATAGCTCGGGCTGGCCACCACCACCCAGGGGTTCAAGCCCAGATAGCGCGAGCCCAGGGTCGAATCGGCCAGCCGCCCCATGCGGATGGCGACATCCACCCCCTGCTCGACCATGTTCACGTAGTGGTCGTCGCAGTTCAGATCAATCTGCAGGCGCGGGTTCAGGCGCATGAACTGCATCACCAATGGGGCCAGCACACGCCGTCCAAACGCCACCGATGTGTTGATGCGCATGGCACCCTCCACCTGGGTTTGCAGCAGCGCGGCCACCGATTCGGCTTCTTCGACATGGTGGGCAATCAGCTTGCATTTGTCGTAATACAGCAGGCCGATTTCGGTGGGCATCACGCCACGGGTGGTGCGGTGCAGCAGGCGCGCGCCCAGCTGTGTCTCCATGCGGCTGACCTGCTTGGTGGCGGCGGGCTGGCCTATACCCATCTCGGCAGCCGCCTTGCTGAACGAGCCCAGATCAACCACCCGCACAAACAGTTTGATGGCTTGAATTCGTTCCATGGATGGCCTTGTCGGGGTGGTGTTGCTGGCTGGGTATTCCATCATGGAATGAGCTAAATGCGCCACGCGGGTATTCCCGCAAGGCTGCAGCGCCGCGAACATCAAGCCCAAGCAATCCCGCTGCCCCAACTGAACAACAGGAGACTGACATGCCCAAAATGAAAGCTGCCATGGCCGCCGTGCTGGTGATGGAAAAAGAAGGCATCACCCAAGCCTTTGGCGTGCCCGGTGCCGCCATCAACCCGCTGTATGCCCAACTGCGCGCTCGCCAGTCGATTGCCCACGTTCTGGCACGCCATGTGGAAGGTGCCTCGCACATGGCCGAGGGCTACACCCGCGCCCACGCCGGCAATATCGGCGTGTGCATCGGCACCAGCGGCCCGGCTGGCACCGACATGATCACCGGGCTGTATTCGGCCAGCGCCGACAGCATCCCCATCCTGTGCATCACCGGCCAGGCACCGCGCGCGCGCCTCTACAAGGAAGACTTCCAGGCGGTGGACATCGAGAGCATTGCCAAGCCCGTGACCAAATGGGCGGTGACGGTGCGCGAGCCCGCACTGGTGCCCCGCGTATTCCAACAGGCCTTTCACCTGATGCGCTCGGGTCGCCCTGGACCGGTGTTGATCGACTTGCCGATCGACGTGCAGATGGCCGAAATCGAGTTTGACATCGACACCTACGAGCCCTTGCCCGCCTACAAGCCCGCAGCCACCCGCAAGCAGGTGGAAAAGGCTCTGGACATGCTCTTGGCGTCAGCCAAGCCGCTGATCGTCGCCGGGGGCGGCATCATCAACGCCGATGCAGCAGACCTGCTGGTGGAATTGGCCGAGCTGACCGGCGTGCCGGTGATCCCGACGCTGATGGCCTGGGGCGTGCTGCCCGACGACCACCCGCTGATGGCGGGCATGTGTGGCCTGCAAACCAGCCACCGCTACGGCAACGCCACGCTGCTGGCCAGCGACTTTGTGCTGGGCATCGGCAACCGCTGGGCAAATCGCCACACCGGATCGATCGAGGTCTATACCCAGGGGCGCAAATTTGTGCATGTGGACATTGAGCCGACGCAGATTGGCCGCGTCTTCAACCCCGACCTGGGCATCGTCAGCGATGCCAAGCTGGCCCTGGAGCTGTTTGTGCAGGTGGCACGCGAGCGCCAGGCGGCCGGGCGGCTGCGCGACTACAGCGACTGGGCTGGCCGCTGCGCCGAGCGCAAGCGCCTGATGCAGCGCAAAACCGCGTTTGACAACGTGCCGATTAAACCGCAGCGGGTTTATCAGGAGATGAACGCGGCGTTTGACCGCGACACGATTTTTGTTTCGACCATCGGCCTGAGCCAAATCGCCGGGGCGCAGTTTCTGCGGGTGTTTGGCCCGCGCCAGTGGATCAACTGCGGCCAGGCCGGGCCGCTGGGCTGGACCATTCCGGCGGCACTGGGCGTGGTGGCTTCCGACCCGACACGCACCGTGGTGGGTCTGAGCGGCGATTACGACTTCCAGTTTCTGGTGGAAGAGCTGGCGGTGGGCGCGCAGTTCCACCTGCCCTACGTGCAGGTGCTGGTCAACAACAGCTACCTGGGCCTGATCCGCCAGGCGCAGCGCGGCTTCGAGATGGACTACTGCGTGCAGCTCGCCTTTGACAACCAGAACGTGAGCGACCCGGCGTTGCAAGGCTACGGGGTCGATCACAAGGCGGTGGTGGAAGGCCTGGGCTGCAAGGCGCTGCGCGTGACCGACCCGGCGTTGTTGCAGGACAACCTTCGCCAGGCGCAACGCATGGCCAAAGAGCTGCGTGTGCCGGTGGTGGTCGAGGTCATTCTGGAAAAAGTCACCAACATCGCCATGGGCACCGAGATCAACGCCATCAACGAGTTTGAAGACATCGAATGTCTGCACCCGGCGGGCCGCGAAGGCCTGGTGGCAGCGGGGCTGCTGGAATAATCAAGCAAAACACGACAAGGAGAAAAACATGCCCCAATTTGCCGCCAACCTGACCATGCTGTTTACCGAAGTGCCGTTTCTGGAGCGCTTTGAGCGCGCCGCCAAAGCCGGATTCAGCGCGGTCGAATTCCTGTTCCCCTATGCCTGGCCCGCCGAAGAGATCAAGGCCCGGCTAGACCAGCATGGCCTGAAACTGGTGCTGCACAACCTGCCCGCTGGCGACTGGGAGGCCGGTGACCGCGGGCTGGCCTGCGACTCGACGCGCGTGGCGGAATTTCGCGCCGGTGTGCCGCTGGCGATCCGTTACGCCAAGGCGCTGGGTGTCTCGCAGCTCAACTGCCTGGCTGGCAAGGCCCCGGCGGGGGTGGCCGAGGCCGTGTTGCGCCAGACCTTGGTCGATAACCTGCGTTTTGCCGCCGCCGAGCTGAAGCAATCCGGGATCAAACTGCTGGTGGAGCCGATCAACACCTTCGATATTCCGGGGTTTTATGTGAACCGCACGGATCAGGCGCTGTCCATTCTGGATGAGGTGGGCTCTGACAACGCGTTCGTGCAATACGACATCTACCACGCCCAGCGCATGGAAGGCGAACTCGCCACCACGATGCAAAAACACTTGGCGCGCATTGGCCACATCCAGCTGGCTGACAACCCGGGCCGCCATGAACCCGGCACCGGCGAGATCAACTACCGTTACCTGTTGGCGCGCCTGGATGAGCTGGGCTACACCGGCTGGGTGGGTTGCGAATACAAGCCGCTGACCTCCACTGTGGCGGGCTTGGGCTGGCGCGAGCAGCTCAGCCCAAGCCACGCCGCCTGCTGAAACTCAACCTCTATTCACATTTATGGAGACTCCCTCATGACCAGCACACCTCAGCGCCTGGGCTTCATCGGCCTGGGCATCATGGGCGCGCAGATGGCGGGCCATCTGATGGCCGCCGGACACAGCGTGTTTGTTCACACCCGCAGCAAGGTGCCCGAAGCCATCGCCAGCAGCAGTGCCACCGTTTGCGCCAGTGCGCAAGCCGTGGCCGAACAGGCAGACATCATCTTCCTGATGGTGCCCGACACGCCGGATGTGCAGGCCGCGCTGTTTGCCGACCACGGCGTGGCAGCTGGCTTGACACCGGGCAAGGTGGTGGTGGATATGAGCAGCATCTCGCCCATCGAGACCAAGGTGTTTGCGCAAAAAATCAACGCGCTGGGTTGCGACTACCTCGACGCGCCGGTCTCTGGCGGCGAGGTGGGTGCCAAGAACGCCACGCTTTCGATCATGGTCGGCGGCGCGCCGGAGGTGTTTGAGCGGGTCAAACCCTTGTTGGCGCTGATGGGCAAAAACATCACCCTGGTAGGTGGCAATGGCGATGGCCAGACCGCCAAGGTGGCCAACCAGATCATCGTGGCCCTAAACATTGAGGCGGTGGCAGAAGCCTTGCTGTTTGCGGCCAAGGCCGGTGCCGACCCGGCGCGCGTGCGCGAGGCCTTGATGGGCGGCTTTGCTGCCAGCCGCATTCTGGAAGTGCATGGCGAGCGCATGGTCAAGCGCACTTTCAACCCCGGTTTTCGCATTGAACTGCACCAGAAAGACCTGAACCTGGCGCTGAGCAGTGCGCGCGCCCTGGGTGTGACCCTGCCCAACACCGCCACCGCGCAGGAGCTGTTCAACAGCTGCGCTGCGCACGGCGGCAAGGGCTGGGACCATTCGGCCATGGTGCGCGCCCTGGAGATGATGGCGAATTTCGACATCGGCCAGCAGCCTGCCTAGCTCAACCCTACCGAGCACTGCCATGAACCCGCCCCTGAGACCCGATGCTGCCGCAGACTTGCTGCGCCGCCTGTTTGACGCCGCCATTGCCAGCGCGCAGCCCGCGCGCTGTGTGCCAGCGCATCTGCCCAGCCCGCAAGAGCTGGGCAGCGGGCATCTGGTGGTGATTGGCGCAGGCAAGGCCAGCGCCGCCATGGCCCGCGCGGTGGAAGACCATTGGAACGGCCCCTTGAGCGGCCTGGTGGTCACTCGCTACGGCTACGCCGTGCCGTGCCAGCGCATCGAGATCGTGGAAGCGGCGCACCCGGTGCCCGATGCAGCGGGCGAGCTGGCCGCGCAGCGCATGCTCGCCCTGGTGCAGGACTTGCGTGCAGACGACGTCGTGTTGTGCCTAATCTCCGGTGGTGGTTCAGCCCTTTTGCCCTTGCCTATCAATGGTTTGACGCTATCAGACAAGCAGCAAGTGAACCGCGCCCTGCTGGCCAGCGGTGCGAGCATCAGCGAGATGAACTGTGTGCGCCGCCATCTGTCAGGCATCAAGGGTGGCCGCCTCGCTGCGGCTTGCCACCCGGCGCGGGTGATCACGCTGCTGCTCTCAGACGTGCCGGGCGACAACCCCATGGACATCGCCTCCGGCCCGACGGTGGCCGACCCCACCACCAGCGCTGACGCGCTGGACATCGTCCGCCGCTATGGCATCGACCTACCCGCTGCCGTGCGTGAGGTGCTGGAAAGCGGCCGGGGCGAATCCATCAAACCCGGCGACGCGAGGCTGGCACGGGCCGAGACCCGCATGATCGCCACCCCGCAAATGGCGCTGGAAGCGGCTGCCAGCGTGGCGCGTGAAGGCGGTTATGCCGCCCACATTCTGGGTGACGCACTGGAAGGCGAAGCGCGTGATGTCGGCAAGGTGCTGGCCGCCATCGCGCTGCAGGTGGCCCAGCACAGCCAGCCGTTTCAGGCTCCTTGCGTGCTGCTCTCTGGGGGTGAAACCACGGTGACCGTGCGCGGCCATGGCCGGGGCGGGCGCAACGTGGAGTGCCTGCTGTCCACCACCATTGCGCTGCACGGCCACCCGCGCATCCATGCGCTGATGGGTGACACCGATGGCGTGGATGGCCAGGAAGAGATTGCCGGAGCTATCGCCGGGCCCGACACGCTGACCAAGGCCTGGGCCCGGAGTCTGCGCCCACTGGACAGTCTGTCCAACAACGACGGGCACGGCTTTTTTGAAGCCGTGGGCAGCGCCGTGGTCACCGGGCCAACGCTGACCAATGTGAACGACTTTCGGGCAATTCTGATCACTGACAGCGCTTCTCAGACGGGAGCTGATTATTAAGAGCCTTTTAGGCCTCCAGCCCTTTATATGTATGCGCTGACAGCTACAAATATCATATTAACGACGGCACCATTCACTGCAGATCAAAGCGGTCGGCATTCATGACCTTGGTCCAGGCGGCAACGAAGTCCTGTGCAAACTTGGCCTGGTTGTCGTCCTGCGCATAGACCTCGGCATAGGCCCGCAAAATCGCGTTGGAGCCAAACACCAGATCGACGCGGGTGGCGGTCCACTTGGCGCTGCCGGTTTTGCGGTCCACGATCTGGTAGCTGTTGCGCCCGGTGGGCTTCCAGCTGTAGGCCATGTCGGTCAGGTTGACGAAGAAGTCATTGCTCAACACACCCACGCGGTCGGTGAACACGCCGTGTTCGGTGCCGCCAAAGTTGGTGCCCAGCACGCGCATGCCGCCCACCAGCGCGGTCATCTCATGGGCAGTCAGGCCCATGAGCTGGGCGCGGTCCAGCAGCAGTTCTTCAGCGGTGACGACGTAATCCGTCTTCATCCAATTGCGGAAACCGTCGGCCAGTGGCTCCAGCACGTCGAAGGAGTCGGCATCGGTCATGGCTGGCGTGGCATCACCCCGGCCCGGCGCAAACGGCACGGTCACCTGCACTCCCGCCGCCTTGGCCGCCTGCTCGATGCCGGTGTTGCCCGCCAGCACAATCACATCGGCCAGACTGGCACCGGTCTCTGCCGCAATGCCTTCCAGCACAGCCAGCACCCGGGCCAGACGCGCCGGCTCGTTTCCTTCCCAGTCTTTTTGCGGCGCAAGCCGGATGCGTGCGCCATTGGCACCGCCGCGTTTGTCCGAACCCCGGAAGGTGCGGGCACTGTCCCAGGCGGTGGCCACCCGGTCGCTGATGCTCAGACCACTGGCGAGGATCTTCGCCTTGACCGCCGCCACGTCATAGTCGGTGCGGCCTGCGGGCACCGGGTCTTGCCAGATCAGGTCCTCAGTGGGCACATCCGGGCCGATGTAGCGCGCCTTCGGCCCCATGTCGCGGTGCGTCAGCTTGAACCAGGCGCGGGCAAAAGTTTCGGAGAAATATGCCGGGTCTTGGTGGAAGCGCTCCGAGATCTTGCGGTACGCCGGGTCCATCTTCATGGCCATGTCGGCATCGGTCATGATTGGGTTGAGGCGGATGCTGGGGTCTTCCACATCGACCGGCTTGTCTTCTTCTTTGATGTTGATCGGCTCCCACTGCCAGGCCCCAGCTGGGCTCTTTTTGAGTTCCCAGTCGTAGCCCAGCAGCAGTTTGAAATAGCCGTTGTCCCACTGCGTCGGGTGCGTGGTCCAGGCACCTTCAATGCCGCTGGTCACGGTGTCGCGGCCGATGCCACGGGTGGTGTGGTTGATCCAGCCCAGGCCCTGTTCTTGCAGATCGGCAGCTTCGGGTGCTGGGCCGAGGTTGGCCGCGCTGCCATTGCCGTGCGACTTGCCCACGGTGTGGCCACCCGCCGCCAGGGCGACGGTTTCTTCATCGTTCATGGCCATACGCTCAAAGGTGACACGCACGTCGTGGGCGGTTTTGAGCGGGTCGGGTTGGCCATCGACGCCTTCGGGGTTGACATAAATCAGCCCCATCATCACCGCGGCCAGCGGGTTGTCCAAATCGCGCTCGCCAGAGTAACGGCTACCCGCACTGCCTCTCGGGGCGAGCCATTCTTTCTCGGAACCCCAGTAAACATCTTGCTCCGGGTGCCAGATGTCTTCGCGGCCAAAGGCAAAACCGTAAGTCTTCAAGCCCATGGATTCATAGGCGATGGTGCCGGCCAGCAAAATCAGGTCAGCCCAGCTGAGCTTGTTGCCGTATTTCTTTTTGATGGGCCACAGCAGGCGGCGGGCCTTGTCCAGGTTCACGTTGTCAGGCCAGGAGTTCAGCGGCGCAAAACGCTGGTTGCCCTTGCCGCCACCGCCACGACCGTCGGCGATGCGGTAGGTGCCAGCCGAATGCCAGGCCATGCGGATCATCAAGCCGCCGTAGTGGCCCCAGTCGGCGGGCCACCAGTCCTGGCTGTCGGTCATCAGCGCGTGCAGATCTTTTTTCAGGGCCGCGACATCGATTTTTTTGACTTCTTCGCGGTAGTTAAAGCCTGGGCCCATCGGGTTGGTCTTGCTGTCGTGCTGGTGCAGGATGTCCAGGTTCAGCGCATTGGGCCACCAGGCCATGTTGGATTTGCCGGCGGATGTATTGCCGCCATGCATGACCGGGCATTGGCCGGCAGGGTTCGGATTACTTAGGTTCATCGTCGTCTCCTTGGGTAGTTGTTTCACTCTGGTTGCCCAGGGTGACGATCAGTGTAGGGAAACCAGGCGGTTGGTGTGATCACATTTCCCAATCAGCGTCATAGGCCATGGCACAGGCATCAGGGTGGATCAGCCTGTAAAAAATGGCGGGGTGGCGGCCAGCCTTTGAGCGTTCACCGATACTCTAGCCCTATTTTTGCGCAAGGAGTTGTATGGATTTTTCAAGCTTATTCCACCAGTATTGGCCCCTGCTGGCTCTGGTTCTCTGGTTTGGTTACAAGTGGTGGAACTCCAAAAAAGTCGTGGCGATGCTGCCCGAACTCAGGAAGATTGGCGCCACGTTTGTCGATGTCAGGTCGCCCGGTGAGTTTGCAAATGCCAATGCCCCCGGCAGCATCAATATCCCCCTGCAGGAACTGGGCAGCCGCCTCGCCGAGATTCCCAAAACCAGCCCGGTGGTGGTCTGTTGCGCCAGCGGGTCACGCAGCGGCATGGCCAAAATGATGCTCAAGAAAAAGGGCTACACGGACGTCCACAACGTCGGTGCCTGGAGCAAGCTGTTGAACTGATGCCAGGTGACCACATATCCCGCAAACCACACCAGCCGACTTCAACGGATTGGGTTGCGTGGGGCGAGGCGAGGGAAGTACCGCTGAAGGCTGTTCCAGACATAGGATGTGCCGAAATGCCCACCAGTAGGCTGACTATGGGATACCCGAGCAGACAAATCAACATCGCATCCAAGCCGAGCCAAAAAAGGCGGAAGCGGCGCAGCGAGTGACAGCGCCAAAACAGTTCTGAGCATCCCGACAACAACGCCCCTTTACTGGCGGCGCATGACTACGACATATCGTCGAGTACCATTGCTGCCAGATCTACGCCCTCTTTGGTAGCCATCCACAACCACTTATCGGTGTTCGTGACTGTTTGCTATAGCACTGCAGATGTTGGCAATACCGCTATTGCTTTGGAAAGTCTTGCAGGTAAGTGGCCACATCCTGCATATTTTTGCCTGTGAGCTCATGGGCCACCACTTTCATGATGCTGCCTTCGGGGCGTTCGTCCGTTCTTTGGAAGACCATCAGCTGCTTGATCAGGTAATCTGAATGCTGGTGGGCCAGGCGCGGGAACTGCTCGTTACCCTGGGCCTGTGGCCCATGGCAGGACATACAGGCCGGAACACCTTTGTCGGGCACGCCGTTTTCGAAGATCGCCTTGCCATCGGCCATGACCGCAGCCGGTGGCGTCGCGCCTGTGATAGACGCTGGCGGCTGCGATGAAAAATAGTCAGCCAGGCCCTTGATCTGCTCATCGGTCAAACTGCGACTGATGCCCCACATGTACTCAAAGCCGGCAGGGTCCAGGCGGCCATGCGCCCTGAACGCCTTTACCTGCGCCATGAAATAGGTCGGCTGCTGCGCTGCCAGGTTGGGGAAGTTGGGATTGATCGAGTGACCGTTCACACCATGACACAGCGAACACACTTGCTGCGCCAGGGTCACACCAGAGACATTGGGGTCCGCTAAATTGCGTGACGTTGCAAAACTTGAACATCCTTATGCGGTCCTGAGAAGTGGGCTTGTCCCGGCCAATGCTGATGCTGATCCGGGGCAGCTTGAGTTGTGGATGGCGGGCACCTTGCTGGACGCGCCGCTTGATCGCTATGCCCCAAAGGTCTCCAATCCGGTGCCTTTGATGGAGCAAAATCTTCTCAAAGGCGTGCATCTTTATGCGCAAAATTGCGCGGTTTGCCATGGGTCAGCAAGCAGTACGGCATCGCCTATCGCAAGAGGGCTTTACCCCAAGCCGCCGCAATTAGCGACCGATGGCGTTGAGGACGATCCGGAGGGATACTCGTTTGGAGAATTAAGCACGGTATCCGCTTAACAGCCATGCCTTCGTTTGGATACACCCTCAACTTCAGGACATCTGGACGCTTGCGTTATTTTTGAAGAACATGGACAAGTTGCCCCCTGCGGTACAAAAGGTCTGGCAAAACGTTCAGAATTGGCCGATCTCACTTCCGAACCAAACAAATGCGTATCAAGTCGCTCGCGGACAGTGATTCCATTGTGATGTCAGACACGCGCAGTTGACACCAGACTCAAGGTGCAGCGGCCACGCTTTCATCCGGGCCCACCGGCACCTCGCGGGTCTGCACCGGGCCGTGGCCGCTGAAGCGATCCAGCGCCAGATAAATCACCGGTGTGATGAACAGCGTGATCGCCTGTGAAAACACCAGCCCACCTACCACCGCCAGGCCCAGCGGCTGGCGCAGCTCAGCACCGGCACCAATGCCCAGTGCGATGGGCAGCGCGCCCATCAGCGCCGCCATGGTGGTCATCATGATCGGGCGAAACCGCAAGACACAGGCCTCGCGGATGGCCTGCGCCGGGGTCATGCCGTGATGGCGCTGCGCATCCAGCGCGAAGTCGATCATCATGATGGCGTTTTTCTTGACGATGCCGATCAGCAGCACGATGCCGATGGTGGCAATCAGCGTCAAATCCTGTTTGAACAGCATCAGCGTCGCCAGTGCACCTACAGCCGCCGAGGGCAGGCCGACCAGGATGGTGAGTGGATGCACAAAACTCTCATACAACACACCAAGCAGCACATAAATCACCAGCAGTGCCGCAACGATCAGGATCGCCTGGCTGCCTTGGGAGCTTTTGAACACCGCCGCGTCACCGCCGTAGCTGGTGATGATGGAAGACGGCATGTGAATGGCTTCGCGTGCGGCATCGATCTTGGCCGTGGCATCGCCCAGCGCGGCTCCCGGTGCCAGGTTGAATGACAGGGTCACCGCCTGCAATTGCCCGACATGGTTGATCGAGGTGGCACCCACGGTGCGCTCCACGGTGGTAAAGCTCGACAGCGGCACCAGCGTGCCGGTGGAGGAGCGCACGTAAATGCCATTCAGGGCGCTTTCGTCCTGTTTGGCATCCGGGGCCACCTCCATGATCACCTCATAACTGTCGGTGGGCAGGTAAATGGTTGAGACCTGACGTTCGCCAAAGGCGCTGAACAAGGCGCCGCGGATGGCTTCGATGGACACTCCCAGCGAGTTGGCCCGCTCGCGGTCGATCTTGAGTTGGGCAACCAGCCCGCGCAACTGAGCATCGCTGGTCACATCGCGGAAAAGCGGGTCGTTGCGGATGCGCTCCTGCAGCTTGTCGGCCCAGTCGTTCAACTCATCAGCGCGCACGCTTTGCAACACGTATTGAAACTGCGCCTTGCTGGGTCGACCGCCAAGCTGCAGGTTCTGCACCGGCCGCATGAAGACGTTGATACCCGCCACCGCACGCAACTTTTTGCGCAGTGCTTCAACGACCTGCTTCATGGCCGGGCGCTCAGACTGCGGCTTGAGCGTGATGAACATGCGCCCGGTGTTTTGGGGACCATTGCCACCATTGAACGAATTCACGGCCGCGACGTTGGGGTCTGCCCGCATGATGCCCGCGGCACGCTCCTGCAACACGACCATCTGCGGAAACGACACATCCTCACCGGCTTCGGTGGAGACGATGATCTGCCCGATGTCTTCCTCGGGGAAAAACCCCTTGGGAATGACCACCATCAGCCAGGCGGTGGCGACAAACGTGGCCAGCGCCACCCCGAGGACGACACCGCGATGCGACAGCGCCAGGTCCAGCAGCCGGGTGTAGCCCGCCAACATGGCATTGAAGCCGCGCTCAAACAGATGCACCAGTCCGCCTGGGGGCTTTTTGTGCACTTCATCGGTCAAAAAGCGGCTGGCCAGCATCGGCACCAGTGTCAGCGAAACAAACGCCGACACCATGATCGCCAGGCCAACCACCACCGCGAACTCGTGAAACAGCAGGCCAATGACGCCGGGCATGAAAAAGATCGGAATAAACACCGCAATCAACGAGCTGCTGATCGAGATGATGGTGAAACCCACCTCCCGTGCGCCACGCAACGCTGCCTGGAACGGGTCTTCACCTCGCTCCACGTGACGGATGATGTTCTCCAGCACCACGATGGCATCGTCCACCACCAGGCCCACTGCCAGGGTCAGTCCCAGTAGCGAGATGTTGTCCAGGCTGTAATTCAGGCCCCACAGCAGCGCCACCGCGCCAATCAGCGATATCGGCAAAGACAGCGCAGGAATAACAGTGGCGACTAAACGGCGCAAGAAGAGGAAAATGACCAACACCACAAGCACAATTGTGCCCAGCAGTGTCAGGCTGACATCGTGCAACGCCGCGCGCACCGACACCGAGCGGTCATTGATGGGAGTCAGCGAGACCGATTGCGGCATCTGGCTTTGCAGGTTGGGCAAGGCCGCACGAATGGCATCGACCACCTGCACCGTGTTGGCACCAGGCTGGCGCTGTATGGCCAGCGTGATGGAGTTTTCACCGTTGAAAGTCGCCCAGCGTTTGAGGTCTTCCAGACTGTCTTCAACCTTGGCCACGTCCTTTAGACGCACCGGGTTGCCGCCCCGTGTGCTGATGATCAGGTTGGCGTAGTCGGCGGCATTGGTGAGCTGGCGGTTAGCCTGTAGCACCAGGGTTTGCTTCAAACCGTCCAGCGTGCCCACCGGGGTGTTGACGTTGGCAGCGGTCAGCGCCGCGCTGACTTCATCGAGCCCGATGTTGCGCGCTGCCAGTGCGTCTGGCTGAATGCGCACGCGCACTGCAAAACGTTTGGCACCAAAAATATTGACCTGGGCCACCCCGTCCAGGGTGGACAGGCTGGGCGAGATCAGGTGCTCGGCATAGTCTTCCAGCTCAGCGGGTGGCAGCGACGGAGAGCGCAGCGAAATCAGCAGCACCGGCGCATCGGCCGGGTTCACCTTGCGGTACGAGGGCATGGTCGTCATGTCCACCGGCAAACTGCGCTGTGCCCGAAGCAGGGCCGCCTGCACATCCACCGATGCGGCGTCAATATCGCGTCCCTGGGCAAACTCCAGCGTCAGCGAGGTGGCACCCAGCGTGCTGGTGGAACTGATGGTCTGCAGAGCCGTGACGGTCTGAAACTGCTTTTCAAGCGGCAGCGCCACCGAGGTCGCCATGGTCTCCGGGCTGGCACCGGGAAACGTCGCCGTCACATTGATCACCGGCGTGTCATAGCTGGGCAAGGCGGCCAGCGGAATGCCTTTGATCGCCAGCACCCCGGCCACCACCATGGCCAGATTCAGCAAGACCGTCATCACCGGACGGCGGATAAACAGTTCTGAAATATTCATGGCTTGCCAGGATTGGCTGCAACAGGCGCGGCGCTCTTGGCATCCGGCACCCGCACTGTCACCGTGGCATCAGGCCGCACATTCTGTTTGCCATCCAACACCACCTGCTCACCGGGCTGAACACCGGTCACAGCGGCATCTGCGCCTTCGGCGTGAATCACCTGGATCGGGCGCAACACCGCCCGCCCATCCACCACCACATAGACAATGCTGCCGCGCAGCGTCTCGATGATGGCCGCCTGCGGCACCACCACGACCTGGCGAAGCGTGTCCACCGTTTGCGACACCTGGACAAACGCGCCCGGCCAGAGTTTTCTTTCAGGGTTGGCAAACACGGCTTTGGCTTTCAAAGTGCCCGAATTGGCATCCACCTGGTTGTCCATGAACTGCAACCTGCCCTGGAAGCTGCCCCCTCGGTCGGCCAGCGTGGCGTTGACCACAGCACCACCATTTTTGAGCGCGGCCAGCGCGCTCGACAGGTCGCGCTGGGGAACGCTGAAGGCGACACCTATCGGGTCAAGCTGGGTGATGGTGACCAGTGCAGTCTGGTTGGCCTGCACGGCGCTGCCCGCATACACATTGACGGCACCGGCGCGTCCGGCGTTCGGTGCCGTGATACGGTCATAAGACAGCGCCACATTGCTGGCCACAATGGCGGCCTGGTCAGCCGCCATCGTGGCAGACCAACCATCCACCAGCGCTTGTGCGGTGTCCACCGCACCCTGCGAGACAAAGTTTTGCGCGAGCAATTGTTTGGAGCGCTCGAGCTGGCGTCTGGCATCACTCAAGCTCGCGTTGTCTTTGGCAAACTGCGCCCGTGCTTTCGCAACGTTGGCCTCATCGGCGCGGGCATCCAGGGTAAACAGCAGTTGCCCGGTCTTGACAAACTGGCCTTCCTTGAAATGCACCTGAACGATGGTGCTGGTGACCTGCGACCTGACATCCACACTGGTTAGCGGCGTGACCGTGCCGGTGGCCTGCAAATTCACCGGCATATCGCGCCTTTGAGCCTGAACAGTGGACACCGAGACCGGCGGTGATGACTTGGCTTTTGCGCCATTGTCAGAAGCAGTGGGCGCGCCCGCTGCAGCTGCCTCAGTTGGCGTGGAGGACTTGCCAGAACAGCCCGACAAGGCCATCACGGCGAGCACAAAAATCGTTAAAAGCTGGGGGCGAGATGGAATCATGGCTCATGATAAATCAGGCCGATTGCAGCAGTGTCAGGCGGCCATGAGAGCCATGCAAAGCTCATGTAAAGTTAGGCGGTCGATGGATAATATTCGTTGGAATGTTGAATTTCCGTCGCTCGTAAGTTAACAGTCGCCCAAACAGGAGATGCCATGTTTTCAGAGTACCGCGAAAAAATCACCCAGCTCAAGGCTGACGACGCGCATTTCGCCCAGTTATTCGAGCGTCACGATACTCTGGATGCCAAGATCCAACGTATGGAAGCGCATGTAGAACCCGGCAATGCGTTGGAAATTGAAGCGCTCAAGAAAGAAAAACTACACCTCAAGGATGAGGTGTACCAAGTACTGATCAAGGCCACAGCGGCCTGATGACCTGACATCTGCGCCTTAATCCGAAGCAGACTTCGCCAGACGCTCGCTACGCCAGTACACGTCGTCGCCCACGCTGCCGTCAGTGCGGTAACGGTTGAGCACGCGGGCCAGCACAAACATCAGGTCTGACAGACGGTTGAGGTATTGCTGCGGCGCGTATTTGAGCGCGTCCTGGTTGCCCAGCGCCACCACCGCGCGCTCGGCCCGGCGTGCAACAGTGCGGCAGACATGCGCCAGCGCAGCTGCGCGGCTGCCTGCGGGCAGGATGAACTCCTGCAGCGTGGGCAGGTTCGCGTTGTAATGCGCCAGCGCTTCTTCCAGCGCCAGTACCGCATCGAGCTTGAGCAGTTCAAAGCCGGGAATGGACAGCTCGCCACCCAGGTTGAACAGCTCGTGCTGCACACCCACCAGCAGCTCGCGCACATCGTCGGGCATCGCTTCGCACAGCAGCAGTCCGATGTTGGAGTTGAGCTCGTCGACATCGCCCATGGCGTGCACGCGCAGGCTGTTTTTCGAGACGCGGGTCTTGTCGCCCAGCCCGGTGGTGCCGTTGTCTCCGGTGCGGGTGGCGATTTGTGTGAGGCGTTGGCCCATGGTTGGTCTCCTTCGTACTTTGAAAATGAGGGTCAGGTCTGGGGTGACGCACGCTCAAAAGCCTGGCGCGGCAGGGTCACCGTCAGGGTGGTGCAGTTATTGGCATCGTCGCTGGCCATGCTGATGCTGCCTTGCTGGGCACGCGCCATCAGCATGGCGGAATAGGTCCCTAGGCCGCTGCCACCGGTCTTGCCGCTGGTGGCGAATTTGTCAAAAAAACGCTCGCGCAACTCAGCTGGCACCGCGCCCAAGTTGTTCACCAGGATGCGCAATGGCGACTCGTCACGCAGCAGCACTTCAACCCGCGTTTGTGGCGGTGCAGCCTCGCAGGCATTTTTGATCAGGTTTTGAAACAGCAGGTAACACAGCGTGGGATCGCCCTGAACCTGAGGCAACTCGGCACCCACAGGGGTGTCGGTATCGACCGAAATGGTGAGCTGTTTGTCGGCAAAACTGGCGCGAGACAGATCAACGATACGGTGCAGGATGTCGCCAATGTCCACGGCCCGGGCCTCAAGCCTGTAGCGGCCCATCTCAATCTTGTAGATCTCGCCCGACAGGTTCACCATGGCCATGACCTGTTCGGCGGCCTGCTGTACCAGACGCAGCTGGGCCACATGTTTGGGTGCCATGTCGGCATCGTCAGCCAGGCTCTGCACCATGCCGACAATGCCCGCGAGCGAGCCTTTGAGGTCGTGGCGGGTCATGTTCTCGGCGTCTTCACGCATGCGGGCAGCTTCGAGCATGGCGTCGTAGTCAAGCTGCAGTTTGCGGCGCATGTCGACAAACTGGATGAAATTGCGCACCCGCGCACGCAGCGCCTTGGGATCGGCGGCCTTGGAGACAAAATCCACCGCACCGAGCTCCATGCCCTTGAGACGTGCCTCGTCATCTTCGAGGCCAGTCACAAAAATCACCGGAATCTGCGCCGTAGCAGGCTGTTCGCGCAGCTGGCGCACCACCTCAAAGCCGTCCATGCCGGGCATCATCACGTCCATCAGCACCAGATCGGGTAGCGACTCACCCTGACACAGCGCCAGCGCTGCCGGGCCATCGACAGCGGTCAGCACCTGGTATTCGTCCATGAACAAGGTTTCCAGCAGCTTGCGGCTCACCGGGTGATCGTCCACCACCAGAATGCGAGAGGAAGTCAGCACTTTGGCCAGGCCCGGCTCATCACCCAGCCAGCTGCTGGGTGGTGGCTTGGCCACGGAGGCCGGCGTGGCAAGGGCGCGCTTCTGGGGGTTGAGCATGCGCTCCAGTCGGGCCTTCAGGCTGCCTGCGTTATATGGCTTGACAAGCAGGCCATTGACCCCGGCCGCAATCACTTCCTCGATACGCTGGCGCTCGGCCTCGGCGGTGATCATCAGGAAAGGCAGCTTGGCCAGTTTGGCATCCGCGCGAATCGCCCTCAGCAGCTCCAGGCCGGACATCACCGGCATGTTCCAGTCTGACAACACGGCATCCACCTTGTTGTTGCGCAACTGTTCAAGCGCCTCGGCACCGTTGCGGGCGACGCGGATTTTCTCGAACCCCATGCCGCGCAACTGGTTGACGGTGACCGCGCGCATCAGCTCCAGATCATCCACCACCAGGTAGTTGAGTTGGTGCAGATTCATGGGCGCATGCGATGACGGTTGATCATGGTGAGCCATTATCACGGTCCCGGCACGCGATTGCCGATAATCGCGCTTCACCACGGAGACACCATGAACGCACCCCTGACCGGCACCCACTTGTCGCCTGACATTCACCCCCGCGCTGTACCGGCCGAGTTGCTTAATACCCTGCGAACCCGCTTTGGCAGCCAGTTTTCCACCGCCGTGGTGATCCGTGAGCAGCATGGCCGCGACGAATCCGCCTTCAGCGTGCCACCGCCCGATGCCGTGGTGTTTGCCGAAAGCACCCAGGATGTGAGCGACGCCGTCAAACTGGCCGCGCAATACAAGGTGCCGGTGATTCCGTTTGGCGTGGGCTCCTCGCTGGAAGGGCATTTGCTGGCGGTGCAGGGCGGCATCAGCATCGATGTGGGCCGCATGAACCAGGTGCTGGCCATCGCTGCCTGCGACCTGACGGTGACGGTGCAGCCTGGCGTGACACGCACCCAACTCAACGCGGCCGTCAAATCCACCGGCCTGTTTTTCCCGATTGACCCCGGTGCAGACGCGTCAATCGGCGGTATGGCGGCAACACGCGCCAGCGGCACCAACGCCGTGCGCTACGGCACCATGCGCGAGAACGTGCTGGCGCTGGAAGTGGTCACCGCCAGTGGCGAAGTCATCCGCACCGGCACACGTGCCAAAAAATCGTCGGCAGGCTACGACCTGACGCGGCTGATGGTCGGCAGCGAAGGCACGCTGGGCCTGATGACCGAGATCACCGTCAAGCTATACCCGCTGCCCGAGGCGGTGATGGCGGCCATCGTCAGCTTCGACACGCTGGCCGACGCGGTCAACACCACCATCCAGATCATCCAGGTGGGGCTGCCGATTGCGCGCTGCGAACTGCTGGACGCCACCACCGTGCGTATCGTCAACCAGTACGCCAAGCTCGACCTGCGCGAGGGTTCCATGCTGCTGATGGAGTTTCACGGCTCGCCTGCTGGTGTGCAGGAGCAAGTGGAAATGGCCCAGGCCATTGCAGACGAGCACCACGGCCACGCCTTTGAGTGGGCCAAAACGCCTGAAGAGCGCACCCGGCTGTGGACGGCACGGCACAACGCCTACTTTGCCGGCGTGCAGTCAGTGCCCGGCTGCAAGGCCATCACCACCGATGCCTGCGTGCCGATCTCGCGCCTGGCCGATGCGCTGCTGGACTCGGTCACCGAAGCGCAGCAAAGCGGCATTCCGTACTTCATGGTCGGCCATGTCGGCGACGGCAATTTCCACATGGGCTACCTGATTGACCCCGACAAACCCGAGGAACGCGAGATGGCCGAGCAGCTCAACCACCGTCTGGTCACCCGGGCGCTGGCCTTGGGCGGCACCTGCACCGGCGAGCACGGCGTGGGCCTTCACAAGATGGGTTTCCTGGTGGATGAGACCGGCGCCGGTGCCGTGGCCATGATGCGCGCCATCAAAAACGCGCTGGACCCGGACAATATTCTCAATCCGGGGAAAATCTTCACACTTTGAGGCAAAGCCACCGCCTCATTTATCGGCTTGAACCCAAAATATGGGATCTTTTTGGCCTCCAGCCCAACAAGATCAAGCTAACCTTGATACAAATTAGATAGCCCATCGAAAAACTCACATGTCCAGTTTCCAATCCAAACTCACGCCCATACGCCTGTTAACCATCGTCGCGCTTCTGCCCTGTCTGCTGCCGGCGTACGGGCAAACCACGGTAGCTACGGGTGCCATGGCACCCGTAGCAAAAGTGTCCCGATCCTCCGAGCCAGCCGGTGGCATCCCGGTCAAGGTGACGCCCGAAATGACGGGTGCGGGCATCGTCTCCAGTGGTGTCACCTTGCCCGCCATACCACCCGTCACAGGCAGCCGCACTAATCCGGTGGCTTCCTGGGGCAAGCCATTGCCTTACCCGATCGTGATTGCCGACCGGCGTAACAACCGGCTGATTGAAATTGCGCCGGACAAAAGCATCGTCTGGGAGTTCCCTTCGCCCAGCTTGGCGGTATACCGCGGCAACGAAGACGTGAACTTCTCGGCTGACGGAAGCCAGGTGGCGGTCAGCGAAGAAGACAACTTTGACATCCATCTGGTGGACTACATCCAGCGCGCCCTGACCTGGACCTACGGCACACCCGACCATCGCGGCAAAGGCAAATATCTGCTGAACTACCCGGACGACACACATCTTTTGGGCGACGGCAAGGTCATCACGGCCGACATCCGCAACTGCCGCATTCTGATGATCGACCCGAAAAGCGGTGAAGTCGTCAACCAGTGGGGCACGACCGGCCAATGCAAGCACAACCCGCCCAAACAGCTGGCCTACGCCAATGGGGCCACGCCGATGGCCAATGGTGACATTCTGGTGACCGAGATCGATGGCGCCTGGATTTCACGCATCACGCGCGAAGGCAAGGTGCTGTGGAGCGTCAAGGCGCCCGGCATCCGCTATCCGTCGGACGCATTCCCCACGGTGGATGGCAAGCAAATCATCGTCGCCGACTTCTGGAAGCCGGGTCGCGTGGTGATCTTCGACCCGGCCACCGGCAAGGTGACCTGGGAATACTTTGTCAAGGAAGGCCAGGGCGCGCTGGACCATTGCTCGATTGCCCGTGAACTGCCTGACACCGGCGACATCCTGATCGTTGACGACCTGCATGACCGCGTGATGGTGGTCGACCGCCAGACCAAGGAGATCATCTGGCAATATGGCGAGCTCAACAAAAAAGGCCACACCCCAGGCCTGCTGAATTATCCGGACGGTTTTGATATCGATGTCTTTCATGACTGGAAAGCAGCACGAAAGACATCGGCTTCTGCGAAACCCTAATGAACAAGCACTTTATGAAACATCTGTTGTTGCCCCTGCTTTTGTGTTCGTCGCTAAGCCATGCCTCACTGTGTGAGAGTGGTCACCGCCAGTCGCCCATCAACATCACGACCAGTGCTTTGGCCACTCAAAAGTTGCCTGCGATGCAGCCCGACTACCGCGCCGCGCCGTTGCGCCTGGCCAACGATGGCCACACGGTGCGGGTGCGTTTCAGCCACAGTGGTGAGCTGGTGTTGGGCAAAGAACACTACACGCTGCAACAGTTTCACTTTCATACGCCGGGCGGCGACCAGATCAATGGCGAAGCCTTTCCTCTTGCGGGGCACATCCTGCACAAAAGTCGGTCCGGACAGTTGCTGGCCATCGTGGTGCCGTTTCGCCTGGGTGCCGAGAGCCCTTTGTTGAAACAGTTGATGCCCCTCATTCCCGCCAAGGTGGACGGTGACCACACGCATCCAGCGATAACCGTCAGTGCCCGCGAGCTGATGCCCAAGCAACTCGGCTATTACCGCTACACCGGCTCACTCACAGCAGCACCGTGCACCGAGGGCGTGCAGTGGCTGGTGATGAAACAGCCCATGGAACTGTCTGCCGCGCAGCTGGCTGAGTACAAGCGCCACTTTGCAGACAACATGCGTGGCGTCAACCCGCTGTACCAGCGCCCGATCTTCGAGAGCGAATAGGGTTGCCTCGTCACCCTTTGCAGGTCAACTCGTGACCAGCATGGCCACCAAGGTGGCCGCCATCACTGCGATGGCCAGCCCAGCCAGCGCAGGCGCGGGCCGATCACGTGGTCGCCCAGAGTGTCGTGCCGCGTGGCCAGCAGCATCATGACGACCATGATCGGCACGGCAATGATGCCGCTGAGCACGGCTGACCAGAACAGTTCTTTCACCGGGTCCATGGGGGCAAAGCACAACCCGACCCCGCCCAGCGTGGCCACCGCATAGGCGGCTGACCCAGCCAGTACCGGCACGGCCAGCATGCCGGTGCCGATGATGCCCAGACTGAACAGCAGAAAGGTCATGTCGCCAGCCATCGGGCGCAACGCCTCGGCCATGGCGGCAAGGTCGGGATGACCGTCCACAGCATGGAAAAACCAAATTGCGCGCCTGCCTGAGAGTAGGTGGCGATGCCGCTCGGGTCGTCGTCCGCAGCACCTGTGATCAGGCCCGGTCCCAGCCGATGGACGCCGGTCTGACGACGGAGCTTTTGAATTTGCTGTTTCACCGGGGATCCCCTTGCATGGTTTGCACCGGGCAAACCATGCAAGGGCCACGAATCTCGTCAGAACTCAGGAGTGATCGTACCGCTATTGATACCAGAGCTGCTTGCCCTTTTTAGATAAGGGCTACAGGCCAAAATGCCTTTAAATCTAACCGGCTAGGCGGTCAGTCTCACGGCGGTGGCTGGCGCGTTCCATCAAGAGCTTGACGAGAAGCGCCGCCGCCGCAGAGCCTGCCAGCGCGGGTGAGGCCGCCAGCGTCTGCGCCAGACCGTCCACCGCATGCAGACTCACCTGTTGCACGTAATTGGCCAGGTCAACCACATCAGAGACTTGAATGCCTTGCAAGTCGTCCAGCCGCGACTGCAGGCTGGTCAGACCGCCTTGCAACCTGATTTTGGCAAACACGCCGTTGGCGACAGCCAGCAGCGACAGGATGCCCAGCGGCTGCATCAACTGGCGGATCAGAAAACCCCTTTCGGCCACCGGGGCCGACTGGTACACCTTGCCCACCAGTCTCGCCACCATCCTCTGGCGCATGGCGGGCTCGGCCGAGGCATAGACCTGCGTGATCAATTGCTCAATGGGAATGTCCGAAACCGGTGGCGTGGTACTGCCGGATACGCTGTTTGCGGTCATGAATATTGCTCCTTCAGTCAGAAAATGCTATCACTTGATGCCCGCACCAGGCACCCCGATGGCCAGAGCCCAGTGTAGGCAGCGTTTGTAACCAGTCATTTCTGCCAGGTGAAGCCGGTGTAAAGCTGGTTTCAACGGTCGAAAGGCCTATGCGCACAGACGAATTGACCGCCTCGTATGATGGGCGACCAACCAACATCTGCTTATGAAACCCCTGATCCGCCTCTTTTTCCGAACCCTGCGCATTGTGCTGGGCCCGTTCATGCTGCTTTTTGAAGTGATCAGCCGCCAAAAACCGGTGGTGCGCCCGCCTGCGCAGCAGGCTCAGGTGGATCAGGACTGCCGCAGTCTGGTGCTGTACCACTTCAAGACCTGCCCGTTTTGCATCAAGGTGCGCAAGGAAATGCACCACCTGGCGCTCACCGTCGAGAAGCGTGACGCGCAGCACGATGCCAAGAACAAGGCCGATCTGATTGCAGGCAGCGGCCGCGACCAAGTGCCATGCCTGAAAGTCACCGATGCCAGCGGCCAGGTGCAGTGGATCAAGGATTCAGGGGCCATCATCAGTTACCTGAACCAGCGTTTTGCCGTGCCGGCCTGACGCGCCGCACCGCAGTGAACCCCGGCAGGCACAGGTGCAAGTAGTCGCTTGTGCCGGGCGACAATGGCACCATGCCGCCTGACGTCTGGACCCACTCGCCGCTGTTGGCCAGCGCCGCCTTTGCCGCTGGCGTGCTCAACGCCATTGCCGGTGGCGGCAGCTTTCTGACGCTACCCGCGCTGGTGTTTGTCGGCATACCGCCGATCATGGCCAATGCCACTAGCGCATTGGCGGTCAGCCCGGGCTACCTGGGCAGCACGCTGGGCTTTCGCGATGAATTGCGCGCCGTACCGGTGCGGCGCGTGAAGCGCGAAATGGCCATCGCGGCTGCGGGCGGTATGGCCGGGGCGCTGCTGCTGCTGGTGACACCGGCCAAGGTGTTCTCTGGCATCGTGCCGTCGCTACTTTTGTTTGCCACCGCGCTGTTTGCAGCCGGGCCGACGCTGGCACGCCGGGCGACGGCTGCCTCCAAGTCGGGCAAGGGGCTGGACAAATGGCGCGAGCCCGGTTTGCTGCTGACCTGCATTTACGGCGGCTATTTCAATGGCGGGCTGGGCATTTTGCTGATGGCGCTGTACGCCGTGACCGGCGAGAGCCGCATCCACACCGCCAACGCATTGAAAAACCTCAATTCGCTGGTGTTGTCGTGGCTGTCGGTGGCGGCGTTTGTGGTGGCCGGGGCGATTGCCTGGCGTGAGGGCATATTGATGATGGTGGCCGCCACAGTGGGTGGTTTCATGGGCGCACGCTGGGCCAAAAAGTTGCCGGTTCAGTGGGTGCGGGTTGGTGTTATCGTCACAGGCTTGGTGATGAGCGTGGTGTTTTTCGCTCGTCAACATTGATCTGCAGAGAGCCTTCATGTTTGAAATCTTTCCCTGGAACCCGCATTTGGAAACGGGTATCGCCCTGGTGGATGAACAGCATCACAAGCTGGTGGCGCTGATCAACCGTCTGGCCGAGCAGCATGTGCACGGTGCCACACAGGCCGACATGCAGGCCGTCCTGACCGAGCTGGTTGACTACGCTGACTATCATTTTGAGACTGAAGAAGCTATATGGCAGAAGGGCTTGAGCGGTGATATATGGCTGGACAAGCACCTGCAGGCGCACTGCGAGTTCTTTGACCACGTGGTTGCGCTGCAGCAGGGCCGGAAGCCGTTTCAGACGGTGCTGGACGACTTGTTTGCTTTCCTCACCCAGTGGCTGGCCTACCATATTCTGGACAACGACAAGCGCATGGCGCTGGCGCTGGCCGGCGTGAACGAAGGCCTGAGCCTGCCGGCCGCGCACCTGCGCGCCGACGAGCAAATGCGCGGTGCCACCGGCGTGCTGATCCAGTCGGTGCTGACCATGTACCAGACCGTGTCGGCGCAGGCGCTGGAACTGATGCATGAAAAGCTGGCGCGCCAGCGTGCCGAGCAGGCCCTGCTCAGCAGCCAGCAGCGCTGGCAGTTTCTGCTGCACGGTGACACCATGCAAGCGCAGGCTAGCAGCTCACCGCTGGAACAAACCCTGCGCACCATCATTGACAACGTGCCCACCGGCCTCGTGGTGGCAGACGGGTTGACGCGCCGCTTTGTGTTTGCCAACGCATGGTTTTGCCAGATGCTGGGCTACAGCCAGGATGAACTGATGGACATGAGCCCGATGGACATCCACCCGCCCGAGGCGTTGCCACAGGTGGAAGCCGACTTCCAGCGCATGATGACCGGCGAGCAGAAAAGCGCGCTGGCCATCCCGGTGCGCCGCAAGGACGGCAGCAGCTTCATCGTCAACATTGAACGCGTGCCGGTGGCGCTGGGCGGACAGACCAGCGTGCTGGCCATCTTTACCGACATCACCGAACGCTACCGGGCTGAAACCGCGCTCAAGGCCAGCGAGTCCCATCTGCACACCCTGGTCGATACCATTCCTGACCTGATCTGGCTCAAGGACACCCACGGCGTGTACCTGTCGTGCAACCCGGCGTTCGAGCGCTTTTTTGGCGCTCCAGAGGCGGCCATCGTCGGCAAGACCGACTTCGACTTTGTGCCGCGCGCGCTGGCCGAGTCGTTTCGGGCCAACGACAGCGCCGCCATGACCGCCGAGCACCCGCTGGTCAACGAAGAATGGATCACCTATGCCGACACCGGCCAGCGCGCGCTGCTGGAAACCACCAAGGTGCCGATGCGCGATACCGCTGGCCAGCTGCTCGGCGTGCTGGGCATCAGCCACAACGTCACCGGGCAGCGCGCCGCTGCCGAGGCGCTGGAGACCGAGCGCCTGCGGCTGCAAAACGCCATCGACGCCGCCCAGGCCGGTACCTGGGAATGGGACATCGCGGCCGATGTGATCCGCTTCAGCGCGCGCGCCGGCACCATCCTCGGCTACCCGACCCTGAAAAACCGGCAAGGGCCCTACGGCTTGTACATCTCGTGGATTCACCCGGACGACCAACCGCGTCAGCAGCGGCTGATGGCGCAGCACCTCAGCGGCGAGTTGCCCAGCTTTGAGCTGGAGCTGCGCATGCGCCACCTCGACGGCCACTGGGTCTGGTGCCGCACGCTGGGCCGGGTGATGCAGCGCGATGCCAGCGGCAAGCCGCTGCTGGTCTCGGGCATCATGATCGACATCAGCGAGCAGCGGGCACACCGCGAGCAGATCGACTACATCACCCACCACGACGCGCTCACCGGCCTGCCCAACCGCAAGCTGTTTGTCGGCCTGCTGGCGCGCGCCATGGCCGAGCTGCCCGCGCAGCAGCATCTGGCGGTGGCCTATCTGGATCTGGATAACTTTGCCGCCATCAACCTGGGGCAGGGGGTGGAGGTGGGCAACCGGCTGATTCTGGAGGTCAGCCGCCAACTGGCTGCGACCATGACCGGCCACCAGATGCTGGCGCACATTGGTGGTGATGAATTTGCGGTGATGTTCAGCCAGCTCGACGACCCGGTGGGCTATCTGGCCCCGGTGGAGCAACTGCTCAAGGTGGTGGCGCGGCCGCTGCAGTTGCCCACCTTGACCTTGTCGGTCACCGCCAGCGTGGGTGTGGCGCTGTTTGCCCCGAGTGACAAGGTGGACGCCGAACAGCTGCTGCGCCAGGCCGACCAGGCCATGTACCTGGCCAAACAGGCGGGCAAAAACCGCCATCACGCGTTTGACCCGGTCAAGGACGAGGTCACCCGCGAGCGCCTGACACGCATTGACGAGGTGCACCGCGCACTGCAAAACAACGAGCTGCTGCTGTATTACCAGCCCAAGGTGCGCCTGAGCACCGGCGAAGTGATCGGCTTTGAGGCGCTGATCCGCTGGCAACATCCGCAGCGCGGCCTGCTGCTGCCACGTGAATTCATCGGCCTGCTCGAGCAGCACCCGATGGCCATCACGCTGGGCAATTGGGTGATTGACACCGCGCTGGCGCAACTGGCGCAGTGGCAAACCCAGGGGCTGGAGACCAGTGTCAGCGTCAACATCGACGCAATGCAGTTGCTTGACCCCGACTTTGCTGACCGGCTGCAGGCGCAAATGCGCCGCCAGCCCGGTGTGCAGCCGCGACAACTGGAGCTGGAGATTCTGGAAACTGGCGCGTTGGGCAACATGGCGCATGTGTCGGCGCTGATCGCCCAACTGCAAAGCGCCGGGCTGCCCTGCGCGCTGGACGACTTTGGCACCGGCTACTCGTCGCTGACCTTCCTGAAACAGCTCGCCGCCCACACCCTGAAAATTGACCAGAGCTTTGTGCGCGGCATGCTCGACGATGCCGAAAATGCCACCATCGTCAACAGCGTGCTCGGTCTGGCGCGCAACTTTGACCGCGTGGCGCTAGCCGAGGGCGTGGAAACCGAAGCCCACGGCTGCGCGCTGATCGAGTTCGGCTGTGATTTGGGTCAGGGTTACGCCATTGCCCGACCCATGCCGGCGGCCAACGTGCCGCAGTGGCTGAGCCAATGGCGCGTGCCCGCCAGCTGGATCAACAGCCAGACCGTGGGCCCGCGCGGCATACCGGTGCTGCTGGCCGAGGTGGAACACCGCGCCTGGTTCCGGCAGGTGCAGGCATTTGCCCTGCAGCAAACCATCCTGATGCCAGCCAACGACAGCCTGGCCTGCCGCTTTGGCCACTGGCTGAACAAGCCCGGCACTCGCATGCGCCTGCAGCACCTGAGCGGCTTTGCCCGCCTGGAAGCCTTGCACCAGGCGCTGCATGATCGCACCGGCGAGCTGCTGGGCAAGCTGGCAGCGCACCACGCCGAAGCGGTGACAAACGAGCTGGCCAGCCTGACCACCCTGAGCCAGAACATGCTCGCCGAGCTGCGCCATCTGCGCAGCGTGCAGTCCGACACTGAAGGCGTGAACTCCGCCTTTGCCGACCTGTAGGCCAGATTCAGCCACGCCTGCCGCCATGGCCAAAAAGTTCCCCGTCGCCCCAAGCAACCCCGAGCGCATCTGCTGGGGCTGCGATGCCTATTGCTAGGCCAACGACATGCGCTGCGGCAACGGCTCCGACCGCACGCCGCACCCGGCGGAGCTGTTCGGCGACGATTGGGATACCTGGGGGCTCGATGATGTGGTGGCGGCAGAAGAGGATGTCAACGCCGCAGCCAGCGCACCCAATACGGCGGCGGCCGGGAAAACCACCGCGCCATCCAAGCCACCTGCGGCTTGATCTGCGGCCTGACCAGCCGCTCGATCCGCGCTAAATCACTACACTAAAAATAGCTGTCAGCCCTTATATTTAAAGGGCTGTAGGCCAATTTAGCTTATAACCTGCCCCGCGCGGTCAGACCACAGGCGTGCCAAACAACGCGGCAATCGCCTCTGCATTGGCGGCACACAAACCACGCTCGGTGATCAGGGCGGTGACCAGCCGCGCCGGGGTCACATCAAACCCGGGGTTCGTGTGGGTCGGCGTGGTGGCGGGGCACACCCGCACGGTGGTGACATAGCCATCCGCATGAAAACCGCTCATGTGCGAAATTTCCTCGCCGTCGCGGTCTTCGATCGGGATCTCTCTCACGCCGTCCCGCACAGTCAGGTCCAGCGTGGGCGAGGGCATGGCCACGTAAAACGGCACGCCGTTGTCAAACGCCGCCAGCGCCTTCAGGTAGGTGCCGATCTTGTTGCACACGTCGCCCTGCGCGGTGACGCGGTCGGTGCCAACGATGCACAAATCCACCTGGCCGTGTTGCATCAGGTGGCCACCGGCGTTGTCCACAATCAGCGTGTGCGGCACGCCGTGCTGGCCCAGCTCCCAGGCGGTGAGCGACGCGCCCTGGTTGCGCGGGCGGGTTTCATCCACCCACACATGCACGTCGATGCCTGCGTTGTGGGCCTGGTAAATGGCCGAGGTGGCGGTGCCCCAATCGACCGTGGCCAGCCAGCCCGCGTTGCAGTGGGTGAGGATGTGGATGCGCTGGCCCGGCTTTTGGCGCGCCAGTTCGCGGATCAGTTCCAGCCCGTGCTGACCCAGCTGGTGGTTGATGGCCACGTCCTCGTCGGCCATGTGGGCGGCCAGCGCAAAAGCAGCGTCCACCCGCTCTTGCGGCGATCGCGGCAGCAGGTCATTCACCATACGCGCCAGGCCCCACTTCAGGTTCACCGCCGTGGGACGGGTAGCGAGCAGGGTGCGCTGCGCGTCCAACAAGGCGGCATCGGTGGGGTCGTGCTGCATCGCCACGGCCAAGCCGTAGGCAGCCACCACGCCAATCAGCGGCGCGCCGCGAATCCACATCTCGCGAATGGCGCGCTCAAAGGTCGCCACATCGGGCAACGTGGCGGTTTTGAGCTCATGCGGCAAAAAGCGCTGGTCTATGACCTCGACCAGACCGTCCGCATTGAGCCAGACGGTGCGCCAGGGAGTACCTTGAATTTTCATAAGGTGAGTGTCCTGCATTCCTCGGCTAGGTCGATCACCTCGCTGATGAATTGAAAGTCGTCACGGCCCAGCAGCAGGGCTTCGGCCAGGCGCAGCGTGCGCACTTCAATCAACGCGCGGGCGGTTTCATAGGGAATCGCGGCAATTTCGGCCACCTTGGCCAGTCCGACCATGCGGCGGATCATCTCGCAACCTGCAAAACCCAGCGCATCGCTGAACATGTGCCGGACAAACGCCTCACGGAACAGGCTCTGACTCTCCTCGTCCCGAGCGTTGCCCATAAAGCTGGAACCAGCATGAGCATCGTGCGCCACCCACAGCGCAATGAATTTCTTGGCAAAACCGTTCCAGACGCTGGCCACTTGCTCCAGCAACCACGCCTGAATAGGCGCAGGATTCTGACCAGCCTGCGTGCGGTGCCATTCTTGCGACAGGTAGGCGGTCAACAGGTTGGCCAGCAGCAGGCCCACATCGAAACCCATCGGGCCGTAGTAGGCAAATTCGGGGTCGATCACGTAGGTGTCTGTCTGGTTCACCATCACCGAGCCGGTGTGCAGATCGCCATGCAGCAGGCTCTCAGCCTGGTTCATGAACGCCCACTTCATCTGCGCCGCCGCCAGACGCACGCTCGGCTGGTGCAGACGCTCGACGGCTGCACGCGGCAGCGCCAGGCTATAGACGTTGGTCGGGTGGTCTTCAAACGGGTAGGTCAGCACCAGGTCTTCGGTGATCTTGCACAGCTCGGTGTTGGTGGCATCGGCCACGGCCTGCTTTTTGGCGGCGGCGCTCAGGTACAGGTCCGAGCCGTGAAACAAGGTCTGTGCCATGTAGGTGGACAAATGCTCAGCCAGATTCGGGTAGGTGATGCCCTCGATCAGTCCGCGGCGCAGGATGATGTGCTCGCGCAGGTGCTGCATGGCGATCAGCGACTGGGCGCTGTCGGCGTGAAACATTTCGGGCACATGCTGCGGGCAGCGCGCACCAAACTGCTGCAGCGCATTGGCCTCACGGTCCGAACGGTGCCGCGTGAGCGGCCAGCCCTCACCCACCAGCCTCAGATACGGCAGCGCCTGCTTGACCACCACACTGCGCGCGGGCTGGCTGCGGCTGGTCACAAAATACACCAGGTTCAGGTTGCCGTCGCCCACCTCCACAATGTCGAGCGCGTCCATGTCGCCCAGCAGCGAGAGCAGCTCAGGCACCTGGCGCAGGTAGTTGGCCAGGGTATCGGGGGTCAAGGCTTGGTAGGTCATGGTGATGAATTTTCAAACATAAATCAATAGCGATTGGCCCTTATAAATAAAGGGCTAGAGGCACTTTTTATACTAAATAAATCTCAAGCGACGCCTCAAACAATGGAGTGAGTCTGCGGGCGGCGAGCGGTGTGCGTTGGGTGTCTGGCGTAGCGAAATCAAGGAGGAGGCTTGGGGCAGTGCCCCAAGCCGGGGGACATTCGCGGAGTCAGACACCCAATGCGCGCTGCGGGTAAAGGCTAAACAAGCGGGCATGACAAATGCGTGTTCAACGTCAGCGCAGCATGGCCGCCACATTGCCGCCATCAACGGTCAGCACATTGCCGGTGGTTTTAGGCAACTGCGCCGACACCACAAACGCCTGCGCCACATCCTGCGCGGTGACTTCCTGGCCCAGCAAATTGCCGCCCATGTAATCCGCCTCACTCAAGCCCCGCGCCTTGGCACGCCGTGCAATGGTCTCGTCGTTGAGCAGGCCCGAACGGATGCGGTCGGCATTCACGGCGTTGACACGGATGCCGTCCTTGCCATGCTCCAGCGCATATTGGCGCATCAGCGCTAGCAGCGCCGCCTTGGAGGTGCCATAGGCACCAAAGTCCGGCCCCGGGTTGATGGCCTGTTTGGACACGTTGAACAGCAACACGCCGCCCAGACGCTGCTGCTTCATGATGGCCACAGCGGTCTTTGCCACCGTCTGGTGGCCGAAAAAATTCACTTCAAAACTTTGGCGCAAGACCTCATCGGGCAGGTTCAACATGCCACCCGCCAGCGCGATACCGGCGTTGGAGACAACGATATCCACCCCACCAAAACGCTGCAACACCGCTGCAAAGGCACGTTGTACTGACCCGGCATCGGTCACATCACACAGCAAGCCCAGCACCTGGCGGCCGATGCTGCTGGCCACCGCCTGCGCCGCATCCGCATCCAGATCCAGAATGGCCAGCTCGGCCCCCTGCGCGGCAAAGGCACGCGCGGTGGCGGCACCAATGCCGCTGCCTGCGCCAGTCACCACCACCACCCGACCCGCCAGCGGCTTAGCGCTGCTCTTGCCCAGCTTGGCCTGCTCCAGCGACCAGTATTCCATGTCGAATTCGTGTTCCTCGCTCACCGGCTCATAGGTGCCGCAGGCATCCGAATCGGTGACGACTTCCATCCAAGAGGCCATCACGTCGGCGTTGATCGCCGCCTCCGCCGCAGTTTTGCCCACGCCGACCATCCCCACGCCTGGCAGAACGATGACGCGCGGCAGCGGGTCGAGCATTTTTTTGATGCCACCCACGCGGGCGTTGTTTCGTTCGAAATAGGCCTGGTAACGGGCCACAAAGTCCGACAAGCGTGCCTGCATGTCGGTCACCCAGCCGTCTAGCTGACCTACTGGCGGCACCGCCAGAACCACCGGGCGGCCTTTCATGCGGATCACATGGTCAGGCGTGGCCACACCGCGCTGGGCCACCTCGGTCTGGCCGATGCCGTTGGCAAAGTCCAGCGCCTGGGTATCAGAGCGCAAACTCAGCAGCCAGTGGCGCGGGCTGCCAGCCGGGGCGATGTCGGCCAAGGCGGCGCGTAAATAAGGTGCCACATCGGCCATGCTGGCCGTCGCCACGCGATTGTTTTTGCCTGATGCACTCGCGACATGGCTACCCACAGATGCAGCATCCGCTGGCGCTGGAGATGCCAAACCACGGCTGGCTTTGCGCCCCGCGATGAAATCTTCCGCTCGCGTCACAAAATCAATCATGCGCTCATACGACTGTTTGGCCGTGTCACCAAAGCTGAACAGGCCATGTTTGCCCAGCAGCAGACCCTGCGCTTGCGGGTGCGCCTCGACCGCGCGCGCCACCACCTGCGCCAGCTCAAAACCCGGCATGACATACGGAATCCACACCACCTGCTCACCATAAATCTGGCGGCACAGCGCCTCGCCATCGGGCTGGTCAGCGATCACGATGGCCGCCAGCGCGTGGGTGTGGTCGATGAAAGTATGCGGCACATAGGCGTGCAGCAGCGCCTCTACCGATGGCGTGGGCGCGGTGTTGTCGAGCAGGTTGGTGCGCAGCGCGTTGACCATGCCCTCGTCAGACAGGCGATCAAGCTGGCGCAGTCGGTACAGACTGTCCATGCGCACCGCCGGGTGGCCGGCGGGCTCGATGGTGGCCAGATCCCAGCCGCTGCCCTTGACGCACAGCACCCGCACGGCATCGCCCAGCACGTCGGTCATGGTGAGTTTGACCGAGGTGTTGCCCCCACCATGCAGCACCAGCTTGGGGTTGGCACCGAGCAAGCGCGCCGAGTATGTGCGCAGCGCCAGGGCTTCGGGCACGTTCTGGGCGGCGTAGCGGGCGACACAAGCCGCAGCGTCTTGATCACTCCACAAACTTTTCATACGCGCTTTCAAAAGGAAGTAACATAAGTTTTAAAAATTCAACAAATGTTGATACTTTACATTTGTTCGTAGTTTCCATCATTTGTTGAAGGAAATCTCTCCGGACTTACCCGCACCGTGTCCACCGATCTGAAAAAGGGCTTTCCATGACCACGCCAAAGGCCCCCAAACCGGCCACACCCACCAAGCCAGCAGGCACCAACGCGCCCAGCCTGAACCCGATGCTGTCGGCCGCCTGGCTGTATTACCAGGACGAGCTCACCCAAAGCGATATTGCCGAGGTGCTGGGCGTATCGCGCGCGTCGATCATCAACTACCTGCACGAAGCGCGGCGCACCGGCGTGGTGAAGATCACGCTGGAGACCGAGCACTACACGGCCATGCGGATGGCTCAACAACTGGCCAGCCGCTACCAGCTGGAGCGCTGCATTGTCATCCCCGACGACCAGGGCCGCCGCCCGACGGAAGTACGTCTGGGCGAAGCCGGGGCACAACTGCTGTCCGATGTGGTGACGGCGGGCGACATGCTGGGTGTGTCCTGGGGGCAGACGGTGCTGGCGCTGTCCAAAGCCATTGCGCCGCAGCGCGTGCCGGGGCTGTCGGTGATCCAGATCACCGGCAGCATGCTGGCCACGTTTGAGTTTTCACCCGAGCTGTGCACCTCCAACATCGCCGACCGCTTTGGTGCACGCTGCATCAACCTGCACGCGCCTGCGCTGGTGTCGCGCGCTGAAATCCGTGACCTGCTGTACCAGGAGCCCGCGCTGATCCCGCAGCTGCGACTGCTGCAAACTTGCACCAAGATCGTTTTCGGCGTGGGCCATCTGGAGGCCGACAGCACCATCTATGGCTCCGGCACGGTCACCCCCGAAGCGCTCCAACCCTATCTGGCGCAAGGGGCCCTGGGCGTGATTGCGGGACGCTACATCGACGCCAGCGGCCACCCGATCCACGGCCCGCTGGACGATTGCATGATTGGCCTGACGCTCGAAGAAATCGACAAGATCCCGATGCGCATCTGCGTGGCCGGTGGTAGCGCCAAAGCCGCCGCCATCCGCGCCGCGCTGGAGGGCCACCACGCCACCATCCTAGTCACCGATGAGCTCGCCGCCAAAGCGCTGCTGGCAAGCGTGGACGAGCCGGACAAGGCCTGATTTGCTACTTTAAAGATAGCTGTTAGCCCAATCACTGAAAAGACTAAAGGCTGATTTGCCTTATAACTTGCGCCACAAAGGCCCCTCCACCGGCTGCAGTGCCTGCTTGGCAATCAGCGTGACCAACTGGTGGATTTCTTCAAAGCTGAACTGCGCCACCAGACCGCGCCCCAGTTGCGGCGGCACCCGCACCAGACAGGTCTGGCCGCTGGGCAGCGTGATCTGAACGCCCAGAACGTCGTTGGTATCGGCCCCGTCAGCCGCGTCGAGCACATCGCGCTGGCACAGCATCAGGCGGTCGTATTCGGCCTCGATGGCGTCTTCTGCGCCAGCGGGCATGTCTTCAGGTACCCACACCACCCAGCCACCCATCGGGTCGGGGCGCACCTGGCCGGGCACGCCCAGGGTGGCCGCAAAGCTGACCAGCGCATCAGCCAACGTGGCATCAAAAAAGATGTATTCAAAACCCATGCTGGCCGCCTTTCGTCATGATGTCCTGTTCTGCTATACAGAGTGTAGCTGCCAGCCCTTGCTTCGCTTGGGCTCAAGGTCAATTTAGGCATTAACCTTATTCGGCCAGACGATACGGCCTGCCTTACCCAAAGTGCGCCATGGCCGCGTCCCTAAAATCAGACCATGCCCGATTTGACCTCTTCGCTGTTCTGGATTGCCGTCTTGCAAATCATCGCCATCGACATCATGCTCGGTGGCGACAACGCCGTGGTGATCGCCCTGGCCTGCCGCAAATTGCCGGAAGATCAGCGCAACAAAGGCATTTTCTGGGGCGTGATCGGTGCCATCGGGCTGCGCGTGGTGATGATTTTCTTTGCCTTGCAGCTGTTGGCCGTGCCGTACCTGAAGATCGTCGGCGGCCTTTTGCTGCTGTGGATTGGTGTCAAACTGCTGCTGCCCGAGCACGAAGAGGGGCACAGCCACATTGACGGTGGCACCACGCTGATGGCAGCCATCAAGACCATTGTGGTGGCCGACGCGGTGATGAGTCTGGACAACGTGATCGCCGTGGCCGGGGCCTCGCACGGCTCCATGGTGCTGGTGACCTTCGGCATTCTGGTATCGATCCCGATCGTGGTGTGGGGCAGCAAGCTGGTGCTGGGCCTGATGGACCGTTTTCCGATTGTCATCACGCTGGGTGCGGCGCTGCTGGGCTGGATTGCCGGTAGCATGCTGCTCACCGACCAAGCCTTGCCGGAAGGCTTTGCAGACAGCCTGGGGCCAGGGCACTATCTGGTGTCTGCGGCTGGCGCAGTGCTGGTGGTGCTGGTGGGCAAATGGCTGGGTAGCCGCCAACAGGCGCGCGCCGGCGTCGAACTGCCCGTCGCTGTGGATGAGAAGCCTTAAGGAGAACCGGTCATGACCAACGCTTGCCTGATCGCCATTGACGGGTCCGAGCCTTCGCTGCGTGCAGTGGACTTCGCCATCCAGGACGCAGCCACACGCAAAGAAGCGCCGCACATCTACCTGGTGAACGTGCAGCCCGCGCTCTCAAACAACCTGACGCGGTTTATCGACACCCGGACGGTGGAAGACTTTCACCGTGAAACCGGTGAAGAACTGCTGACCCTGGCCAAAGAACGGCTGGGCGTGGCAAGCCTGGCGCACTCGGGCCACGTGATGGTGGGTGAAGCAGCGCCCAGCCTGGTGCAGTTTGCCCAGGACAAGGGCTGCGCCATGATCCTGATCGGCACCCACGGCTTTGGTAGCGTGATCGGCATGGTGATGGGCTCGGTGGCCACCAAGGTGGTGCACTTGTCTAGCCTGCCGGTGCTGCTGATCAAATAGCCTGCACCTACTTGATATGACTTTCATAGCTACTCGCTCTTATTAAATAAGGGCTAAAGGCCATTTTTATCCATGATTATGGTGCCGGATCGAAAGGCATCCGGTAGAGCCAGACCGGCCGGCCATCAGGCGCTGTCAGGCGCGCCTGCGGCTGCAACTGTGGCGCTTCAAACTCCAGACTGACCAGCCAGGCACCGGGCTGGAGTTCACCAGCGGCCTTGGCCACCGCGCGCGGCATGCTTTCAGGCCGCTGAAACAGGTACACCAACTGGTAGCCTGACCAGTCAGCGCGCCAGATATCGCCTCGGCGCACCCGCGCCCATGGGCAGCGCAGCGCACACAGGGCGCGCAGTGGCCAGCTCCACTCCAGCCCGTGTAATTGCGCTACCGGATAGGCACCGCGCAAGGCCTTGAGGCCATCGCCCAGGCCACAACCTGCATCCAGAATAAGAGCGTCCGGCCCAAGCTGTATATGGGCTGGCAGGTCATTGAGCGCGTCGTGCGGGGTGGGAAACAGCGGGGCATCACGCCAGGCGTTGAGCGGGTAGATGAGCAGCAGCAAGATCAGAGGCAGCAGCCAGGCCCAGGCCGGCAAGGCCACCACGCCCGAGGCGGCCAGCGACAGCGGAAAACCCAGCGCGATGATTCCCCTGCGCCACCAGCTGGCCCCCAGCAGACTGGCCACAACACCCAGGGCGCAGGCGGTGCCCAGAGCCAGCAAGGGGCTTTGACCGATGCGCAGCAAGGCGGAGAAGACCACCCAGGCTGCCAGCCAGGTCAGCACGGCGGGCAAGGGCCAGAGGCGGGACAGGCGGTTCATGACACGCCTTGCAACCGTGGATCGGATGCCATCCAAGTGATTCGTTGGTGAGCTTGCATGGTTGATGGACCCTACCGGGCCAAGCCGGGGACCTCAGACACGTTGCACTTTGCGACATCGGCCCCCGGCTTTGTCCGGTAGGGCCCGAGGCGTGCTCGCAAGTTGCACCTTGCATTGTCCGAATCCGGGTTTTGAAAACCTGCGCACTGAAGCGCGTGACGCAGAGTGTGGCCAGGAATCAAGAATTTGCGCGTGCGACAGCCAAGCCAGCCCGGTGACCAAAAAAGTTGGTGACCGCCCGCGTCCACCAGATCAGACTTTTTGCAGCTTCTCAATCAGCCCGTTGAGCTCATCCAACGACCCAAACGCAATGCTCAACTCACCCATTTCCTCAAAGCGCCCGGCACGCTTGACGCGTTTTTTGACGCGCACTTCCACCTCGGCCATCAGCAGGTCAGACAGCTCTTCTTCGACGCGTTTCATGTCTCGCGACTTCTCTTTTTTGGGCTTGGAGGCCACCAGCGAGAACTCGGCACCGAGCTTTTTGACCAGGCTTTCCGCCTCACGCACCGACATTTTTTTAGCGGCGATCTGGCTGGCAGCGGTAATCTGCATGGCCTTGTCCAGGCTCAACAATGCACGCGCGTGGCCCATCTCCACGTCACCGGCCATCAGCATGGTTTGCACCGGTTCGGCCAGGTTCAACAAGCGCAACAGGTTGCTGGCGGCGCTGCGGCTGCGCCCTACCGCCTGCGCGGCGGTCTCGTGCGTGAGGCCAAACTCCTTGATCAAGCGTTGCAAGCCCTGCGCTTCTTCCAGCGGATTGAGGTCTTCACGCTGCATGTTTTCGATGAGCGCCATGGCGGCTGCGGCCTCGTTGGGCACGTCGCGCACCAACACCGGCACACTGTCCAGGCCCGCCAACTTGGCCGCGCGAAAGCGGCGCTCGCCGGCAATGATCTCGTACAGCGGCCGCCCGGCCCCGCCGCTGGGCGCCTCGGGGGTGAGCTGGCTGCGCTTGAGTTCGGCATCGGCATCACTCAGGCGGCGCACCAGAATCGGCTGCATGATGCCTTGCGCCTTGATGGACTCGGCCAGCTCGTACAGCGCGCCTTCGTCCATGCGGGTGCGCGGCTGGTACTGGCCGGGCACCATGTCGGCCAGCAGCAATACCGAGGGCTGACCGCTGTTGGCCGAGGCAGCCACCGAGCCGTCGGGTGCCAACAGATCGTCCACCGTCGGGCCGAGCAGTGCTTCCAGCCCACGTCCCAAGCCTTTGGGTTTTTTGGTCACCATGTGTCTTCCTCCTTAAATTTGAATCAGTTCTTGCAGCAGCGCCTGCCCGGCGGGCCAGTCGCCCAGGCCGGAGTCGGCGTTGATGTGCCCCAGCGCACCGGCATTCACCAGCCGGGAACACCAGGCACTGGCAAACTCGGTGGCGCGCTCCAGCGTGCAATACGGGTCACCGCTGCTGGCCACCAGCGTGCTGGGGAATGGCAAAGGTGTAAGCACCAGCGGCGACCAGCTGCCCAACACCGGACGCAGCTCTTCACGTTCAGCATCACCAGGGGCCACCAGCAACGCGGCTTTGACACGGTCGGTGTTTTTGGAAATGGCAGCCCACGCCGCCACGAGTTGGCAGCCCAGGCTGTGCGCCACCAGCACGGCGGGCGCGTCCAGCGACAGCAACACGTCTTCCAGCCGGGCGATCCAGTCGCCGCGCAGCGGGCGCATCCAGTCGTGCTGCTCTACGCGCTGGTAGCCAAACTGGGTCTGCCAGAGGCTATGCCAGTGCTGCGGGCCGGAGTTTTGCCAACCCGGCAGGATGAGAACGGATACCGCTGTCATGACTATTTTTTTAATAGCTGGTTGCGCTTGTTGGATAAGGGCCAGAGACCAATTTGGTTAGAGGGTTTCAACCCGCTCAACCATCTCTTTGGCAAAGGCCACAAAGGCTTGCGCCCCCTTGGACGCCGGATCAAACACCACACCAGGCACGCCGTAGCTGGGGGCCTCGGCCAGGCGCACATTGCGCGGGATCACCGTGGCAAAGAGCTGCCCCTTGGACTGGTAACGCGCTTCAAGTTCATGGCTGACCTGTTGCTGCAGAGTGATGCGAGGGTCGAACATGACGCGCAGCAAGCCAATGATTTTCAGCTCACGGTTCAGGTTGGCGTGCACCTGCTTGATGGTATTGACCAGATCAGCCAGGCCCTCCAACGCAAAGTACTCGCACTGCATCGGCACGATGACGCCATGGGCGCAGCACAGGCCGTTGAGCGTGAGCATCGACAGACTGGGCGGGCAGTCGATCAGTACAAAGTCGTAGTCGGCATCAACTTCAGCCAGCGCCGTTTTCAGACGCTTTTCGCGACGCTCCAGGCTGACCATCTCCACCTCGGCCCCTGCCAACTCACGGTTCGCTGCCAGGATGTCGTAACTGCAATCGGCATCCTTGAGCTTGGCACTTTGCACCCGGGCCTCACGCACCGAGGCCGACTCCAGCAACACGTCATAGACACTGAGCTCCAGCTTGCGCTTGTCTATGCCCGAACCCATGGTGGCGTTGCCCTGCGGGTCGAGATCAACCATCAGCACCCGCTGCCCCACCTTGGCCAGACCGGCGGCCAAGTTGACGGTGGTGGTGGTTTTGCCGACCCCACCTTTTTGATTGGCAATGCAGAAAATTTTGGCCATGGGCGACTTCACTCAGAGTTCAATAAAACAGGTGGGGCCGGGGTTTCACGTGAAACAACTTGGGCAAAGCTAGCGAGACACCGCCAGTTTGATGCCGAACCCGATCAGGAACACGCCCGCCACTTTTTCCAGCACGCGCGAGATCATCGGATTGGCACGAATTTTTTCGGCCAGAAAATAGGTCAGCAAGGTGGATGTCAGGCCATAACCAAAAGTGATGGCAGCGATCGTTGCCGCCATGAACGCGTAGGTGACCAGCCCTTGCTGGCGCACCGGATCGACAAACAAGGGAAAAAACGCCATGTAAAACAGGATCGACTTGGGGTTGAGCAGCGTGATCATCAACGCCTGTTTCAGATAGTGGTGTGGCTGGATGTTAAGTACCGGTGCTGCGCCAGGTTTGGCCAACAACATTTTGGCACCGAGCCAGGCCAGGTAAGCTGCACCGAGCCATTGCACCGCATGAAACGCATCGGGATAAGCGGTCAACAAAGCGGCCACGCCAGCAACCGCCGACCACATCAAGACCTGGTCACCCAGTATCACCCCCAGCGTAGCCGCCAGCCCGCCACGAATGCCACCCTTGCTGGTGGAGGTGATCAGCGCCAGGTTGCCCGGCCCAGGCACCAGCAGGAACACGAGAACGGTGACAACAAAAGTGGCGTAATCGGTGATGCCGAGCATGGGTTTCTTTGGACAAGGGGAAGGCTGCAAGTTTACGTTGGAATCGTTGAGGACCGGAAAATTGAAGCTGCTGCCCTTGTTGGTCAGAGAGTGCAGCATCAACCGCCATGAGTTTGGAGTGCGTACCGCCGTTCGTGTTGCCCGGCGACCTCACTTTGGTACACACCCCAAGCTCATGGCTACAACCATTTGCTCCCCATCTTCGGAAAACCAATACCGTCCCGAATCGGTCGGGTGATGTGCTCTGCGTAGGTCAAGGAGGAGGCCGAAGGCCGGGGGACATGGAGCAGAGCACGTCGCCCGACTGATTCCGCCTCAAGAGCAGTCAAAGCAGAACCGGCGAAAACAAGGCATTCAATCAGTCACAGCAGACCGCATCCACACGATGCACCGCTCAGCCTCCAGCCCCGGCACGTCCAGTTGTTCCACGTGAAACACTGCCACGCATTCTGGCAAGGCGGCCATTTCATACCCCGGGTGCTTGCCCTTCATCGCCATCCAGACACCCTGCTCTGCCAGGGTGTTAGCTGACCATGACGTGAAATCGGCTAGCGAAGCAAATGCACGCGAGCTGATCACCTGATATTTGTCGGTCAAACTCTCCACACGTGCGTGAATGCCGCGCAGATTGGGCAGCCGCAGCGTCACCGCCACCTGTTGAATAAAAGCCGCTTTTTTGCCCACGGTGTCCACACAATGCACCATGATGTCAGGGCAACAGATGGCGATCACCACACCAGGCAAACCGGCACCCGAGCCGACATCCAGAAGGCGCAGACTCTGTGGTGGCGCATCTGGCAGCATGGCTGATCGCATGGAGCTGATCTGCTGACGCAAAGGCACGATCACCGCCAAACTGTCCAGCAGGTGATGCGTCAACATCTCGGCCGGGTCACGCACAGCCGTCAGGTTGTACACCTTGGTCCACTTCTGGATCAGCGCCATGTAGTCCAGCAACTGGCCAATCTGCGCGTCAGTCAGAATCAGTTTCAGACTGGTTGCTGCCGTGGCCAGCACCACAGCAGCGGGTTGATCAGTGGCAATCACGATTGACCTCGCTCTCCAAAGATTCAACAGCACGCTGATCCGGTTCGCTCAAACTGGTGAAGCGTGCGCGCCGATTCTCCAGCACACGACGTTTTTCCTGGCAAGCGTGCTGCGCTTCAAGGGTCTTACGTTCGGCTGCTTTTCGATCCATCTCAACTTGCATCACGTCCTTGACTTGAGCAGCACACTGCTGCTCAAAACGAGCCATGTCCGCCTTGACCACTGCTTCAGGTGTCTGCCCGGTGCCCTGCTCCATGTAGCGCGTAACACGGTCACTCAACTCGCGACATTCCGGCGTGAGGGCAGCATGCATCCGCGTGCGCGTGTCCTCCCTGCTCAAGGCACTGGCATCTTGGACAACAGCCGACGGCGGTGTGGTTGTAGGGGCAACCGTACCAAATCTGGTCTTGCCGCCCACCTGACCAGCAGCACAAGGCTGGTCACTGAATGTAACCCGGCCATCCGGTGCAGTGCATTTGTGCACATCCGCCCACGCAACCTGTGCAGCCAGCAGCCATATCGAGCAACAGATGCATACCCAAGTTGCGCTGCGGCACTGAGAGAGTCCAGCCGGTTTCACGTGAAACAAATTTGTCATGGTTCGCTATCCCAGCAGTTGCCAGGTTGATCGTTGATGTGCACCCAATAACGGTTGTTGGGACTGAAGTCCGATCCTTTTTGACCCTGAAGCCCCCAACCACCCTGCCCGTCGTGAAACTCCGCCATTTTCCAGCCAGGCCCCAGTTCAGCAACACAACGCGCGCTGGCAACCGCGGCCGACTCCAGCACCGCACCCATCACCGGGCTGGTGGCAGCCAGTATTCCGTTCACCCACCCCTGGTAGAAACCGTCCGATACAGCGACGGGCTTTGCGGCCTTGGTGACCTTGATGCACAACACCGGCAAAACTGTGCGGCAACTGGTGTCACCGTGGTAGGGGTTGCATGAGTCCTGATGCGGGCGATCCAGTTGGCGCGGCTCGCCATGACAATTCAAACCGACCACCTCAGGCGGCGCATTCGCATCTGGCGGCACCAAGGCAAATGTCAATCCAAAAGCAATGGGTCGCGGGGCCGCTGCGGACTTGGCAGGCGGCAGTGGTGCGGATGTCGGCGTGGCGACGCTTTGCGCCCGCTCGGATTTGGCAATCCGCGCCACGCGCGTTGCACGGTCTTTCACCACCCACTGTCCAACGATCAAGGCCAACAGAACACCCAAAAGCAACATGGCTCGTCGCATCTACTCCCTCCCCTCTGGATCGATATCATCACGCTGATGGCGCGCCATTTAAGCAAAAACCGTCAAGCTATTCCTCTGGCAATGTCAACGGGGACAATCCGTGAAAGCCATTTTTCTTCAGGTGCACCAGCAACAGAGAGATGCTTGCCGGGGTGATGCCCGACACCCTCGAAGCGAGACCCAGCGTCTCCGGTCGATGCTTGTTCAGCGCCTGGCGCGCCTCAATGCTCAGCGCACCAACCTGCAAATAATCCAGATCAGCGGGCAATTTCAGATGCTCGTAGTGCGCTGCCCGCTCAATTTCAACATGCTGCCGATCTATGTAGCCCGAATACTTGGCAGTAATTTCGACCTGCACGATGACCGTCGCCGCCAGGACGGCGGCATGCGACGGCTCGACTGTTTCACGTGAAACATCTGTGCTGGCAGGCGCTGTGAATTTGCCGTCGTTGAGCGACATCAGAGCCGCGTAACTCACCCCCGGTCGCCGCAGCAATTCAGCCAAGCTGTATTCATGTTCCAGCGCCTTGCCCAGCACCCGCTCGGCCTCCATCGTCTCAAGGTTTTTCGGACTGACCCAAATCGAGCGAAGCCGCTCTGTTTCACGTGAAACAGCATCACGCTTGCGGCAAAAAGCGTCCCAGCGCACATCATCCACCAGGCCCAGCTGGCGCCCCGCTTCGGTCAAACGTGCGTCGGCATTGTCTTCGCGCAACTGCAGACGGAACTCTGCGCGGCTGGTGAACATGCGGTACGGCTCGGTCACACCCTTGGTGATGAGGTCATCCACCATCACGCCCAGATAAGCCTCATTGCGTGCGGGCAGCCAGGTGTCAGCGTGGTAGTCAATGCTGCCTGCGGCACTGGCCGCGCTGTTGCCACCGCCCGTCGCTCGGGCCAGCAAGGCGGCGTTGATCCCGGCAAACAAGCCCTGCGCTGCGGCCTCTTCATAACCGGTGGTGCCATTGATCTGCCCGGCGAAAAACAGGCCAGCGATGGCACGCGTCTCAAAATTGCTCTTGAGCTGCTGCGGGTCAAAGTAGTCATACTCGATGGCATAGCCAGGCCGCAGGATGTGTGCGTTTTCCAGCCCGGCCATGCTGCGCACCAAGGCGTACTGAATATCGAAAGGCAGGCTGGTGCTGATGCCGTTGGGGTAGTACTCGTGCGTTGTCAGGCCTTCTGGCTCCAGGAAAATCTGGTGGCTGTCCTTGTCTGCAAAACGGTTAATCTTGTCTTCCACACTCGGGCAATAGCGCGGGCCGATACCGTCAATCTTGCCGGTAAACATCGGGCTGCGATCAAACCCGCTGCGGATGATGGCGTGCGTGCGCTCGTTGGTATGCGTGATCCAGCACGGCATTTGTTGCGGGTGCTGATCGGGCCGTCCCAGAAAACTGAACACCGGCATATCCTGGCTCATGCCACCGGGCATGCCATCGCCGGGCTGCTCGGTGCATTTCGTGAAGTCAATCGAGCGGCCATCGATGCGTGGGGGTGTGCCGGTTTTCAGACGGCCTTGCGGCAACTTGAGTTCTTTCAGCCGCGCGCTCAAAGACACAGCGGGCGGGTCACCGGCTCGACCTGCCGCGTAGTTGTTCAGGCCGACATGGATCTTGCCGTCCAGAAAGGTGCCCGCCGTCAATACGACGGTCGTTGAGCGAAATTGGATGCCGACCTGCGTCACCGCTCCGACCACCCGGTCGCCTTCGAGCATCAGGTCATCCACGGCTTGCTGAAACAACCACAAGTTGGGCTGATTTTCCAAACGCTTGCGAATCGCCGCCTTGTACAAAATGCGGTCTGCCTGGGCGCGGGTGGCGCGCACCGCCGGGCCCTTGGATGAGTTGAGGATACGGAACTGGATGCCGCCCTCGTCCGTGGCTGCGGCCATCGCTCCGCCCAGTGCATCCACTTCTTTCACCAGATGGCCCTTGCCGATACCGCCAATCGATGGATTGCAGCTCATCTGGCCCAGCGTCTCGATGTTGTGCGTCAGCAGCAGCGTCTTGCAGCCCATGCGGGCAGCAGCCAGCGCCGCCTCGGTGCCGGCATGGCCGCCACCGACGACGATCACGTCAAAGTGTTGGGTATAAAGCATGGTGGTTCCATCGAAGGGCGGGTTGAAAAACGGCGCTCGCCCGGCGCCTGCGCGACAAGCCACAATTTTACCGAAGCCCCTGAAAAGCCCCTCGGCCAGCGTGTGTCACCGCCAAAAACTCGTGAGTTCAGGGGCACAATGGGCGTTGGCAGCTTCAGATCCATCCCATTTGAAACAGGACAAACCATGGCATCCGGAAAAATTCTCGTCGCCCAAGGCGGCGGCCCCACCGCCGTTATCAACCAATCCCTGGTCGGCGTGGCCCTTGAGGCACGGCGCTTCAGCCAGATCGGTCACATTTACGGCGCATTGCACGGCGTACGTGGCATTGTTGATGAAAACTTTGTCGACCTCACCCAGGAAACCAGCCACAACCTGGAACTGGTGGCCAACACGCCCTCCAGCGCGCTGGGTTCGACCCGCGACAAACCCGATGCCGCCTATTGCCACGAGATTTTCAAAGTGCTGCAGGCGCATGAGATCGGCCATTTTTTCTATATCGGCGGCAACGATTCGAGCGATACCGTGCGCATCGTCAGCGAAGAAGCGCAGGCGGCCAACTACCCTTTGCGCACCATCCACATCCCGAAAACTATCGACAACGATCTCGTGGGCAGCGACCACACGCCGGGTTTTCCGTCTGCCGCACGCTTCGTTGCGCAGGCGTTTGCTGGTGCCAATCTGGACAACGCCGCCCTGCCCGGCGTTTATGTGGGCGTGGTCATGGGGCGTCATGCCGGTTTCCTGACCGCCGCCTCAGCCCTGGGCAAAAAATTCCCGGACGACGGCCCGCACCTGATTTACCTGCCCGAACGCACCTTTGTGCTGGAAAAGTTTTTGGCCGATGTGAAGGCCACCTACGAACGTTATGGTCGTTGTGTGATTGCCGTGTCCGAAGGTATCCACGATGCCTCCGGCACCGCCATCGCCGCCCTGCTGGCCAAGGAATTGGAACACGATGCGCATGGCAATGTGCAGCTCTCGGGCAACGGCGCGCTGGCAGACTTGCTGTGTGAAGAGATCAAGACCAAGCTCAACATCAAGCGCGTGCGCGGTGACACCTTTGGCTACATGCAGCGTTCGTTCATCGGCTGCGTGTCTGACGTGGACCAGCGCGAAGCGCGCGAGGTGGGTGAAAAAGCCGTGCAGTTTGCCATGTGGGGTGACCGCGACGGCTCAGTGGCCATCAAGCGCACTGGCTTTTACTCGGTCGATTACGAGCTGTTGCCACTGAGTGCGGTGGCTGGCAAAACGCGCACCATGGAAGACGAGTTCATCACCGACAGCGGCACCGACGTGACCGATGCCTTTCGCATGTATTTGCGCCCGCTGCTGGGTTCCAAAATGCCCGACGCATTCCGTCTGAGGCATAACCCTATCGCCAAAGTTTTACACAAGTAATGAGCCTCAAACTCCTTTATAAAAAAGGGTTTGTAGCTATACTTTTATTATTAAAAGCAGTGACCAACCCACAACTTTGAGGCCATCGCACCAACCCAAGCCAGCCCGACTGATGGGCCGCCTACAATGGACAGACGGTGAGTTGAAGGGTAAGAACTTTCTGATGGGCGACACTTTCGCAGCGGCCGATGCCTCTCTTTTTGTAGTGCAAAGCTGGGGTAAACACGTTGGTGTGGACGGCTCAGGGCTGCCCGACCTGAGCGCATTGGATGATCGCGTGGGCAAGCGAGCGGCGGTGCAAGAAGCTCTGTGTGCTGAAGGCTTGATGAAGTAAACCGTATCGCCATCAGGTCGTCTGAATTTAGGTCTGTTCATGATTTTCGAAAAAAACACTTTGCGCCAGCTTGACACACCCCTGAGTTCCTTGGCAACCGCCCCCCACGTGCCTGTTGATGTTCCAGAGTACCTTGAAAAAACCTATTGGTGGGCTTACACCCACCCTAACGCGGTGCGGGTGTTTGAGCGTCAGTGGCTGGTCAACCTGATTTTGTGGGGTAACTTTGCGCGCCTGCGCGACTTGGCCTTGCAGGAGATGGGCGATGTCATCGACGGCCAGGTGCTGCAGGTCGCATGCGTGTATGGCAACCTGACCGAGCACATCGTGCGCAGACTCAGCCCACAAGCGCACTTGAGCGTGATTGACGTGGCGCCGGTGCAAATCAAGAATCTGCACACTAAGCTGACCGACAAGTGCCAGGTCAGCATCCTGCACCAGGATGCCTCCCACATGGGTTTTGCCGATGCCAGCCAGGATGCCACACTGGTATTTTTTCTGCTGCATGAAATGCCTGTGGAGGTGCGCCGCATGACCATCGCCGAGGCCCTGCGTGTCACCAGGCCCGGTGGCAAGATCATCTTTGTGGATTACCACAAGCCGGTGGTCAGCAGCCCGTTTCGCTACATCATGGTGCCCATCCTGACCACGCTGGAGCCCTTTGCCATGGACTTGTGGAACGACGAGATCACCGAGTGGCTGCCTGGCGAGGGGTCCTACAGCCATATCGACAAGCAAACCTACTTCGGCGGTCTGTATCAAAAAGTGGTTATCACCCGCTGAACCCGGCATGTAACCAAGGGCACACAGGGTGCCAGGCACGGCATAGGATAATCCGATACTTTTTCTGCTGACCCACCTTTGAACACATCTCCGACACTGACGTTTGCCAAACTTGGTTGCACCAAGGGTGGGCGCCAGCTTTTCAAGGATGTGGATTGCAGGCTTCACGCTGGCCATTGGCTGTATGTCACCGGTGCCAACGGTGTCGGCAAAACCAGCCTGCTACGCATGCTGTGCGGGCTGGCACCGGTGGAGTCTGGCGAGATCCTCTGGAACGACGCGCCCATCGGATCACAGCGCGACAGCTACCAGCAAGACCTGTGTTACCTGGGTCACCTCAATGCCCTGCAGGAATCCATGTCGGTGCAGGAAAACCTGATGTTCACGTCTGCGCTGGGCGGAATAGCCCTGAACGAGCCCAAAGCCAGGTCAGTTCTGGAGCGTTTTGGCCTGCGCGGACGTGCCAGACAACTGGTTCGGCACCTGTCGCAAGGGCAAAAGCGCCGTGTGGCCTTGTCGCGTTTGGCGCTCAGCTCCGCGCGGTTGTGGGTGCTGGACGAACCCTATGTGGCCATGGATGAGGCGGGAATACAAATGTTGTCTGACCTGATCGCCAGCCATCTTGACACCGGTGGTTTGGCCGTGCTGACCAGCCATCAGCGCGTGCCCGTGGGCGCGCACCCGGCGCAACTGCTGGA
>CAIVHU010000010.1 GCA_903905735.1 uncultured beta proteobacterium
ATGGCAGATGAGTGCAAGACACCATCGCAGTTTGCAGTGGCCGATGCCATGGCCAAAAACCCGCCACCCAGCCTGCTGGAGCCTTTGCCGGTCGCGCCCACATCTACTGTGCCGAGCCAATCCGCCACGAATATCCCTGCCAGCACCGTTCGATGAGTCGAACCACATGCTTACCAATACCATCCGCATAACCGATTGAAAAGGAGTTTTGTCCATGTTGCAAGCCTACCGCGCCCACGTTGCCGAACGTGCCACCCTGGGGATTCCCGCCCTGCCTTTGACGGCTCAACAAACCGCCGAACTGATTGAATTGCTGAAAAACCCGCCTGCTGGCGAGGAGGCGTTCTTGCTGGACCTGATCACCCATCGCGTGCCTGCGGGTGTGGACGATGCCGCCAAGGTCAAGGCCAGCTACCTCGCTGCCGTGGCGCATGGCACGGAAAAATGTGCGCTGATCAGCCGCGAAAAAGCCACGGAACTGCTCGGCACCATGCTGGGTGGCTACAACCTGACCCCGCTCATTGACCTGCTGGACGACGCGGCGGTGGCGGGCGTGGCCGCAGAGGCCTTGAAAAAGACGCTGCTGATGTTTGACCAGTTTCACGATGTCAAGGAAAAGGCGGACCAAGGTAATGTGCACGCCAAGGGTGTGTTGCAAAGCTGGGCCGATGCCGAGTGGTTTACCAGTCGCCCTGAAGTGCCGCAAAGCATCACGCTGACCGTGCTCAAAGTTACCGGCGAAACCAACACCGACGATCTGTCTCCCGCCCCAGATGCCTGGAGCCGCCCGGACATTCCGCTGCACGCGCTGGCGATGTTGAAAAACAAACGCGACGGCATCACGCCCGAGGAGGATGGCAAACGCGGTCCGGTCAAGTTCATTGAAGACCTGCGCGCCCGTGGTAACCTGGTGGCCTACGTGGGTGACGTGGTCGGCACCGGCTCCAGCCGCAAGTCGGCGACCAACAGCGTGCTGTGGTTCACTGGCGAAGACATCCCGTTTGTCCCCAACAAACGTTTTGGCGGTGTCTGCCTGGGTGCCAAAATTGCCCCGATTTTCTACAACACCATGGAAGATGCGGGTGCCTTGCCGATTGAGCTGGACGTGAGCCAGATGAACATGGGCGACACCATCGAGCTGCGTCCTTATGAAGGAAAAGCACTCAAAGGCGGCGTAGTCATTGCGGAGTTCACTCTCAAAAGTGAAGTATTGTTTGACGAAGTGCGCGCCGGTGGCCGCATTCCGCTGATCATCGGTCGTGGCCTGACCGCCAAGGCGCGTGAGTCATTGGGCTTGCCGGTATCCACCTTGTTCCGCCTGCCGCAAAACCCCAAGGCCACCGGCAAGGGTTTCACGCTGGCACAAAAAATGGTCGGTCGCGCCTGCGGCTTGCCGGAAGGTCAGGGCGTGTTGCCTGGCACCTATTGCGAACCCAAGATGACCAGTGTGGGCTCTCAAGACACCACCGGACCGATGACCCGCGACGAGTTGAAAGACTTGGCTTGCCTGGGCTTCAGCGCCGACCTGGTGATGCAGTCCTTCTGCCACACCGCCGCTTACCCCAAACCGGTCGATGTGAAGATGCACCATGAACTGCCTGAGTTCATCAGCAACCGTGGCGGTATCCCGCTACGCCCGGGTGACGGCATCATCCACAGCTGGCTCAACCGCATGTTGTTGCCCGACACCGTCGGCACCGGTGGTGACAGCCACACCCGTTTTCCCATCGGCATCAGCTTCCCGGCGGGTTCCGGGCTGGTGGCCTTTGGTGCTGCCACTGGCGTGATGCCGCTGGACATGCCCGAGAGCGTGTTGGTCCGTTTCAAAGGCACCATGCAACCCGGTATCACCCTGCGCGATCTGGTCAACGCCATTCCGCTTTACGCCATCAAGTCGGGCGAGTTGACGGTGGCCAAACAAGGCAAGAAAAACGTGTTTTCTGGCCGCATTCTGGAGATTGAAGGCTTGCCAGACCTGAAAGTGGAGCAAGCGTTTGAACTGAGCGATGCTTCTGCTGAGCGCAGCGCTGCCGGTTGCACCGTGCACCTGAACAAGGAGCCGATCATCGAGTACCTCAACAGCAACATCGTGATGCTCAAGTGGATGATTGCCAATGGTTACTCTGACGTGCGCACGATTCAGCGCCGTATCAAGGCCATGGAAGCCTGGCTGGCAGACCCGAAGCTGCTCCAAGCCGATGCCGATGCCGAATACGCCAGCGTGATCGAGATCGATCTGGCCGACATCCATGAACCCATCGTGGCCTGCCCGAATGACCCGGACGATGTCAAAACGCTGTCCGACGTGGCTGGTGCCAAGATCGACGAAGTGTTCATTGGCTCCTGCATGACCAACATTGGTCACTTCCGTGCGGCTTCCAAGCTGCTGGAAAACAAGCGCGATATCCCGGTCAAGCTGTGGATGGCACCGCCCACCAAGATGGATGCCAAGCAACTGACCGAAGAGGGCCACTATGGCGTGCTGGGCTCCGCCGGTGCGCGCATGGAAATGCCGGGTTGCAGTTTGTGCATGGGCAACCAGGCTCAGGTGAAAGAGGGCGCGACGGTGTTCTCGACCTCTACCCGCAACTTCCCGAACCGTCTGGGTAAAAACAGCTACGTCTATCTGGGCAGCGCCGAATTGGCGGCCATTTGCTCCAAGCTGGGTCGCATCCCGACCAAAGAGGAATACATGGCCGACATGGGCGTGCTGACGGCTGCCAGCAGCAAAATTTACCAGTACCTGAACTTTGACAAGGTCAAGGACTACACCGACGCTGCCAATAGCGTCGCATAAACCGCCTGACGTAGCCACTGATCTGCCCCGTCCATGTCGCGTTCATGGCGCAAATGGATCGATGCGGTTCTGGCCGGCAATCGCCCTTGACGGGCCGAATGCCCCGCAATTCAAGCTGCGGGGCATTTTTGTTGCGGCGCAGCAAAAGCTGAAGGTTAAACTCTTCCGTTAACAGTTTGTTCATCAAACTGACTTATCCCACAAGGAGTTTTCTGTGTTTTTTGGCAAGCTGCTACCCCGCGATACCAATTTTTTCTCCATGTTCAACCAGCATGCCGACCATATCGTGGTGGCTGCCAAGGCGTTTTCAAATCTTGTTGCCAATTACAACGACCCTGAGTTGCGCGAAAAATACCACCGTGAAGTCAACCACGCCGAGGGCGCTGCCGACCGTGTCACGCATGAAGTCAACAAGGCGATTCACAAAACCTTCATCACACCGATTGACCGCGAGCAGATTCACGGCCTGATCAATACCATGGACGATGTGGCCGACCTGATCCAGGATTCGGCCGAGACCATGGCGTTGTACGACGTTCATCACATGACGGAAGAGATCAAGCGCTTGACAGACTTGAGCGTGAAGTGCTGCGAGCGCGTGCGTGATGCCGTCTATCTGCTGAGCAAGATCGCCGAGGCTTCCACCGCCGAGGCGGCCCTGAAGACGTGTGACGAGATCGATAAGCTGGAAAGTGATGCAGATCGCGTCATGCGCACTGCCATGAGCAAACTGTTTCGCGAAGAGCCCGATGTGCGTGAACTGATCAAGCTCAAAGCCATCTATGAGCTGTTGGAAACCATCACCGACCGCTGTGAAGATGTGGCGAATTTGATCGAGGGCATCATCCTCGAGAACTCCTGAGCGGCGGCGGGGCTCTAGCTATGGAAACCGTACAAACGGCTGTTTGGGTGGTCGTCGTTCTGGTGGCGATGGCCGTGGTGTTTGACTTCATGAACGGGTTTCATGATGCTGCCAACGCCATCGCCACAGTCGTCTCGACCGGGGTGCTTAAACCGGGGCAAGCTGTGGTTTTTGCCGCATTTTTCAATGTGGTCGCGATCTTTATCTTTCACCTGAGTGTGGCGGCCACGGTCGGCAAGGGCACGGTGCTGCCTGGCGTCGTGGACACGCATGTGGTTTTTGGGGCGCTGATCGGGGCCATCACCTGGAATTTCATCACCTGGTACTACGGCATTCCGAGCAGTTCGTCGCATGCGCTGATTGGCGGCATTGTCGGTGCTGCCATCGCCAAGGCTGGCGTGGCATCGTTGATCGTTTCGGGCATCATGAAAACCGTGGTATTCATTTTTCTCTCACCGTTGCTGGGCTTTCTGTTGGGATCGCTGATGATGGTGCTGGTGTCGTGGCTGTTCCGGGGTTTTCGTCCTCTGAAAGTGGACAAATGGTTCCGGCGTTTGCAGTTGATTTCTGCGGGCGCCTACAGCCTTGGCCACGGCGGCAATGACTCGCAAAAAACCATTGGCATCATCTGGATGCTGTTGATTGCAACAGGCTATACCAATGCTGCTTACAGCGCGCCACCAGCCTGGGTCGTGGTCATTTGTTACTCGGCTATCGGTTTGGGCACCATGCTGGGCGGATGGCGTATTGTGAAAACTATGGGTCAAAAAATCACCAAGCTCAAGCCGGTCGGCGGCTTCTGCGCCGAAACCGGTGGTGCCATCACCCTGTTTCTGGCCACAGCCATGGGCGTGCCGGTGTCTACCACCCACACCATCACCGGAGCGATCGTGGGCGTAGGCTCCACCCGTCGCGCCAGCGCCGTGCGTTGGGGTGTCGCGGGCAACATCATCTGGGCCTGGATTTTGACCATCCCCGCGAGTGCCTTTGTCGCGGCGGTGGCTTACTGGATCAGCTTGCAGGTGTTTTGACGCACCTGGCCCCGAGTCTCATATCGGTGCAAGAACGTCGCCTGCGCCCAGAGCCCGGTCCATCAGCACCACGTCAAGCCAGCGCTCAAACTTCCAGCCGCACGATGTGAGTGTTCCAACCGGCTTAAAACCTGCGCTGCGGTGCAGGCCAATGGAGCCGAGGTTGGCCGAGTCCCCAATCACGGCAATGAGCTTGCGCACCCCAGCGCGCTCGGCCTGACTGATGAGTTCAGCCAGCAGGGCGCGGCCCAGGCCTTGGCCTGTGGCCTGCGGTGCCAGATAAATCGAATCCTCGGCGGAAAAACGGTAGGCCGGGCGGGGTTTGAACCAGTTGCAATAGGCGTAGCCCAGCACTTGGTCGCCCTCCACCGCAACCAGATAGGGCAGACCTTTGCTGAGAACGTCATCACGGCGGTGGGTCATGTCAAGCTCGCTGGGCGGTTCAATCTCGAAAGTGCCAGAGCCATGCAGCACGTGGTGGGTATAGATGGCGGTGATTTGCGCAATATCGCTGGGTTGGCTGGGTCGAATGGTTGGCATCATATGGTAATGGCTATAATGATGGGTTGTCTGGCGTGTCGCTGACCGGGTGGTCAAGTCGCGTGTCTCAAACGTCGGGCTCAGTGCCAATTTTCGTGGAATTCAAAAGCCACTTCCCAAAGGATCAATTATGGTCGTCATTCGACTCGCCCGTGGCGGTGCAAAAGCTCGCCCGTTTTTCAATATCGTTGTTGCTGACAAGCGTACCCGTCGCGATGGTCGTTTCATTGAGCGCATTGGTTTTTACAACCCGATCGCCACTGCCAATGAAGAAAGCATCCGCATTGCCCAGGACCGTCTGACCTATTGGAAGAGCGTCGGTGCACAGGCATCTCCCACGGTGGAACGTCTGGTGAACCAGGCTGCCAAAAAAGCCGCCTGAGAGTGACCATGCTGCCCGGCCTTGAGGCTGCCGAATTACCGGCAGATGCCATCGAAGTCGGGCGTATCGCAGATGCCTGGGGCATCAAAGGGTGGTTCAAAGTTCTACCCTATAGCGCCGATTCCGAGGCGCTTTTTTCTTCGAGACGCTGGTTCTTGCTGCCTTCTGAGAAAGGCACAAAAACCTTTGAAGGCGTTGGAAGTTTGAAGATCAAGGAAGCCAAAACACACTCCGACACCGTAGTCGCTTGCGCGCATGAGGTGGATGACCGCAACGTGGCAGATGCACTGCGTGGCGCACGCATTTTTATTGCCAAGTCGAGCTTTCCCACGCCTCAAAAAGATGAGTACTACTGGGTTGACCTGATTGGGCTGGAGGTGGTTAACCGCGAAGGTGTGGCGCTGGGCTTGGTCAGCGAGTTGCTATCAACCGGGCCGCAAACCGTGCTGGTGATTGACTACCAGGTCGACGGCCACGCCCTGCAACGGATGATTCCCTTTGTGGCGGTCTATATCGATGATGTCGATCTGGCTGCCCGGCGCATTTTGGTGGACTGGCAGCCCGACTACTGATGACGCAACATGCGATTTGACGTTGTCACCCTGTTTCCAGAACTCTTTGCGCCTTTTTTGACCACCGGCATCACCCGCCGGGCGTTTGAGTCGGGGCAGGTCGCGGTCAAACTCAGCAACCCGCGTGACTTCGCCGAAGGCAACTACCGCCGGGTCGATGACCGTCCGTTTGGCGGTGGTCCCGGCATGGTCATGATGGCCGAGCCGCTGTCCCACTGTGTGACCAGTATTTGTGCAGAGCGCGCTGACAACGCACCCGTGGTGTTGTTTTCACCCATCGGCCAACCCATGACGCACACGATTGTGACCCGCTGGGCCAACAGCCAGGGCGCGGTGCTTTTGTGCGGACGCTATGAAGGCCTGGATCAACGTTTTGTGGATGCCCATGTCACCGAGCAGATCAGCCTGGGCGACTTTGTGTTGTCGGGCGGCGAGATCGCGGCGATGGCCTTGCTGGATGCCGTGGCGCGCTTGCAGCCGGGTGTGTTGAGTGATGCCGACAGTCACGCGCAGGATAGCTTCAATCCAGCGCTGGATGGCCTGCTGGACTGCCCGCATTACACCCGACCGGAAGTCTGGCAGGGCAGGGCAGTGCCCGATGTGCTGCTGTCGGGCCACCATCTGCGCATTGAGCGTTGGCGGCGGGACCAAAGCTTGACACTCACAGCACGCCTGCGTCCGGACCTGATTCAGCAGGCGCGCCACGACGGAAGGTTGAACGCCCAGGACGAGGCGTTGTTAGCCACGCTATAATAATAGGCTAACCGATCCTCTGAGAAGCCGCCCGGACAAGCCCGCTGGTCATGCCAGCAGGCAATTTTCCTGGCACGTATCCATCCCGGATGCTGGCGTTGTCAAGATCATTTGAGGTCTTTTATGAATCTGATTCAAACCCTTGAGCAAGAAGAAATTGCTCGCCTGAACAAAACCATCCCCGACTTTGGCCCTGGCGACACCGTGGTGGTCAGCCTGAACGTGGTTGAAGGCACGCGCAAGCGTTTGCAAGCCTATGAAGGTGTGGTGATTGCCAAGCGCAATCGCGGCCTGAACAGCGGCTTCACCGTTCGCAAGATATCCAGCGGTGAAGGCGTTGAGCGCACGTTCCAGACCTACAGCCCGCTGATCGCCAGCATCGAAGTCAAGCGCCGTGGTGATGTGCGCCGCGCCAAGCTGTACTACCTGCGTGAGCGCAGCGGTAAGTCTGCACGTATCAAGGAAAAGTTGCCAGCCCGCAAGGCAGCCGTGGTTGCCGCATAAGGTCTCCGGCCCCCCAAGAAAACCGCCTGCTGTTTCAGTGGCGGTTTTTTTTCGTCTGAAGTTGCCTCACAGTTTTTAAAGTCACCTGCCTTCATCTTTATCCAGCCAGCCTCTGATGTCACAACATTCTTCGGCCAGTTTACCTGCCAACCCACCTTCCATGGCGCCACACCTGGTGCCGGTGACCGGTGTGGATACGCATTTGCCTGCTGTTGCAGCTGCCGATCTGGCCCCTGAAGCCTTGAGGCAGCGGTTTTTGACACCTCCCGTCTGGCAACCCGAGTTGGTGGTGGAAAAAAAATTCATGGACCGTGCGCCGATGCCTGCAGCGGTTCTCATCCCCATCGTGATGCGCGCCGAGCCAACGGTGTTGCTGACCCAGCGCACCGCCCATTTATCGACCCATGCCGGTCAGATTGCCTTTCCCGGTGGCAAGTTGGACGAAACGGATGCCGATGCCGCAGCCGCTGCGATGCGGGAAGCCTATGAAGAGGTGGGTCTCGCTCCCGATTGGCTGGAGGTGCTGGGGCAAATGCCGCTTTACACCACCGGTTCAGCGTTCATGGTCACGCCTGTTGTCGCGTTGGTACGGCCCGGCTTTACCCTGCAACCGAACGGCTTTGAAGTGTCCGATGTGTTTGAGGTGCCGCTGGCTTTTTTGATGAACCCGGCCAACCACCGCCACCATCAGGTGCACTGGCAAGGTGTACCGCGCCAATGGTTGTCCATGCCTTATCACGATGGTGTGCAAGAGCGTTTCATATGGGGTGCCACGGCGGGCATGCTACGTAACTTTTACCGGTTTTTGGTGGCCTGAGGCAGGTCTGTGCAAAGGGCAGCCGCTATGATCATTGCATGAGCTTCATCTCGGTGCTTTTTGCCCTGCTGCTGGAACAAGCCCGGCCTTTGGGTCGTGGCAATCCTATCCACGTTGTCATGCGGTCTTGGGTGCGCTGGTGTGCCCGCACGCTGGACGCGGGCAAGCCCGTGCATGGCTGGCTGGTCTGGAGTCTTGCCGTCGGTGGTCCGGCGCTGGCGGCCCTGGCCATCTACTGGCTGCTAGGGATATTCGTGAGCTGGGCGCTGGCGGTGCTTTGGAGTGCCCTGGTGTTGTACGCTTCGCTGGGTTTTCGGCAGTTCAGCTTTCATTTCACCCAGATCCGGGATGCACTGGCCGAAGGGGATGATGCGCGAGCGCGGTATCTGCTGGCCGATTGGCAGCACACGGATGTGAAGGAACTGCCGCGCAGCGAGATCATCGGCCAAGTGATCGAGACCTCGGTGCTGGCGGCGCACCGGCATGTGTTTGGTGTGTTGGCCTGGTTCTCCGTGCTGGCCGCATTGGGCTTGGGGCCAACCGGGGCGGTGCTTTACCGTCTGGCGGAGTTTGTGGCCCGTTACTGGCAGCATCAAAGCGAAGCGCACTTTCAGCCGATCAGCAGCGCGGCGCAACTCAATGCCAGGCAGGCCTGGGCCTTCATGGACTGGTTGCCTGCGCGCATCACTGCCATCAGTTTTGCCGTGGTCGGCAATTTTGAGGAAGCGATTGATGGCTGGCGGCGCTACGCGCAGCAGGCCAACACCAGTAACGATGGCCTGGTGTTGGCCGCCACCGCTGGGGCGGTGAATATTGCCCTGCGTGGTTCAGGCGCGCGTGCTTACCCGCCAGCGTACGCGTCGGCCGTGCCGCTGGATGACGACCTATCTGCCGGGCGCCCTGCGCCTGAGTTGCAGCATCTGGCCATTGTGGTGGGGCTGGTGTGGCGCACGGTGGTCATGTGGGTGCTGCTGCTGGCCTTGCTGACGCTGGCGAGGCTGCTGGGCTAATTTATCCGTCAAATTGGCCTCTAGCCCTTTTAAAATAAGCGCAAGAAGCTATTGTTTTTAAAGTAATCATTGATGTCATCGTCTTTCTACAGCCCGGTTGTTGAGCGGCTGATACCTTATGTGCCCGGTGAGCAACCCAGGATTGACAAGCTGGTCAAGCTCAACACCAACGAAAACCCATACCCGCCGTCACCGTGCGTCGTGGCTGCGATCACCCAGGCGGCGCAGCAGGGCCTGCAGCTTTATCCGGACCCCGAATCGGGCGTTTTGCGCCAGGCCATCGCCGCGCATCTGGGGCTGGCACCGCAGCATGTGTTTGTTGGCAACGGCTCGGACGAAGTGCTGGCGCATGCTTTTTTTGCCTTCTTCCAGCACCGCTGCCCGCTGCTGATGCCCGACATCAGCTACAGCTTTTACAAGGTGTACTGCGGGCTCTACGGCATCGCCGTGCAAACCGTGCCTTTGCGTGACGACCTGAGTTTGAACGTGGCCGATTACGCCGGTGTGGCAGGTCAAAGCGTGTCGGGCGTGGTCATTGCCAACCCGAATGCGCCGACCGGCATCGGCTTGCCGCTGGCCGACATGGAGCGGCTGCTGCAAATGCATCCGCAGCGCGTGGTGCTGGTGGATGAAGCCTATGTCGACTTCGGCGGCGAAAGCGCGGTGGGGCTGATCGCCCGCTACCCGAATCTGCTGGTGGTGCACACGCTGTCCAAATCGCGCTCGCTGGCGGGGCTGCGTATTGGGTATGCCTGTGGCCAGGCGCATTTGATTGACGCGCTGGAGCGGGTCAAAAACAGCTTCAACTCCTATCCGCTGGATCGCCTGGCGATTGCCGGTGGCGTGGCGGCGTTTGAAGACAACACTTACTTTGAACACACCCGCCATCAGGTGACGAGCAGCCGCGAGGGATTGACGCTGGCGTTGGAAGACCTGGGGTTTGCGGTGTTGCCCTCGCAAGCCAATTTTGTTTTTGCCCGCCACCCGGCCTATGACGCAGCGAGCCTGGCTGCGGGTTTGCGCACGCGTGGCGTGCTGGTGCGACACTTCAAGCTGCCACGCATTGACCAGTACCTGCGCATCAGCGTGGGCACGCCGCAGCAGTGTGATGCGCTTGTGCAGGCGCTGGAGGGTGTGCTGCAACCGGGCTCCTGAACGCCGCCAGGCGGCACTGGCTAACGGGCTGCGCGGCGGGCCGAGTCATTTCCCAGCAGCGGTGAAATTGTTTCAATAGCGCCGGATCTGTTTCAGCTCGGCGTACAGGTCGCTATAAATTTTGTATCTGTTGGCGCTGATGAAATCTGGGCCAGAGCCCGATTTGACACTTGCCATCACCCCGCAACCGGGCTCGTGCAAATGGCTACAGTTGTAGAACTTGCACTGCGCCACATGGGGTTTCAGGTCGGGCATGTAGGCCGCCAGTTGCGCCGGGTCGATGTGGTTCAAGCCAAATTCCTGAAAACCTGGCGAGTCCAGCAACGCCGTCGTCTTGTCGGCATCGAGCCAGTACCAGGTGGTGCTGGTGGTGGTGTGTTTCCCAGAGTTGAGGGCTTGTGACAGCTCGCCGGTTTGCGCCAGCGCACCGGGTATCAGGCAGTTGATCAGCGTGCTTTTGCCGGCGCCTGAAGGGCCCAGCACCAGCGTGGTTTTGCCACTGAGGCGGCTCAGCAGGGTGGCGCGATCGGCTTCGGTATTTTTGGCCATGGCCAGCGGCAGCACGTCGTAACCCATCTGCCGGTAGGGTGCGAGCCAGTCCCAGGCGCGCGCAAAGGGCTCGGTCAGATCGCTTTTGTTGAGCGCGATGATGGGCGTGATGTGCTGCTCTTCGGCGGCAATCAGTGCGCGTGTGAGCTGGCTGCTGGAGAATTCGGGCTCGGCAGCGATCAGGATCAGGACCTGATCCAGGTTGGCGGCAAACGATTTGGTGCGCACCTCGTCCTGGCGGTAAAATAGGTTGCGCCGGGGTTCGATCTTTTCGATGGTGCCTTCGTCTTGCGAGGCTTGCCACGACACCCGGTCACCCACCACGCCCTGGCTTTTCTTGCCACGCGAGTGGCAGATGCGCCGCTCGCCCGAAGGCATCTCGACCAGAAAATGCCGGCCGTAATTGGCCACGATCAGGCCCGGTAACAGGGCAGGCAATGCCATCAGGTGGGCGCAGGTTCGGGTTGCAGCGCATCCACGCGTTTGGCGCAGTCAAAGTCCGCCAGCGAAATCCCATGCACATCGTGCGTGCGCCAGCGGACCAGACACTGGCGCGGTTGCACCACCAGCTCGGGGTGATGGTCTTGCGCGTGGGCAATGAAGGCTACCGCGTTCACAAACGCCACAGTCTGGTAATAGTTGGCAAACCCGAACGGCTTTTCGATTGCCAGGCTGTCACCGTCACCCGACAGAGTCCAGCCCTCCAGCTTGGCCAGATTAGCTACTATTTCAGTAGCTCTTAGCGCTCGTATCGTATGGGCTACAGGCATATTTGTCTCTTATGTTGGTGACAGCGGTTGTGGGCTTGGCGCACTGCCAGCCAGGCCGCCCGGCAGCATGCGCGCCAGCCGCTCCGAGGCACCCGGGTGCGAGTAATAAAACGACACATACACCGGATCGGGTGTCAGGGTAGTGGCATTGTCCTCGTAAAGTTTCAGCAGCGCAGTGGCCAGGTCCTGCCCGCTGGTTTGCTGCATGGCATAGGCATCGGCTTCAAACTCGTGTTTGCGTGACAACTGCGCAAAGATCGGCGAGATAAAGAAGCTGAATACCGGCATGACCAATAAAAACAGCAGCAGCGCCAGCGCGTCATTGGGTGCAGCTACATTGGGCATCACCCCCAGGCCGGTGTAAAACCAGGTTTGGGTGGCCAGCCAGCCCAGCAGGGCAAAACCGACCAGACTCATGGCAAACATCGAGACGATGCGCTTGATGACGTGTTTGTGCTTGAAATGCCCCAGTTCATGCGCCAACACCGCATCCACCTCCGCCGGGCTCAGCTTGGACAGCAGCGTGTCGAAGAACACCACCCGTTTGGCGGCACCAAAACCGGTGAAGTAGGCGTTGGCGTGCGCACTGCGTTTGCTGCCGTCCATTACAAACAGACCCTTGGCTGCAAAGCCGCAGCGCTGCATCAGGGCAGTGACCCGCGCCTTGACCGCTTCGTCCTGCAACGGGGTGAATTTGTTGAACATCGGCGCGATGATCGTCGGGTAGATCACCAGCAGCAGCAGGTTGAAGCCCATCCACACGCACCAGGCCCATAACCACCACAAGCCGCCGCTGGCGCCCATCATCCATAGGATCAACGCCGCAATCGGCAGGCCAATCAGCGCGCCCATCAGGCTGCCTTTGACCGCGTCCAGCAGCCACAGTTTGAGCGTTATCTTGTTGAAGCCAAAGCGTTCTTCCAGCACAAAGGTCTGGTACAGCGACAGCGGCAGGTCGATCAGCCCGCTGATGATCGCAAATCCCGCCAGCAAAGCCAGTTGCTGAAGCATGCCCGCACCGAGCCAGGCCTTCAACGTCTCGTTCAGAAGTGACAAGCCCCCTAGCAGCGTCCAGCCCACCAACACCGCTGCGCCCAGCGCGGTTTCCAGCAGCCCCAGGCGGGCCTTGGCCACGGTGTAGTCGGCGGCTTTTTGGTGGGCGGCGAGGGTGATGGTCTGGGCAAACGCCGCAGGCACCTGCCCACGGTGCAACGCCACATGGCGGATTTGACGTGAACTGAGCCAGAATTTGAGCAAAAGGCCTAGCACCAGCGCCACGGCAAAGCCGGTGCTCAGCAGCAGGGATGGGTTGGAAATGAAGTTTGTTTCACGCATGGCGGCGAAGTTTAGGTGATCAACGACAATTTGCGATATGCCTACACACCACGTCCCCACTCCATCTCCGGTTGCCGTGCCAGCCATCCCTTTACCCAAATCGGATCAAAACCTGGTCTGGCTTGACTGCGAAATGACCGGGCTGAACCCCGACATCGACCGCATCATCGAGATTGCTGTCATCGTCACCGACCCGATGCTGACAACCCGTATTGAGGGCCCGGTACTGGTGGTGCATCAGAGCGACGCGCTGCTCGATGGGATGGACAAGTGGAACAAAAGCACCCACAGCAAAAGCGGTCTGATCGACAAGGTCAAGGCATCGACGCTGACCGAGGAAGAAGCCCAGGCGCAAATCATGGCTTTCCTGAGCCACTATGTTCCCAAAGTCACCGCACCCATGTGTGGCAACAGCATCGGGCAGGACCGGCGTTTTCTGGCCAAATACATGCCCAAGCTCGAAGCCTTTTTCCACTACCGCAATCTGGATGTCAGCACGCTCAAGGAGTTGTCCAAGCGCTGGGCACCGCAGGTCTATAAAGGCTTCAAAAAGAAGCAGCGCCACACCGCGCTGGCCGACGTGCATGAGTCGATTGACGAGCTGGAGCACTACCGCGAGCACTTCCTCAAAGTCCCGGTTTGACGCGACATTAGGTAGAAACCCGAATCTATGCCATAATCCAAGGCTGCGCTGCAATGAGTGGCGTTGATTTGTACATCTCCCAACATTCACCGGGTCCAATGTCAACCTGCTTGCAGGCCGCGACAAAAAGGGCCCCCAGCGCTGAAGTTACTCAATGTTTTGAGTCAGAGCCGGTTCCGTTTGATGGTTGATGTTTTTTAACCATAAACGGAGCTACCGCATACCCTGCGGTGCTCGCGCATGAAAGAAATCCATGACTGACGCTACCCTAGCGACAGGCGATTTGTCGTCTGCCGAAAATTTGTCCACCGACCTGCATTTGATCGCCAACGACGCGCCTGACGCGGCCGTGGCCGAAGAAACCGGGGTCGAAGAACCCGAAGTCCCCAACGGCTTTGTCACCCTGGGCCTGGCTCCCGAGCTGATCCTGGCGGTGAAAGACCTGGGCTTCACCCAGCCCACCACCGTGCAGCTCAAAACCATTCCTTTGGCGCTGCAAGGCCACAGCGAAGGTGCCAAAGAGGCACGTTTCATCGACCTGATGGTCTCCAGCCAGACCGGCAGCGGCAAAACCGCAGCCTTTTTGCTGCCTGTTTTGCACACGCTGCTGACACAGATGGCCGACGCTGAGACCAAAGAGCGCGAAGACTACCAACGCGCTGTGGCAGAAGCCGCTGCCAAAGGCGAGGCACCTCCCAAGCGCGCCAAGCGCAAGGACCCGACCAACCCGCGCCACTTCACCGCCCCGACTCCTGGTGCCTTGATTGTTTGCCCGACCCGCGAACTGGCCCAGCAAGTGGCCCATGACGCGATCGATCTGGTGCAGCATTGCCGTGGTCTGCGTGTCGCCAACATCGTCGGTGGCATGCCTTACCAACTGCAAATCGCCAAGCTGCAAAACGCCAACCTCGTGGTGGCCACCCCCGGCCGTCTGCTGGACTTGCAGCGTTCGATGCAGATCAAGCTCGACCAAGTGCAGTTTTTGGTGGTGGATGAGGCCGACCGCATGCTCGACCTGGGGTTCTCGGACGATCTGGCAGAAATCAACCAGCTCACCATTGCCCGTAAACAAACCATGATGTTCAGCGCCACCTTTGCGCCGCGCATCCAGCAGCTGGCTGCTCGCGTCATGCGCGAGCCGCAACGCATCACCATCGACAGCCCGCAGGAAAAACACGCCAACATCAAGCAGGTGATGTTCTGGGCCGACAACGCCCAGCACAAACGCAAGCTGCTCGACCACTGGCTGCGTGACACCACCATCAATCAGGCCATCGTGTTTGCCAGCACGCAGATCGAGTGCGACGGCCTGGCCAACGACCTGCAGCAAGACGGCTTTGATGCCGTTGCTTTGCACGGTGCCCTGAGCCAGGGCTTGCGTAACCGCCGTCTGATGGCGCTGCGTCAGGGTCAGGTACAGATTCTGGTGGCTACCGACGTGGCCGCTCGCGGTCTGGACGTGCCAACCATCACCCACGTGTTCAACTTTGGCCTTCCGATGAAGGCTGAAGATTACACCCACCGCATTGGCCGTACCGGTCGCGCCGGGCGTGATGGTCTGGCTGTCACGTTTGCAGAGTTCCGCGATCGCCGCAAGATTTTTGACATCGAAGCCTACAGCCGCCAGCCGATCAAGGCCGAAGTGGTGCCAGGCCTGGAGCCGCAACAGCGCATGCCTGATGCACGCCCGAGCGGCTTTGGTGGCGGACGTGGCAATGACCGCGACCGCAAATTTGGTGGCGGTGGTCGTCCCGCAGGCGGTGGCTTTGGTGGCAACCGTGGCGGTTTCAACGAAAATCGTGGCGGCGGATTTGGTGACAGAAACGCCAGCGGCCCCCGTGTTGTGGGCGCTGATAGCTATCAAAACAATAGACCAGGTGGCTTTGCCCAACGCGACGAGCGCCCCGCAACGCCGCGTGAAAGTTTCAGCTATGAACGCAAGGGTGGCTTCAACGACCGCTTTGCCGGTGACCGCAATGGTGGCGCACCAGCACCGCGTGGTGACTTCGCTCCGCGTGGCGATTTTGCCGACCGCAAGCCGGCCTTCGGCAAATCTGCTTTTGGTAAGCCCGCATTCTCCAAGCCAGCAGGTGGCGGCAAAGTGTTTGTGCCGCGTGACGCACAGAAGCGCTTTTCCAAGAACGATCGCTGATCAACACCCGTAAAAAAGCCCGCAGGCTTAAAACCTGCGGGCTTTTTTGTATCCGGCTCTGTGGTTTAGCGGAAAAATTCCCGGCTGTCTCCCCATTGGCTGGGTGGCGATTCGCCCCAGGCGCTGGCCTGAAAATCTTCCTTGACCAAGCCCGCGTGTTTCTCCTGAATGCTGAGCAAGGCAGTGAGTACTTTTGGTGAAAAACCTTGGCGGGTATTGTCTCGGGTGTCAGCCAATAATTTGGTCACATAGATGGCTGCCTGCGGATAACCCCAAAGCAGTTTCAGCGCTTTGGCGATCTGCGGGAAATGCTGCTCGACGACTTGAATATTTTGGTCGTAATTCATGAAGCATTGGTGGGAACTGAGAGATTCGAACTCTCGACCTACGGATTAAGAGTCCGCTGCTCTACCAGCTGAGCTAAGTTCCCTTTGAGGTGGCGGTTTGCACCGCCTGTCGAAGCCTTAAATTATAGCCAACAATTTGACAGCATCCGGCTCGTTACCGCTACATTCTTGCTTACATCAGCAGGTGTTCCCCGGCGTTGTCGCCGCCCAACGTGACGTAATTCACCTTGCGGATGTCCAGGAGCTTTTTGCCACCCGAGTAGCTGATGGAGCTTTGCACGTCCTGCTCCATTTCGATCAGCGTGTCGGCCAGCTTGCCCTTGATGGGTTCCAGGATGCGCTTGCCTTCGACGTGTTTGTACTCGCCCTTGTTGAAGTCGCTGGCTGAACCGTAATATTCCTTGTACAGCCTGCCGTCCACCTCCACCGTCTGGCCGGGGCTTTCTTCAAGGCCGGCAAACAGCGAGCCGATCATCACCATGGTCGCGCCAAAGCGCACGCTCTTGGCAATATCGCCATGGTCGCGGATGCCGCCATCGGCGATGATGGGTTTGGTTGCCACACGGGCGCACCATTTCAGCGCGCTGAGCTGCCAGCCGCCAGTACCAAAGCCGGTTTTGAGCTTGGTGATGCAGACTTTACCGGGCCCGATGCCGACCTTGGTGGCATCAGCACCCCAGTTTTCCAGGTCAATCACCGCCTCGGGAGTGGCCACGTTGCCGGCGATGATGAAGGTGCCAGGGATTTTTTCTCGCAGGTAGCCGATCATGTTTTTCACGCTGTCGGCATGGCCGTGGGCGATGTCAATGGTGATGTATTCGGGTGCTATACCCTGTGCGACGAGTTGGTCGACCGTGTCGTAATCGGGTTTTTTCACGCCCAGCGAGATGGAAGCGAACAGGCCCTTGGCTTTCATGTCCTTGACGAAGGCCACGTTGTCCAGGTCGAAGCGGTGCATCACATAAAAGTAGCCGTTTTGAGCCAGCCACATGCAAATGTCTTTGCTGACCACGGTCTTCATGTTGGCTGGCACCACCGGAATGCGGAAGCGGCGCGGCCCCAATTCAACGCTGGCATCGCACTCGGACCGGCTGTCTACCCGGCATTTGCGGGGCAGCAGCAGGATGTTGTCGTAATCAAAAATTTCCATCGTCAGGCTCCTTGCGTGACGGCCCATGAGGCTCGCAAAAACAGGTTGCGGTCAGGGTTGCGTCGGGTTGAAAGAGAGCGCTTGGAATGCCGTGCCGGTTCGTGATGCCTGGCTTGGGTCATAACCCCGCAGGCACAAAAAACCGGGCTGCAATTGCTTGGGCCCGGTGTCTGATTCTATCGAGTTTGGTCGCCTGGCTCAGTCTTTATCTTGCGGCGGGCAAGTCGACTGGACGGCGGCCAGTATCCGCCCCTGCGCGTCTTGCACCCAGCCTGCGAGCCGCAGGCGATCCGGGTGCGCGCCTGCCGGGAAGCTCATGGCACGCCGTTCGTTGAATATGATCTCATCTTGTTTTGATAGCTGCTTGCCCATATTCCATGAGGGCTGGAGCACATTTCTTACCAGAAATCTTGGTACCGGTGAGCCTTCGGTTCCGCCGGGTAGCGCCTCCATCAGCACCACCCAGGCTGACAGCGGCCACGCCAGCGATGGGTCCGGCGGCAGGGTCAGTTTGACTGTCACGCCCACGTAGTTGCTAACGGCCGGTCCATACGCTACGCGCAGGGTCGCGCCTGGCCAGCCAGTGATCGGGTGTGTCAGGTGGTCTTGTACGGCAGCGGGCCTGCGCTGCAGCGACGCCAGCCGTGCCACAGCATCGCTACTGGCTGCGGCAGCCAATGGTGCGTCGTCGCCCTGGTTGCCCGGCACGATCCAGTCCAGCACCAGCGCATCGGGTGGGGCAGGCGGCGTGGCCGGGTCGCTCCAGCAGGTGACGCAATCAGCGTTGATGAATCGCTCAAACAGCGCGGTGGGCAGGGGCTGGTCGTCGCTGCTGCAGGCGCTTTGGCTGTGCGCCAGCGGTGATGCCAGCAAGAGCAAGATCAAAAAACCAGTTAACGCCCCGGGCCGGGAGCGCAGATGTCGCGCAAATTTGGTCATCGGTCGCCTTTCTACAATGGACCCATGTTTTCTACCATGACCTCCCCAACCCCGGATGCCGGCCTGCTGCATAACCTTAACCCCGAGCAGCTGGCCGCTGTCACGCTGCCCGCCGAGCACGCGCTGATCCTGGCTGGGGCGGGTTCTGGCAAGACGCGGGTGCTGACCACGCGCATTGCCTGGCTGCTGCAAACCGGACAGGTCTCACCTGGCGGGATTCTGGCGGTGACCTTTACCAATAAGGCTGCCAAAGAGATGATGACGCGCCTGGGAGCGATGCTGCCGCTGAACGTGCGCGGCATGTGGATCGGCACCTTTCACGGCTTGTGCAACCGGTTTTTGCGCGCGCATTACAAGCTGGCCAACCTGCCGCAAAGCTTCCAGATTCTGGACACGCAGGACCAGTTGTCGAGCATCAAGCGCCTGTATAAACAGTTCGGCATTGATGACGAACGCTTCCTGGTCAAACCCATGCAGTGGTTCATCGGTGGCTGCAAGGAAGATGGCCTGCGCCCCAACATGGTTGAAGCGCGTGATGACGAAACGCGCAAGAAGATCGAGATTTACCAGCTCTATGAAGAACAATGCCAGCGCGAAGGCGTGGTCGATTTTGGCGAGCTGATGCTGCGCTCCTACGAGCTGCTGCGCGACAACGACCCGATCCGTGAGCATTACCAGCGGCGCTTTCGCCATATCCTGATCGACGAGTTTCAGGATACCAACAAGCTGCAATACGCCTGGATCAAGATGCTGGCGGGCACCGGCGCGCACGGCAGTGTGGATGGTGGGTTCCAGCCCACCGGCTGTGTGCTGGCTGTGGGCGACGATGATCAGAGCATCTACGCCTTTCGTGGTGCACGGGTTGGCAACATGGCCGACTTTGTGCGCGAATTTGGTGTCAAGCACCAGATCAAGCTCGAAGAAAACTATCGCAGCGGCAGCAATATTCTGGACAGTGCCAATGCGCTGATCAGCCACAACAGCAAGCGCCTGGGTAAGAACCTGCGCACCGCGCAGGGGCCGGGCGAGCCGGTGCGGGTGTTCGAGGCCACCAGCGACTTTGCCGAAGCCAGCTGGATGGTCGACGAAATGAAACAGCTGGTGCGCGAAGATGTCGAGCGCAAGGAAATCGCCGTGCTGTACCGCTCCAATGCCCAAAGCCGGGTGATCGAGACCGCGCTGTTCAATGTCGGCATGCCCTACAAGGTGTATGGCGGCCTGCGCTTTTTTGAGCGGGCCGAAATCAAGAACGCGCTGGCGTATTTGCGCCTGCTGGAAAACCCGCGTGACGACACCAGTTTTTTGCGGGCGGTGAACTTCCCGCCGCGCGGCATTGGCGCGCGCAGCCTGGAGCAGTTGCAGGACCTGGCACGCGCCACCGGCTGCTCCTTGAGCGACGCGGTCAGTGGTCTGAGTGGCAAGGCTGGCACCAACATCGGCGCGTTTCTGGCGGGCATTGATGTGCTGCGCGAGCAGACGCAGGGCATGAGCCTGCGCGACATCATCGCCGCCACGCTGGATCACAGCGGCCTGATCACCCACTACAAGGCCGACCGCGAAGGTGCTGACCGTGTCGAGAATCTGGAGGAACTGGTCAACGCCGCCGAGAGTTTTGTCAGCATCGAAGGTTTTGGCCGCGATGCGGTGGCGCTGCCGGTGGACGAGCTCGGCCAGGCGCTGACCCAATCACCGGCTTCCCAAGGTCTGGACTTGAACCAACCCGTGCTGGACATACCTGCACCGGATGCCGACACCGGCGAAACCCTGTCGCCGCTGGCGGCTTTTTTGACCCATGCTGCGTTGGAGGCGGGTGACAACCAGGCCCAGGCTGGGCAGGACGCGATTCAATTGATGACGGTGCACGCCAGCAAGGGGCTGGAATTTGACTGCGTGTTCATCACTGGCATGGAAGAGGGCCTGTTCCCGCACGAAAATTCGATGAGCGACCGTGATGGATTGGAAGAAGAACGCCGCCTGATGTACGTGGCCATCACCCGCGCCCGCAAACGCCTATATCTGAGCCATTCGCAAACCCGCATGTTGCACGGCCAGACGCGTTACAACATGAAGAGCCGTTTTTTTGAGGAGCTGCCCGACGAGGCGCTCAAATGGATCACCCCCAAACAAGCCGGCTTCGGCGGCCGAGGTGAAGGCGATTTTGGCGGCGGCTTTGGGTCCGGTTACGCTTCACATTCAAGAGGTGGTAGCGCTTATCCAGCAAGGGCTGCAGGCCAATTTGGCACTGATTATTCAAAATATGCTGCACCCGTGGTCCCGCAGCGCAAGGAGAGCGGTGGCCACAGCTTCAAGGTCGGCCAGAAGCTGTTTCACGCCAAGTTTGGCGAAGGTACGGTGATGAACCTGGAAGGCAGTGGCGACGATGCCCGCGCCCAGATCAACTTCCCGCGGCACGGCGTGAAGTGGCTGGCGCTCAGTGTGGCCAAGCTGACACCACTGCCATGACTTGAGCTTGAGAAGGAGCTTTTCAGGCGCGGCAACGCGGCGCGAGTTGGCCGCAAGCGGTGCTAGGCCGCCTGTCGAGGCGCATCCCCCGGTGCCTCAAAACAATCACGGTAGGTGAAATACAGTGAGGTGAAGAACATCGCCGCCACCATCAGCAGGGCAGGGAACAGCATGGCATTGGCCAGGGTGGGGGCGTTGAAGACGGCGGATGCGGCAGTGACCGCCAGTACCGCGCCGACCATGATGCCCATCCACAACAAGGCAAACACCGTCAGCGCCCAGAAATTGCGCCCGCAAGCCACGATGCTGAAAAACATGGCTTTGAGTGCTGGCAAGTCTTGCCAGTAAACCAGCGCCGGGGCGTGCCAGAACAGCAGGGATAGCGGCAGGTGCAGGCCAATGAAGGTCCACATGGCGGTCTGGAATGCACCGGTGCCCATCAGCTCGGCCGAGGGTGCCTTGCCGCCCAGATACATCTGGGCAAAACCGCCGCCGTCCATCAGGTACGAGGCCCCGATGGCGCACAAAAAGCCGGTGGCATAAATGCCACCCAGCGTCAGCATGGTGCGCAGCTTGACCGGCCCGGCGCGAAAGCCGCTGAGCAAAATCAGCGGCATGGGGAACCGTCCTTGCGTGGCTTCGCGGGTGGCTACCATCAGGCCAAGCGTGATGGCCGGCAGCAGCGTCATGGCCAGTGGCAAGCCCACCAGCGGCACCATGGTGGCCACCGACATCAGCGCCATGAACATGAAAAACAGCCCGGCCAGCGCCAGCGGTTGTTTGAAAAAGGTCTTGATCCCCAGGTTCACCCAGGTCGCACCCGTTCGTGCAGATACCAGGTTGAGCTTCATGCTTGGGATACCAGTTGGTTAAAGGTCATTGGGTGGGAGACGCGTGCCTGCAGCACCCGCTCAAAGTGGTCCGGTTCGTGGGCTTTCAACAGGCTGGCGGTGCGTGGCAGGTAAAAGTCCCACAGGCGCGACACCCAAAAGCGCAGCGCCCCGGCACGCAGCATGGCGGGCAGCAACTCGCGCTCCAGTGCTTGCAGCGGGCGCATCGCCTTGTAAGCAGCTATCAAAGAATGAGCGCGTCCGGCATGGTGCATGCCGGTTTGCAGGTCTATACACCAGTCGTTGAGGCATACCGCCAGGTCATAGGCAAAGCTGCCCACACCGGCAAAGTAGAAGTCGAAAAAGCCGCTCAGGCTTGGCTGGCCATCCACCGTGTCAAACATCACGTTGTCGCGGAACAGGTCGGTGTGGATCGGGCCGCGCGGCAGCGCCGCGTATTCACTGCTGGCGGCGACGGTGTTCTGGAAGGCCAGTTCGCTCTGGAGCAATGCTTTTTGGTCCTCGGTGAGGTAAGGCAGCACCACCGGTGCCACCTCGTTCCACCAGCTCAGCCCACGCAAGTCGGGTTGCGCCATCTCAAAGTCACGTCCGGCCAGATGCAGGCGCGCCAGGGCGGCACCAACCAGCGAGCAGTGCGCCTCGGTGGGGTTGAGCTCACTTTTGCCACGCAATCTGTCCACCACCGCTGCGGGCTTGCCTTTGACATCAAAGACCAGCGCGCCCTGAGCGTTGGCATGCGGCTCCGGTACTGCGATGCCGCGCTGCGCCAGATGTTTCATCAGTTTCAGGTAAAACGGCAGTTGCGCCAAGGTCAGCCGCTCAAACAGGGTCAACACATAATCATGTGTCTGGCCAGCGCTCTCTGTAGAGACGAAATAGTTGGTGTTTTCAATACCGCCCACGCAAGCCTTCATGCCGGTCAGTTCCCCCAGGTTCAGGTCGCGCAGCAGGTCGCGTGCCTCTTGCTCCGAGACTTCCGTGTAAACCGCCATCGGCTAAAACCCCAGGACTTTCCAGGTGCGTTCGCCACTGGCGGGAGCTACTTGGTAGCCGGGCATGCCGTTTTTCGGATGTACGTCGATGCTCTTGGTCTCGCTGCCAATGCGCACCTCGTCGATGCGCGTGCTGGCATCTTCGACCACGATATGCTGCGTGGTCTGTTCAGGGGCCTGTTTGGCTGCCGCCGTGGCGCTGGCGGGCTGCGCAGGTGGTGGGTTGGCAGGCGTCTGCGCTTGCACCGCACTGCACAGCAGCAGACACACGGGCAGCAGGGATGCCAATGAACGGGCAGAAAAAGGCCTGGAGGGGTGTGTGGTGCGCATCATTTGATTGTAGTTGTGCCGCTAAATCCCGGTGTCACAGGCAAAATGCCGCCATGAATACTGCCCCACCCAAAACCCTGCTGTTGGTCGATGGCTCCAGCTACCTGTACCGCGCCTTTCACGCCATGCCGGACCTGCGCGCCGTGCCGGGTGACCCGACCAGCGCGCCCACCGGGGCGATCCGCGGCATGATCAATATGCTGCAAAGCCTGCGCAAAGAGGTGCCTGCCGCCTATGCCGCGTGTATTTTTGATGCCAAAGGCCCCACGTTTCGTGATGAGATCTACCCCGAATACAAGGCGCACCGTTCGCCCATGCCCGATGACTTGCGCAGCCAGATCGAGCCGATTCACGAGGTGGTGCGCCTGATGGGCTGGAAGGTGCTGGCCATTCCGGGTGTCGAGGCGGACGATGTGATCGGCACGCTGGCGGCAGCAGCGTCCGCCCAGGGCATGGAAGTGATCGTCAGCAGCGGCGACAAGGATCTGGCACAACTGGTGAACGAGCACATCACCATCATCGACACCATGAACGGCCGCCGCCGTGACGTAGCGGGCGTCACCACCGAATTTGGCGTGCCGCCGCACCTGATGCGCGACTACCAGGCGCTGGTGGGCGACACCGTGGACAACGTGCCCGGCGTGCCCAAGGTGGGGCCGAAAACCGCCGCCAAGTGGCTCAATGAATACGGCTCACTGGATGCCATCGTGGCCAATGCCGACAACATCAAGGGCGCGGTGGGTGAGAACCTGCGCCAATCGCTGGACTGGCTGCCCACCGGCAAAATCCTCGTCACCATCAAGACCGATTGTGATCTGAACGGCTGGCTGCCGGGTTTGCCTGCAATGGATAAAATAGCTGTAGGCGCAATGGATACGGGGGCTCTGGCCGGATTTTATGAGAGATTTGGGTTCAAGGGGCTGGCGCGGGCGCTGGGAGTAACTAGCGCCGGAGGCCCTACCTTGGGAGCAGGGGAAGCCGTTGGCTCAGGAATTGGGGTCGGATCCACGCAGCGAAGCGGCGCTGGCTCTGACCCCAATTCCGTACGATCACCCGCCAAAGAGCGCGACCTGTTCGACGACCCCGAACCCGCGCCGTCAGCCGATCCAGCTCCCGCCCCCAAACCCGTCAGCCCTTTGCGCTACGACACCATCCTGACCTGGGAAGCCTTCGACACCTGGTTCGCCAAACTCCAAGTCGCCGAGCTGGTCGCTATCGACACCGAAACCACTTCGCTCGACGAGATGCGCGCCCAAATCGTCGGCATCAGTTTCAGCGTGACACCGGGCGAGGCGGCCTACATCCCGCTGGCCCACGCCTACCCTGATGCCCCGGCGCAACTGCCTTTGACCGAGGTATTGGCCCGCATGAAACCCTGGCTGGAAGACGCCAGTCGCCAAAAACTCGGTCAGCACATCAAATACGACCGCCATGTGTTTGCCAACCACGGCATTGAAGTGCAGGGCTACGCCCACGACACGATGCTGCAAAGTTATGTGCTGGAAGTGCACAAGCCGCACGGCCTGGCCAGCTTGGCCGAGCGCCATCTGGGGCGCAGCGGCATCAACTTCGAAGACCTGTGCGGCAAGGGCGTGAATCAGATCTGCTTTGACCAGGTCGATATCACACGAGCCGCCGAGTATTCATGCGAAGACTCCGACATGACGTTGGAAGTGCACCACGTGCTGTGGCCACAGTTGGAGCGCGATGCCAAGCTGCGCTTCATCTACGAGCTGGAAATCCAGAGTAGCGAGGCGCTGTATCGCATCGAGCGCAACGGCGTGCTGATCGACGCACCGACGCTGGCCGCGCAGAGCCACGAGCTGGGCCAACGCATCGTGCAGTTGGAAACCGAGGCCTACGAGATTGCAGGCCAGCCCTTTAACCTGTCGAGCCCTAAGCAGTTGGGTGAAATTTTCTTTGACAAGTTGGGCATGCCCGTGGTCAAGAAGACTTCGACCGGGGCGCGCAGCACGGATGAAGAAGTGCTGGAAAAGCTGGCCGAAGACTATCCCTTGCCCGCCAAGTTGCTGGAGCACCGGGGCCTGGCCAAGCTCAAGGGCACCTACACCGACAAACTGGCGCAACTGGCGCTGCCCAGTGACGGGCGTGTGCACACGCATTACGCGCAGGCGGTGGCGGTGACCGGGCGGCTCTCCAGCAACGATCCGAACCTGCAGAACATCCCGATCCGCACGCCTGAAGGCCGGCGCGTGCGTGAAGCGTTTGTGGCCCCGCCGGGATGTTTCATTGCCAGCGCCGATTACAGCCAGATCGAGCTGCGCATCATGGCGCATATCAGTGGCGACGCGGCGTTGCTGCTGGCGTTTCATGACGGCATGGACGTGCACCGCGCCACCGCCGCCGAGATTTTCAGCCTCGACACCGCGCAGGTCAGCAGCGAACAGCGCCGCTACGCCAAGGTCATCAACTTCGGTCTGATTTACGGCATGAGCGCTTACGGGCTGGCCAAAGCCCTGAGCATTGACAACACCGCCGCCAAAAACTACATCGCGCGCTACTTCGAGCGCTATCCGGGCGTGAAGAACTACATGGATCAGACCCGCGAGCTGGCCAAGCGCCAGGGCTACGTGGAAACCGTGTTTGGCCGCAGGCTGTATTTGCCCGAAATCAACTCACCCAACGGCCCGCGCCGCAGCGGTGCCGAACGCGCCGCGATCAACGCGCCGATGCAGGGCACGGCGGCCGACCTGATCAAGCTCAGCATGGTCAAGGTTCAAAACGTGATTGACGAACAAAAACTCGCCACCAAAATGATCATGCAGGTGCATGACGAACTGGTGTTCGAGGTGCCAGAGGCTGAGGTGGACTGGGTGCGCCACGAGGTACCCAAACTCATGGCCAGTGTGGCGCACCTGAAAGTGCCGCTGCTGGCTGAAGTGGGCGTCGGACTTAACTGGGACAAGGCGCATTGAGCGTAGCGACACGAGAGAGAAACAGCGATGGAACCGATGACGATTTTTGCGTTGACTGGCGCTATTCTGGCGGCGGCCATGGTTTATGTGGTGATGAAAGTACGCTACCATGGCGAGAGCCAGACGCTGGCCGACCAACTTTTGAAGGCCCAGACAGACACCGCCATCGTCAATAAGAAGTTGCTGGGTTACACCAAATACGCTGACCATCTGGAGGCCAGCCGCCAAACCACCGCCAACATGCTGAAAGACCCGGTGCTGAGCATCACGCGCGAATACGTTCTGGTGGAGCAGCTGACCCGAGATAAGCACGCGATCAAGGCTGACGCGACCGTGATCGTCAAATACGCGGTGGAATTTGCCTTTGCGCTGGATGTGAGCGCGTCCGGACTGGCGGTGAGCGAGTTTGCCAACGGTGTCGGCCTGAAGCTCAGCCGCCCCACTGTGTTTGGTGAACCCAAGATCAAAACCCTCTCAAATCAGGTGGTGAGCGCAGCAGACCTGCCCGACAAACACGCCACGCTGGCTGATCTGCTCACCCGTTTTGCACCGCAGGCCAAGGCCTATGGCATCGCCCTGTGCACCGAGGACACTGTGCGTGCCGCCTGCAAACTCAAGGCGCTGGAGGTGCTGCGCGACACCGTGGCCAAACAGCCCGGTGTGGCGCATGTACCTGCGGTGTTTGCGGAGATGAAGTAGGTCTGCATGCCGTCGTGGCAGTTGACTTGTCATTGAACCCGCGAGGCGAACCCTCTGGGCGACTTCCTCATACTGGAGTACCAGAAATCGTCAGCCGCCCAGAGGGTTCGCCTCGCTGACCGTGTCGTACCCCCACTGCCTGTTGGGCAGCTTGTCTATTCGACAAACAGCGTCGCCGGGCACTCCAGATAGCCGCGCATGCGCTGGATGAACTCGGCGGCGTTCATGCCGTCCACCACCCGGTGGTCAAAAGATGACGAGATGTTCATCCTCTTGCGCGCCACCACCAGGCCACCCCGTATCACCGGTTTTTCGATGATGCGGTTCGGGCCGACGATGGCGACTTCGGGGTGGTTGATCACCGGCGTGTGGGCAATGCCAGACAGCGTGCCCAGACTGGTGACGGTGATGGTGGAACCAGTCAGCTCGTCACGCGCGGCTTTGCCAGTGCGGGCGGCATCGGCCAGGCGTTTGATCTCGGCAGCGCAAGCCCACAGGTCCAGCGACTCGGCGTGGCGGATCACCGGCACCATCAGGCCGCCAGCGGTTTGCGTGGCCAGACCCAGATGCACGGCTGCAAATCGGGTCAGCACGCCGGCATCGTCGTCATAACGCGCGTTCACCTCCGGGTGCTCGCGCACCGCCAGAACGATGGCGCGGATCAAGAGCGGCAGCAGCGTCAGGCGGCCACGGGTGGTACCAAACTGCGCGTTGAGCTGGGCGCGCAGGGCTTCGAGCTCGGTCACATCGACTTCTTCGACGTAGGTGAAGTGCGGAATGCGGCGCTTGGCTTCCTGCATCTTGTGCGCAATCTTGCGGCGCAGGCCGATGACGGGGATGCTTTCTGTGGCCTCCAGAGGCTGGTAGCCCTTGTCTAGCCTGCGCAAGCTGCTACTGCTTTCAGAGCTCTTGGCGTGCCGGTCCAGATCAGCGTGGGTGATGCGCCCTGCCGTGCCGGTTGGCGTGATTTGCGCCAGATCCAGCCCCAACTCGATGGCGCGCTGGCGCACGGCGGGGGCAGCGATAGGGCGTGCGCCGGGGTGTGCCGGTGCCGGTGCCGCTGAAGCTGGCGCAGTCACCGGTGCCGGGCTGCGAGCCAGGTTCGGCGCTGGGGCGGCTACCGGTTCTGCACGGGTGCCTGATACTGCTTTTGCCAGTGCCAGTGCCAGTGCCGGTGCTGACGCTGAAGCAGCAGGCACTATCGCGGCTGGTGTAGCCATCGCTTCGGTTGCTGCATCTTCAGTAGCTGCTTTCCCTTTATCCATAATGGCTGCAGCCGTTTCGATATGAATAATCGGTGTGCCCACGGCCACCACCTCACCCACGGCTGCGTCCAGCGAGATCACCGTGCCGGTCACATGTGAAGGGATTTCCACCGTGGCTTTGTCGGTCATCACGTCGGCCAGGATTTGATCTTCGGCCACCAGTTCGCCCACGGCCACGCGCCAGGCGACCACTTCCACTTCGGCAATACCTTCGCCAATGTCGGGCATCTTGATGCTTTGAACCGTCATGATTTACGCCTCCATCACGCGTTGGAAGGCGGCTGCCATGCGCGCCGGACCGGGAAAGTAGGCCCACTCCTGCGCATGCGGATAGGGCGTGTCCCAGCCGGTGACGCGCTCAATCGGCGCTTCCAGATGGTAGAAACAATGCTCCTGAATCAATGCCGTCAGCTCGGCGCCCAGCCCGTTGGTGCGCGTGGCTTCGTGCACGATGACGCAGCGGCCGGTTTTCTTCACCGAAGCTACCAAGGTGTCCAGATCGAGCGGCCACAGGCTGCGCAGGTCGATGATCTCGGCGTCGATGCCGCTCTCGCGTGCCGCCGCCTCTGCTACATAGACCATAGTGCCATACGCAATTACCGTCATGGCTTGACCCGATTTATAGATAGAAGCGCTGTCCAGCGGCACGGTGTAATAACCGTCGGGCACGTTGCCCAGCGGGTGTTTGCTCCACGGCACCACCGGCTGGTCGTGGTGGCCGTCAAACGGACCGTTGTACAGGCGCTTGGGTTCCAGAAAGATCACAGGGTCGTCGTTTTCAATCGACGCGATCAGCAGGCCCTTGGCGTCATACGGGTTGGATGGCATCACCGTGCGCAGGCCGCAGACCTGGGTGAACATGGCTTCGGGGCTCTGGCTGTGGGTTTGGCCACCGTAAATGCCGCCGCCACACGGCATACGGATGGTGATTGGGCAGGTGAAATCACCCGCCGAGCGGAAGCGTAGCCTTGCCGCCTCGGAGACGATCTGATCGGTGGCCGGGTACACGTAGTCGGCAAACTGGATCTCAACCACTGGCCGCAGCCCGTAGGCACCCATGCCGACAGCTGTGCCAACGATGCCTCCCTCGGAAATCGGCGCGTCAAACACGCGCTGGTTACCGTGTTTTTGCTGCAAGCCTTCGGTGCAGCGGAAAACGCCCCCAAAGTAGCCCACGTCCTGGCCGTAAACGACCACGTTCGGGTCGCGGTTGAGCATCACGTCCATGGCCGAGCGCAGCGCCTGGATCATCGTCATCGGGGAACTTGCTCCGGTGCTTGCTGCGTCGGGCGTTACGCTGCTGCTGGTGGCGTTCGTCACAGTGTTGCTGCTCATGATGACGCTCCCAGTTCTGCGCGCTGGCGAATCAGGTGCGCAGGCATGTCTTTGTACACATCTTCAAACATGCTGGCCAGGTCCAGCGCATGGCTGTCGGCCAGTGTGCCGTATTTCTCGGCTTCTTTTTGCGCGGCCAGCACTTCGGCCTCGACCTCTTTTCGTGTGGCTTCGTGTTCCGCATCCGACCAGGCACCGAGCACGATCAGATGCTGCTTCAGGCGCGCTATCGGGTCGCCCAGCGGAAAGCGCGCCGCGTCGTTGGCCGGGCGGTATTTGCTGGGGTCGTCCGAGGTGGAGTGCGGCCCGGCACGGTAGGTCACCCATTCGATCAGCGTCGGGCCAAAGCTGCTGCGCGCGCGCTCCAGCGCCCATTTGGTGGCCGCATAGCAGGCCAGAAAGTCGTTGCCATCAACGCGCAACGACGCAATGCCGCAACCTGCACCGCGCGCGGCAAAGGTGGTGCCTTCGCCGCCGGCAATCGCCTGAAAGGTGGAAATGGCCCACTGGTTGTTCACCACATTGATGATCACCGGCGCGCGGTACACGTGGGCAAAGGTCAGCGCGGTGTGAAAGTCGGCTTCGGCGGTGGCACCGTCGCCAATCCAGGCACTGGCCACCTTGTCGTCGCCCTTGATGGCGCTGGCCATGGCCCAGCCCACCGCCTGAATCACTTGTGTGGCCAGGTTGCCCGAGAGCGAGAAGAAGCCCTGCTTCTTGCTGGAGTACATCACAGGCAGCTGGCGGCCTTTCATCGGGTCGCGCGCGTTGCTGTAGAGCTGGCAGATCATCTCAACCATGTCGTTGTCTTCGCGGCTCAGCAAAAGGCCCTGCTGGCGGTAGGTGGGGAAACACATGTCGCCGTCACCGATGGCCAGCGCATGGGCGCAGGCAATGGCTTCCTCGCCCAGGCACTGCATGTAGAACGACATCTTTTTCTGGCGCTGGGCGATCAGCATGCGCGCATCGAAAGCGCGGGTCAGCATCATCGCGCGCATGCCGCGTTTGAGCAGTGCCACGTCCATCTGCGGTGCCCACGGGCCCACGGCCTGGCCGTTGTCGTCGAGCACGCGGATCAGCGCAAAGGCCAGATCGTTAGTCTGCGCGGCGGCAATGTTGACCGGCGGACGGCGCTTGACACCGGCGGCAGACAAGGGGAGGTAAGAGAAATCCGTGTCACGACCGGGTCGCCCGGTGGGCTCTGGCACGTGCAGGTGAAGCGGTTGGCGCTGGGGCATGAAAGAGTCTCCTTGCGGGCTTGTGGTCCGCCACAGAATACGTTGAACGGGAGCCCGGGTGCATCGGGTAAAGCACCTAGACCGGTCACGCTGCCAGCGCCACAGGATCACTGCGCGCTGGCATGCACAACAGAGCATAGCGGATTTTCTGCGCATTTCCCCACAAACCAGACGGCTCGTGCAGCTGGTTAAGCTATTGATTTTTATCAAAGGAGACCCCCCATGCTTGATGCCAACCAGACCCAGGATGTCGATGCGCTGTTGCCCGGCCAGACCACCGAGTCGGGTGCCAGTCGACGCACCGCGCTCAAAATCGCCTTGGGTGTGGGTTATGCCGCTGCCGCCATGCCCATCATGGCGCAAACGGCGATCAAAACCTCGGCCGAGGGTTTGCGCACCGGCGAAGGCACTTACGACATTGAGGGTTTTTCGGTGCCGTTTTATTACGCGGCACCTGAAGGCAAGACGAACCTGCCTGTGCTGCTGGTGGTGCATGAGATTTTTGGCGTGCATGAATACATTGCCGACACCTGCCGCCGCTTTGCCAAGGCAGGTTATCTGGCGATTGCACCCGAACTCTTTGCGCGCCAGGGCGACCCTGGCAGTTATGGCGAAATGGCCAAACTGATGGCCGAGGTGGTCTCCAAGGTGCCCGATGCGCAGGTCATGGGTGACCTGGATGGGGCAGTGAAGTGGGCGGGCGAAAACGGCGGCGATCTCAAGAAGGTAGGTATCACCGGTTTTTGCTGGGGCGGGCGCATCACCTGGCTGTACGCTGAGCAGCGCAGCAATGTCAAGGCGGCCGTGGCCTGGTATGGCCGTTTGGTGGGAACGCCGTCAGCCTTGATGCCCAAAAATCCGCTGGATCTGGTGGCGCAGCTGAAAGCGCCGGTGCTGGGCTTGTACGGCGGCCAGGACGGTGGCAACCCGTTGACCACCATCAACCAGATGAAAGACGCGCTGGCCGAGGCGGGAGCGCTCGGGAACCAGGCGGCCAAAGCCAGCGAGTTTGTCGTGTACAAGGACGCGCCGCACGCCTTTCACGCCGACTACCGGCCCAGCTACCGCAAGGAGGCGGCCGAAGACGGCTTCAAGCGTGCGCTGGCCTGGTTCAAGGCGCACGGCGTAGCTTGATGTGACTGTGTGTGGAGTGGGTCCGTACTCCTCACATGTCACCGATTGTTACGTCGGTGTGGTCAATTCAAAACGGAGTGATCAGGTTTTTTTGACCCAGGCGCTGCACCAGCCGGTTGCCAGCACATGTTTGCCGGGGTACAGGGGGCAGCCGCCTTCAGCGTCACCGGCCTTGCCCTGGAACAAGCCACAGGTCGCGCAATGGCTGCCCGCGACAAAAGTTTTGTACTTGACCTTGTCTGCCTGAGCGGCATCTGGCACATAGCCCAGCGCAAGTGCTTGTGGGTCTTTGGGATCCACCAGGGGCATATTGGCGGCTGAAGTGGCTGGCGCAGCAGGTGCCGATGCCGGCTCGGCTGCTGGCGCTGGAGCAGATGCTGGCTCCGGTGCAGCGGCTGGCGCGGGGGCGGGAGCTGGTTCGGGGGGCGGTGGTGGTGCCGGAGCCGGCGCGGGGGGTGTTTTGTCTGAACAGGCCGCAATCATGGTGAGGCCTGCCAGCGGGAATATCTGAATGAAGCTGCGACGGGTGGACGTTTTCTGCATGGGATGTTCCTCCAGGTTGTTGGTCATATCGGCCAAATTTGTCTGGCCGCAGTGCAGCATACTGCAAGGCCAGCGCGCGCGGTGTGCGGTAGGTAACACAAATGGCCCCGGATTCAGGGGAAATTTGGGACCCTGAAGTGGTGTCGACCTCAACCCAGCCCGAGCGTGGCCTCCAGGTGGGCGGCGCAGGTGCGCAACGCAGCGGATGGGGTCTGCGCCACCAATTGCAGCAGGTGACGTGCGTAGCCTGAGTCGGTGTGCAAGCGCCAGGTGTCGATCCACCAGCCCTCTCCAGCCATCAGCCATTTGAAATCGACTTCTTCCAGCAGCACAAGGCGCTCGTCAGTCCCGGCGTCTGCTGACGTGCCGGGTGACATGGAGATGACTTCGGATGGCATGGTTTTCCCTCCTTGGGGTGACGGTTATTCCTGTCGCAAAGGGGTGTTGTTGTCTGTGGCAGTGCGTGAATTCTGTGCTTGTGCGTGGAGCCCGTTGGCGGCAAAAACGGACATTAAGCGGGCCAGTTATGACCTTTGGTGCAGGGGTGGGTTACACCGTCTGGCGGTCGGGTGAGGCCGGGTCACCCTGGCGCGCCAGACGCTCAATCGTCTGCACTGCAGCTTCGGTCATGGCAGCGACCAGTGCACCGCGCAGCGGATGCGGTGCGGCCACGTCGGGCAGCAGCAGACTGACCTGGAAGGTGATCGGTACGCTCAAGCGGCGCACCAGCAGATCAGGTCCGGACAGCTCCAGCGCGGTCAACGGATTGACGATGGCCACCCCCAGACCCTGGCGCACCATGGCACACACCGCCGCCGCGCTGGCGGTTTCCGGCGCGGTGATGCGCGTCACACCGGCGGCGGCAAACATCTGGTCAATCGCCAACCGATACCGGTCACCCACCGCAAGGCTGACAAAGCGCTGGCCTTCAAAGTCTTGCGGCGTCAACACCGATTGGCGGGCCAGCGCGTGGCCGCGCGGCAACACCGCGACCTCGTTGACTTCCAGAAGCGGTTGTAGGGTCACGCCGGTGGGGGCCTCGGCGGTTTCACTCAAGCCCAGATCAAAGCGCTGCTCGCTCAGGGCCTGCTCCAGCCAGGGTGACTCCAGCGGCACCACGCTGACTGCCGCCTCCGGCAGGGCCTGTTGAAACTGCAGCAGCGCGCGCGGCACCAGCGCCTGGGCCAGCGCGGGCAAGCAGGCCAGATGCAGCCGCCCGGTGGACAGGGTGCGCAGCTCTTGCGCTCGGGCGGCGATCTGATCCAGCCCGACAAACGAGCGCTCGACCTCCTGCATCAGCGCCAGCGCCCGCATCGTGGGGCGTAAGCGGCCACGCACCCGGTCAAACAGCGCAAAGCCCAGCAGGTATTCCAGACGCGCCAATTCCCTGCTCAGGGTGGGCTGGCTGGAGGCGGTGACCTCCGCCGCCCGGCTCAGGTTGCCGTGCAGCATGATGGCGCGAAACATCGCCAGTTGACGGTGGGTCAGGGCAGGTGCGGCGATGTCTTGGTGCATGCGGTTCATGCGTCAACTATATCCGTAGTGAATAGCTATTTAAATAAATAGGCATTGCAGGCATGGACTAATGTGGGCATGATCGCTCCATGAACCCATTTACCTCCCACACCCTGGCCACCTTGGCCCAAACCCACGGCACACCGCTGTGGGTCTATGACGCAAGCTCGATTGAGCGCCAGATCGCCAATCTGCGCTCGTTTGACGTGATCCGCTTTGCCCAGAAGGCCAATTCCAACACGCACATCCTCAAACTCATGAAGCGTTGCGGTGTGATGGTCGATTCGGTGTCGCTCGGTGAGATCGAACGCGCTTTGGCCGCAGGCTACACGCCCGGTGTGCACAACGGCCACGCCGAGATCGTTTTCACCGCTGATCTGCTGGACCGCGCCACCTTGCCGCGCGTGGCGGAGTTGGGCATTCCGGTGAATTGCGGCTCCATCGACATGCTGGACCAGCTTGGCGCGCTCAGCCCCGGTCACCCGGTGTGGCTGCGCATCAACCCCGGATTTGGCCACGGCCACAGCAACAAGACCAACACGGGCGGCGAGCACAGCAAGCACGGCATTTGGCATGCTGACCTGCCGTTGGCCTGCGAAAAAGTGCGTGCCAATGGTCTGCAACTGGTCGGCTTGCACATGCACATCGGCTCGGGCGTGGATTACTCGCACCTGCAAGAGGTCTGCGGCGCGATGGTGGAGCTGGTGGCAGAAGTGGCGGTCCAGGGGCTGGATCTGCAGGCCATCTCGGCGGGCGGGGGGCTGTCGATTCCTTACCAGGCCGATGAACCACAGATCGATACGGCGCATTACTTCAGCCTGTGGGATGCAGCGCGTCAGCAAATCGCCGACCTGCTGGGCCATCCTGTCAAGCTGGAGATTGAGCCAGGACGCTACCTGGTGGCTGAATCCGGCGTGCTGGTGACCGAGGTGCGCGCCACCAAAACCATGGGCAGCAACCCGTTTGTGATGGTCGATGCCGGCTTCAGCGATCTGATGCGCCCCAGCATGTATGGCAGTTTTCACGATATGGAAATCATCCATGCCGACGGCACACCCGCGAGTGGTGCCTGGCAAGACACGGTGGTGGGCGGGCCGCTGTGCGAGTCGGGCGATGTGTTCACCCAGGGCGAGGGCGGCGTGGTGCTCCAACGCGCCCTGCCGGTGGCGCAGGTGGGCGATTGGCTGGTATTGCACGACACCGGAGCCTACGGCGCGTCGATGTCATCCAACTACAACACCCGGCCGTTGATTCCTGAGGTCTTGATCGAAAACGGCCTGCCACGGTTGATCCGGCGCAAGCAGACGGTGGCAGAGCTGCTTGCGCTGGAGGCGGTTTAGCCGCGCGCCACCGGCCGCGCCGAATCGCTGCACCACTCGCTCCAGCTCCCGGCGTAGAGCTTGGTACGGCCCAGGCCGGCCACTTCCATGGCCAGCACATTGGGCACCGAACTCACGCCGCTGCCGCAGTGGTGCACCACCGTGGCCGGGTCGCGCTGGCAAATTAGGGCCGTGAACTCGTCTTTGAGCTGCTCAGGCGATTTGAACAGGCCGTTGCTCTGCAGATTGTTGGCAAACGGGCGGTTCAAAGCACCCGGAATGTGCCCGGCCACTGGGTCAATGGGCTCTACCTCCCCCAGAAAACGCGGCGTGGCGCGGGCATCGACGATGGTCTGCGCTGGACGGCCCAAATTGGCTGCTATTTCTTCTGTAGTAACCCACTCAACCAGCGCGGGGGCTAGAGCAAAATTTGCTGTTGGTTTCTGCGAGCCCGGCCCGGCCTCGACCGCACCACCGGCGGCCACCCAGGCCTGCAGGCCACCGTCCAGCACCGCCGCCGACTCATGTCCCAGCCATTTCAGCAGCCACCACAGCCGTCCACAGTAGTTGATGCCCTGGCGGTCATACACCACGGCCTGCATGTTGTTGGTGAAGCCCCCGCTGCCCAGCCAGGCGGCCACCGCTTCGCGCTTTGGCAGCGGGTGGCGACCACCGCAGACGGCCTCAGCCGGTGTGAAGCAGCACAAATGCCGGTCCAGATCGGCGCGCACAGCACCGGCGATGTGGCTGTCCAGGTACTGCACATCGCCTTGCAAGGGTTGCAGCAGCTCAAAGCTGCAGTCAAACACCATGAACGGCTGGCCGCTGGCGCGCAGGGATTGCAGTTGTTCAACGGAGATCAGGGTGGTGTACATCGGATGGGGTCCTGCGATAGGTTTTTGTGGCTGGCATTCTATAAAGCAGGGTGACCTGCGGTGCTGTTGCCTAGCTGGTCTCAGCGGGGGTGACGGTGGGCAGGGCGGGCGTGCGCAGCACAGTGGCGGTCACACCGCTGGCGATGATCAGCAGAATGCCGACCCAGCCGATGGGTGCCACATGTTCGCCAAACACCAGCAGACTGTAGATCGCGGCAAACACAATGCCCGTATATTGCAGATTGGCCACCAGCAGCGTCGAGCCCCGGCTGTAGGCACGCGTCATGGCCCATTGACCCAGTGAGGCCAGTACGCCAATCGGCACCAGCCAGGCCAGCGATTGCCAGCGTACGGCGCTCCAGGGCGTGAAGCCAAACCAGAGCGAGCCCAGCAGGCCGACCAGTGTGGTGCCCACCGAGAAGTAAAACACCACACGCCCCTCGGGCTCGCCTACCCGCCCGAGTGCCGCGACCTGCAGCATGGCCATGGAGGCGCCCAGGCCCGAGAGCAGGCCGATCAGTCCGGCAAACAACTGGTCTTGCGCCAGCGTGGGGCGCAGCAACAGGATCACACCGACAAAGCTGGTCAGCACCATCGCCGTCAGCGGCCCCTGGCGGCTGGATTTGCCATACCGCAGCGCGCCGCCGATGACAAAGGTGGCGACCCAGACACCACTCATGTAGTTGAGCGTCATGGCGGTGGCCAGTGGCAGATGGGCAATCGCGTAGAACCAGCTGGTCATCGAAAACACGCCGACCAGCGTGCGCCAGGCGTGCATCATCGGCACCTTGGTGACAATGGACGTGCCATGGTTGCGCAAGATCAACCAGATAAAAATCACACTGACCAGGCCGCGGTAGAACACCAGCTCAAAAGAGCTGAAGTCCGCACCGGCCATCTTGACCCCCACCGCCATGGTGGCAAAAAAGAAGGCCGCCAGCACCATCCACAGGGCTTGCATGCTTTATATAAGAAATAAGGCTCTAGCCCTTATGGATAAAGCGCAAGCAGCTATGAAAACCATGGCATTCAGGTGGCCATCTGGCGGCGGTACCACTCGTGAAAATGCTGCATGCCGTCTTCCATCGGGCTCTGGTA
>CAIVHU010000011.1 GCA_903905735.1 uncultured beta proteobacterium
GCTCCCTTCTCCTTGTAGCCCCACACCTCATAACTCAATACTCCGCCGCCAGACTTTGCCTTGAGTTCGAAGCGTTCGTGCTCAAGAAGCATCTCTTTGGGCGATTTCGTCATGATGGATGGTCTTCAGATGTGACCTATGATATCACACCTGATTATAGTCTTCAACCCTTCTCGCCTGCAAGCCTTGGAAGCAAGGGTGAAAAATCCTCGCGATGTGAGTGTAGTAATTCGCTGTAATATCAGAGCCAGTAGCCGGATACAAATCTGGATACCACGTGGCGGGATATGCCGCTAAGTAATTGATTTATATGGGGTACGATAGCGGAAACTAAGATCCCCGCCAGCCGCGCCAAGCATACCCGGGTTGATCAGGCCAGACCCGCAACACCATTTGATGTAAACGCCTCATGCAGCATAAAGACCATTACGCCGCTTTGGGCTTGCCCCCTTCGGCACCACTCGCTGACATCAAGAAAGCGTTTCGCCAGCAGGCCTCTTTGCACCACCCGGATCGCAATGCCTCCCCGCAGGCACCGGCACGTTTTCGCGCAGTGCAAGAGGCGTATGACGTGTTGTCCGACCCCGATCTGCGCAAAGCCTATGATGACAACCGCCAGCGCAACCTGCTCGACAGCCCGCTCGAGACAGCCCGCACCATTTGGCTCGACTATTTTGGCCGCCTTGTCTGAGGTCGGCACTACTGAGAGTAACGCCATGAGCATGTCTGCTTTTTTTCGCGCATTGCGCACGTCTTACCAAGCCGAAATTGACGACCTCGCCTCGGATTCCGAAGGTAAAGATGTGTTGCGTCAGCGCCTGCTCGAAAAACGTGGCCAGATTGCGTTTTTGAGCCAGATGATGGAATCCGCGCCTGAGATGGTGGCCGTGGCTTTCCACGGCGGTTTCCACTTTGAATTGCCAGCCGTGATGGAGCAATTGCTGACGCTGGAGTCTGACGAATTTCCCGACTGGGACAGCCTGGCTGATGCCGTGCAGCTGACGCCTTGGGCCAAAGACATGGCCGCCGTCCTGCTCAAGGATCCACAGGGTGACTGGTTCATGACCGTCGCTGCGACGCTGGAGTATTTGTACCAGCGGCCGTCGCCACATCACCAGGACCACCCGGCTGACAACGAGCAAGATGAACCCGCCGAGCACGGCGCGCGCGCCAGCTCGCGGAACCTGGATCACGGTCACGACTTTGATGCGGATGACGACCACGCGCATAAAAATGATCAGGAACATGACGAGGCCAGCGCAGACTGGCTTGAAGACCAAGGTTTTGACCGCAAGGAGTGATATGCAGCATTTGGCCCTGATCGAAAAAACCCAGTCCCTGATCGCCGCCGGCGATATCGTCGGCGCAGAGCATGCGCTGGTTGCGCTGGCAGACGCGCAGGGCGATGGCGCATTGATGGAGGTGCTGGCCCAACTGCCGCCCAAAGACGTGCTGGCGGTGATTCGGGAGTACGACAACTCCAAGTCGTCGATCATTAACCTGATGCTCACGCCGGAGCAGTTTGCCCGTGCCGTGGTGATCGAAAAGCAGTACCGTGATCTGACCCGCAGCCATCTGCGCGGCATGATGAACTCGGTGATCTTTCGTGACGGCGCTGACCCACTGGAATTTTTGACCGCCATTGGCGATCTCGAAGGTGGTAGCGAGGCGCTGGCAGATTACTTTGAAGAAAAGTGGAGCCGTGTCGAAGCCTTTGCCCGCAGCGGCACATTTGAGACGGCCGAAGACGACGGCGAGATGATTTCTGAGGACGATCTGCGTGCCAACGCCTGGGCCCGCCCAAAGGTTGAACAGGACGACGTGGCCGACCAGGACTGGATGCAACTGGCCTGGCTGCTGCGCTACGAATTGCCTGACCTGTTCATCGAAATGCTGGTGGTGCTGCGCGCCAAGGCCCGCGCCTTTGAGTTGGGTTTGGATGCCGAAGACTTGGAAGAGGATGACGGTAAGGTTGAAACCCGCGACACCGACCTGGGCAAAGCCACCCCGGCGGCGCCCGAGTCGGACGAAGAGTCCGCCATTTAGATATTTAGCTATTTGGCCTCGCAGCCCTTTATCTGCTTGGGCTAGACGCTATCAAATATGACGAATTCACCCGCTCCAGCCGCAGGCACCGTCTCGCTGTTTGACAGTCGGCCTTTTTTTGAAAAGGCCTTGCTGTACGGCGTGCAGCATGGCCTGATCCATCAACACAAGCTTGACGCGATTGCCGAAGAGGCCCCCAAAGGCATGGTGCAGATCGCGCGCTACTTCGGCAGTGAATTCCTGCGCCCTGAGCTGGAAAGGGCGCGCGACCGCATCGTCAACCTGGTCAGTCTGCACCTGCAGTTTGCCAGCGAGGGAGACCTGCGCGTTGCCGCGACCTTGTTGCGCGACCATTCGTTTCTATCACGCTCGAAAGCCGGCTCTGACATGCTCAAGGCGCTGATCGTTATGCCGCAAAACACCCACTTTGGCATGAACGAGCGCGGCGGCTTTTCGGATCGTCATATCCCGCAACTGGCGCGCTGGTCGCTGGCAAGTTTTGCGGAAGTGCAAGCCGAACTGGCTGCGCGTCGCCGCGTGGCTCAGGTGGTGGATGCGGCTTTGTGGCTGGCTGACCAGTTGGGTTTGAGTGCCGACGAACTGCAAGACCATGAGCCTGATGCCGAGGCAGTGATCCGCACCGCTTTGCTGGCCAACGCCATCCGGCGCAAGGATATGCCGGACTGGCCGGGTTTTGAAAAAATGATAGCATCGTTGCGCCGTAATACTAGGGCTTCAGCCATCTTGGTCACTGATTTCCCCAAGAATCTGCCCTCAGAGTTCAACGAGGTGGTGGCATCGGTGCGGCAAAGTGTGTTGTCGGATTTGCCCAAGCTGCTGGATGCGCGACTCGGCATCCGCAAGCTGTTTGACCAGACACCTGCTTTCGTGGGCCGCTACTTCTGGATTGAGGACGCGTTGAGCGAAGTCGGCCAGCATGACCGGGCGCGTTCCGCCGCATGGGAGAAGATCACCCAGGGCCACAGTGACGACAGCACCCTGCTGACCTTGTTTGTCTGTGTGGCTGCAGGGTCAGCACCCAAAACCCTGCTGACGGACAAATCTGCTGCCAGCCTGATCCGCAAGCTGCGCAAAACCGGTTTTCAACCCCAGCTGGCCAGTGACTACATCCTGGCGCACGCGCCGGATCAGCATCAGGACGACTACGCGCGCTTGTGGCAAGACTTTGTGGCTGAAGCCCAGTCAACGCTGCTCAGCGATCGCGACAACAAACTGGCCGACGCACTGGCACTGCTGCGCCGCGAGTGCAACGTTGCCTGACTCTGCAGGTTTTTAGCGCGCTACCGGCAAAATTTCAGGCTTGCCGGGTCGAGAAAAGCTGCGACAGCTCGCGGTCCATCAAATCTGCGTCACCGGTGTTGAGTTCCAGGAGCCGACGCAGCAAGGTCAGGCTGGCCAGGTCAATGTGCTCGCAACGCAGGCCCACATGACAGCCTTCCAAGTGGGCAATGGTGCCTGCCATTTCGATCATCTCGCCGTCGTTGGACAGCGGCAGCATCAAACGGCAAGGAGCCTGGAGTCCAATGTCTTCGGGGACATCCGTCCCAACCAGCGCGCCCTTTAAAGCAATGTCCAGCAACGAGACTTCCAGCGTCTTGCCCGGCAGATGCAGGGTGACGGCGGCACTAAAAGGAACACGCGAAAACAGGCGGTGACTTTCGGCAGGGATGACATTCATGAGATTTCCTTGGGAATGGGCTTGAACCGGCAAGATTCATCAGCCAAATCATAAAGCACCGCCACCCCGGTAGTCACACCGTTTGGCCCGGTGGCCTGGTGTTGTGGGTAAAACTCCCAGTTACAATGCTCGCTCTGGAAGCTTGGCCGAGCGGTTTAAGGCACCGGTCTTGAAAACCGGCGATGTTTTACGACATCCGTGAGTTCGAATCTCACAGCTTCCGCCAGATGCCCCATTCATGGGGTTTTTTTACGTCTCAAAACTGCCAGTTCCCCCATCATATTCATTGGTAGTTCGAATCTTGTTGTATCATTCCGTATCATCCAAGCATAAACCCCGATGGGGGAACGGATGGGGTTGATGGGGGAACTGGCTTATAGGAGAAACCTTTTTATTGGGGGAACGGTATGGCCAAGATTGCGCAAGCGTTGGGGGCTTTGGAGGTCAAAAGACTGACTGAGCCGGGACAGCACCCAGTGGGTACCGTGGCGGGGCTGCGACTGTTCATCAAACCCAGTGGGGCGAAGTCCTGGGTGTTGCGCACGATGGTGGGTGCCAATCGTAAAGATATTGGCCTGGGCGGCTATCCTGAAGTGACCCTGGCGATGGCTGTCGAAAAGGCACGCACCGCCAAAGATGGTATCAAGGAAGGTATCGACCCTGTGGCAGAGCGCCGGACCAAACAAGCGGCTGTCATCTGGACGTTCAAAGCCTGCGCGCTGGCCTACATCGAGGCTTTTGAGCCCAGTTGGAAAAACGTCAAGCACGGGCAGCAGTGGCGCAACACCCTGGAGACCTACGTTTATCCCCACTTCGGTGACAAGCACGTCAAGGATGTGGACACCGAGGACGTGACCAACGCCATCAGGCCACTGTGGTCAACCAAAAACGAGACGATGGTCAGGGTCCGCAACCGTATCGAACTGGTGCTGTCCTGGGCTGCTGCCCAAGGCTACCGACCCAAGGGTTTCAACCCGGCACAGTGGCGCAGCCATCTTGACCAAGTGTTGCCCAAGCCATCCAAGGTCAACAATCGCACCAGCTTCGAAGCGATGCCCATTGATGGCATGTTTGACTTCATGCGCGAGCTGGCCGCCGTCGGTGGCACCAGCGCCCGGTGCCTGGAGTTCACTATCCTGAGCGCCTGCCGTTCGGGTGAGTCACGCGGAACTCTTTGGTCAGAGATTGACCTGGAGGCCGCGACCTGGAGCATCCCCGCTGCCCGAATGAAGGCAGGCAGGCCGCACCGCATTCCATTGAGTGCTGCCGCGCTGGCGCTGCTGGCCGCGTTGCCACGGTTCACCGACCGCGACGGCAAACCCGTTGACCTGGCGTTTCCCGGCCAGAGCGGAGATAAGCCCCTTAGCGATATGAGCCTGACCGCCTGCATGCGCCGCATGAACCTGACTGCGGTTCCACATGGGTTCCGCTCGACGTTTGCCGACTGGGTGGCAGAGCGTACCAGCTACCCAAGCGAGGTGCGGGAGATGGCCCTGGCACACGCCATCGGCAACGACACCGAGGCCGCTTACCGCCGGGGCGACCTGTTCGACAAGCGCCGCAACCTCCTGAATGAATGGGCGGGTTTCCTGACCACCGCGCCAGCCAAGGGGAAAAATGTGGTGCCGTTGCGCAATGTGGCGTGACAGCTTTGCGCTAGTCAGAGCCGGGCAGGTTGACGCGATGAATTGATGCCAATACAATAAATATGATTCAATTCACATTTGACCCGCGCAAGGATGCCGTCAACATTGCCAAACATGGGCTATCCCTGGCTGATGCGCCGCTGGTGTTCAACGCACCCGACAAGCTGACGCTGCAAAGCCCGCGGGGCGATGAGGCCCGGCTGATGGACGTTGCGATGGTGGAAGTTGCTGGCGTGGTGCTGGTGCTGGTGTATGTGATGCGAGAGCCGGACACGGTGCGGGCTATCTCACTGCGCCGGGCATCCAAACAGGAAAGGACGCTGTATGCCGAAAACAATCGTTAAGCCTACTGGCACCGACTGGGAGCGTGTCAAGCGTGAAGCCGCGCACGATGCGCCGACACCCTATGCTGCAAACGATGGCCCATATGACCCCAACGACCCGGCTGCAACCGCTGCGTACTGGCAGTCGGCGACCGTGAAGCGTGGTCGTGGCCGTCCCACCGTTGCCACCAAGCGCCCGACCCTGAACATGCGTGTCGATGCTGACGTTCTGGACGCATTCAAGGCGACCGGGCCGGGCTGGCAGACCCGTATCAATGCCGCTCTGCGTGATGCAGTGGCGCATGGCATGGCGAAGGCATAGGGCCGCATCGTGACTGGTCCGACTGGCGACATTCACCGGCAAGCCAAAATTTGGCACCCTCGATGGGTTCCACCGCCGCCGCGCGCGCCGCGCACCTGGATGCAATGGCTGATGCCGTGGACATACCCTCAGCTGACCGCCGAACAGAAGTGGGCACTCAAGCAGCTTGACTGACAGTCTGTGCGCAAGCTAGGCCCGGCTCGAAGCCGGGTTGAAAAGCCAGCCCTCCCCTGGTCTGTTGCCGACCGGACTGGGAATCGCACCATAGGCCCGACGCCGCACACCGACTGCAACTTGGTGCAAAAAAATCAATAGATTTTGAGAATGGTGTTACTGCGTGCAATCGTGAGGGGCTATCAGAGACTTGCGCATCCCAATCAATTGGAGCGCATCAAGTGTCAAGCAATACCAACCCCATCGGGCTACCACCTACCCGCTTAATCCGTCAGGCCCAACTGACTCCTGGCATAGTTCCGGTCTCCCACGCTACCTTGTGGCGTTGGGTGAAATTGGGTCAGTTCCCAAAGCCCGTCAAGCTGGGGGGTAACACCACCGCCTGGCGCTGCGAAGATGTGCGCCAGTGGCTCGACTCCAAAGCCCTGGCCGGGGTGGCGGCATGAGCGCCGCACTTCACCGGCTGGAGCTGCGCATCTGGTGCGCCATGCCGTCGCGTTGGCGGTGGAGGGCTGCAAAGTGAAAGCGCCCGACTCAAACGTCAGACATCCTGATCCGCACTGGGTGAGCCCCTGTTAATCTCAGGAATATAAATGGCACTAATGTTAAAAAACTCCATATGAATTCGGAGTAAAGTTTGCGCCAGAATTTCATCGGAAAGGTCGGCATGCACAAACAACAA
>CAIVHU010000012.1 GCA_903905735.1 uncultured beta proteobacterium
CACGGTTAGCGTCAACTGCACTGTCCTCCAACGACTCTTCGGTATCTGCCGAGATTAGGCATCCTTTCCATCCTCTTCGAGGGCAACGCTTTGAGGTGTTGAAGGAGCGGTGCGTTTCTGGCGTCGATACATTGATTCTTCGAGACCCCCAGCGCGGCAGCTTTGCCGTGTCTCGTCTTTGGACTGATCTCGCACCGCCCAATTTCTCTCACCAACGGGTTGACGGGCCACCGGGGCGACTTGACCTCTGGTCCCTCTGCGACCTGGTCGATCTTCTTGAATTATTTTCCAGTCGCAAATCAAAAGGGGTTGCCAAATGAATTTTAATTCACTATATTCGGACCATTCTTTTAAATGGTCAGTTACCAATGAAAGACTTGACATTAGCCGAGCTAAAGCGCAACCGCAAGAAGCTCCTTCGCAATCTTCCTGCGCTCGATTCAGTGCTTCGTGGCTCCTTGATCGAGCGTTACAAACGCTGCGGCAATCCAAACTGCAAATGCGCCCAGGGCCAGGGCCACGGACCCAAGACCTATCTCACAGTGAGTTATCCAGGGCGCTCCCCTCAGATGGACTACGTGCCCCAGGCCAGTTGCGAACAGGTCAGCCAGTGTGTGGCGAACTACGCTCAAGTCCGCGAGATCTTGGAGGGTATCTCCGAGATCAACCACGAACTGTTACGCCGGCGCGAACCGCTTTAAGGTGTGCCGGTGAGCCAGATACCCTTCTCACCCGCCCTTTGCCTAGACGTGCCGTTGGGCGCGCTGTTGATCGCCAATATGCTCATCGACATGATCGACTGCGAGCCAGCGCCCGTTTCCTGTACGGAGGTCAGCCATGAACATGAAGATCACGCAAAGCCACCAGAGCAAACCTGCGTATGTCTATGTGCGCCAGTCGACGCTGGCCCAAGTACGCCACAACCAGGAGAGCACCGAGCGCCAGTACGCGCTCAAGGACAAAGCGCTGACATTGGGCTGGCCCCAGAGATCTATAAAGGTGCTGGACCGCGATCTTGGCCAGTCGGGGGCGCAGATGAGCGGTCGCGAGGACTTCAAGACGCTGGTAGCAGATGTGTCGATGGGCCAAGTCGGAGCAGTCTTTGCCCTGGAGGTATCGCGCCTAGCGCGCTCCAATCTGGACTGGCACCGACTACTCGAGCTTTGCGCTCTGACACACACCCTGGTGATCGATGCCGACGGCTGTTACGACCCTGGGGACTTCAACGATGGGTTGTTGCTTGGCCTAAAGGGGACGATGGCTCAGGCAGAACTTCATTTTTTGCGCGGGCGCCTCCTGGGCGGTAAGTTAAACAAAGCCCAAAAAGGTGAACTTCGTTTCCCCTTACCGGTAGGCTTTTGCTGCGACGACCAAGACCACATCGTGTTCGATCCCGACGAGGAAGTTCGTGGCGCCGTGGCGTTGGTATTTCGTCTGTTTCAGGAAACCGGCAGCGCCTACGCCGTCGTGCAGCGTTTCGCGCGCGAAGGGCTGCGCTTTCCCAAGCGCTCCTACGGTGGGAGTTGGGCAGGCAAACTGATTTGGGGCCGCCTAGCCCACGGCCGCGTCCTAAGTCTCATCAAGAACCCGTCATACGCTGGAGCCTATGTTTTCGGGCGCCACCAGTACGCAAAAACTATCACCGCCGAGGCCGAGGTACACAAAAATGTGCGATTGATGCCAGTGTCACAATGGCGCGTGAACTTGCCCGAACACCACGAGGGCTACATCACCATGAAGGAGTTTGAACAAAACAATCAACGCCTTGCACGCAACCGCACCAACGGTGAAGGCACCGTTCTCAGTGGTGCGGCGCGTGAAGGGCTTGCCCTTCTACAAGGGCAATTACTTTGCGGCAAGTGTGGGCGCGCGCTAACCGTGCGTTACCAGGGAAACGGCGGCATCTATCCATCCTATGAGTGCGGATGGATGCGCAGGGATGGCTTGGCCACTAAAAACTGTCTGAGTGTGCGCGCCGGGCTGCTTGATGACGCCATTTGTGAGGAAGTGTTCAAGGCTCTCAAACCGGCCGAACTGGAATTGGCCTTGGCAGCTCTGGCTAACCTTGAGCAACGCGATCAGGCCATCATGCGACAGTGGCAAATGCGCATTGAGCGTGCCCAATACGACTGCGACCTGGCCCAACGCCGATACGAGGA
>CAIVHU010000013.1 GCA_903905735.1 uncultured beta proteobacterium
AGCAAAACTGCGCTGCTACCAAAATGCCAGTATCAAGCCAAGCTCTGCCAGCGTTTGCCGCTGCGTAAAATAGTCACGCTGCACCCGCGCTGTGTCAGCTTGAGTTGTACACCGCGAACTGTACAACTCGTGTCACTTCAATGTTGGCAGAAGTTTGGCGTGACCTTCAACACCTTCTGGTATTTTTAGGCAAAATTCTGCAACGTACGCGCTGGCTGTGCTGGCCGCTTCTGGTGCCGCTATGGCCCAATCTTCTGTGACTTTGTATGGTATTGCTGACGTTTGGTTTGGATCAAACAGCGTTGATAAAGGTGATGGCAAAGGTAGCCTGAGTCAGACCGTTCTGAATTCAGGTAGTGTCAATGGCGACCGCTGGGGCATGAAGGGTTCTGAAGACCTGGGTGGTGGCTTGAAGACCAACTTTCAACTGGAAAGTGGTTTTAGCATTGACTCTGGCGCCGCTGCGCAAGGTGGCTTGCTGTTCGGTCGTCAAGCTTGGGTTGGTTTGTCGGGCGGTTTTGGCGCGGTGCAGTTGGGCCGGATGTCAACAGCTGTCTACAACGTAGCAGGCACTTCCAATGCGATGCTTGACTCTGGCTTGGCACCCTTGGGCAACATTGGTCGCGTCAATGATCAAGGCAACTCAGTGTTCATTAATGGAGTGGCCAATACTGCTACTGGCAATACATTGCGCTTTAACAACGCCTTGTCATACAGTATCCCCACAATCGCTGGCCTCGACGCAACCATCCAATACTCTTTGGGTGAAAACAAATCTTCTTCAACAAGTGCAGATTCGGCCTTTGGCCTGAATGCAAACTACGCCAACGGTCCTTTGGGCGTTCAATTGGCTTACCAAGTTGAAACTTGCAAAGCCGCTACCAATACTGATGGATCTGCTGCTTGCGCGGCTGGCGCGACGGCCGACCGTAAGTTCACACTTTTGGGTGCTGAATACAACTTAGGCGTAGCTGTTCTGAAGGGTAGCTATGGTCACGTCGCCAATATCGCCGGCCGCGACGGTGCTAGCAGCAATGAATACCAAATTGGCGTGGATGTGCCGGTGTCTTCCACTTTGGTGCTGACGGCTAGCTATGCCAAGGCCAATGACAACTCGACTCAATCTGCTGTGGTAAATGCAGCAGGTACGGGCGATGCCTCCCGTCAAGGTTATGGTCTCGGCGCTCAGTACATCTTGTCCAAGCGTACTTTCATCTATGGTGGTTACGAAGCCGACAAACAGACCCAGTCGAATGTTGCAGATTACAAGCACAGCGTGTATGCCATTGGTATCAACCACAAGTTCTAATCTGACGCTGACGCAAGTCAGGTGAAGGTGAGAAGTTCAAAACCCCGCCCGGGCAACCCGGCGGGGTTTTTTCTTGGGCCACTACATGATGCCGCAGGGGTGAGCTGAGTCCGATCTGCCTGATATCGTTGAACGAGAGGTAAAGTTTTCAAACACGGTCACAGCTTCCTTATGATGCTGATCCTGACCACACCGCATCCTTGGATCAAGCATGAAAGCGTTTCACCCTCTTCTTGCCGTGACCGTCCTGGGCCAGGTCGCGCTGCCCGCGCTGGCCGGGCTGGGCCGTGCGCCGCTACCTGGTTCGGTGGCTGTGTCCGCCGCCCAGGCGACGCAGCAGGCATCGGTGGCGAAGAAGGCGGCAGCAAGTCCATCCGCCAGCCAGACCACCAGCTCTGTGGCCAGCCCTTATACGCTGCAGGCGCAAACGCTCGCCAGCGGCACGGTGGTGACCGAGTACCTCAATGCCGCCGGCATCGTGTTTGCCGTGACCTGGGCGGGCCCGGTGTTGCCGGACCTGACCGCGCTGCTGGGCGACTATTTTCCGACCTTCAAGACGCAGACGGCGCAGCGTCGTGCTGCTGGCTGGCGCGGCGGGCCTGTGCAAGTGGCTGCGGACGGTTTGACCCTGGTGTCTGCCGGGCGCATGGGGCATTTTTCGGGCTACGCCTACGCGGCGTCGCTGGTGCCTGCGGGGGTGGACGTGGCGACGCTGCTGCAGGGTGCGCCATGAAGTGGCCTGCGCGGGTTGACCTGATGCGCTGGCTGCTGGCGATCGGCTTGGGTCTGGCCTTGGCGGCCTGTGGTGGCGGGGGTGGCAGCAATGCCAGCAGCACGGTCACCAGCAGCGCAGCGGGCTCTGTGCTGAGCGTGCCGGTGCCAGCCGGTGCGAATGCGATGGCCATCACGGTGGACGCCGGCCCGGCGGGCAGCGGCAACAACGTTAACCGACTCTACGCCTCCGTGACCGTGTGCCCGCCTGGCAGCGCCAGTTGCCAGACTATTGACCATGTGCTGGTCGACACCGGGTCGACCGGATTGCGTCTGCTGGCATCTGCCCTGAGCCATCCTGCCGCCTTTACGCCGCTGCTGGCCGATGGCGGCTTGCCTTTGCTGAATTGTGTGCAGTTTGTTGACAACACTTATGCCTGGGGGCCCGTGGTCAGCGCGGATGTGGTGCTGGGCGGCAAGACGGCCAGCGGCGTGCCGATTCAGATCATGGGCGAAGCAGCTTATGGTGTCAGCGTGGGCGCCTGCAACCCGGGCGGCGGCACCGAGCTGAACACGGTCAGCGCGCTGGGGGCCAAGGGCGTTCTGGGGCTGGGACTGTTCCAGCAGGACTGCGGATCAGCTTGTCTCAGCAACACCGGAAACGGCCGTTACTACACCTGCAAAGATGCCAGCTGCGTTGCCAGCGCAGGCACGACGGCCCCGCTGGCCAGCCAGTTGACCCATCCGGTGGTGAAGTTTGCCACCGACAACAACGGTTTTGTGGTTACCTTGCCCAGTGTCGCCACTTCAGGTGCGGCCGGTGCCAACGGTGTGCTGGTGTTTGGCGTGAACACCGAGAGCAACAACCAGTTCACCCCGGCTCGGTGCTGGCGACCAATAGCCTGGGCAACATCACCACGCAGCTGGGCAGTCAGACCATGAGCCAGAGCTTCATTGATTCGGGCTCCAACGGCCTGTTCTTTGACATGAGCACACTGACGCCATGTAGTGCGGCATACAGTGGTTTTTACTGCCCTGCGTCAACCACGTCACTGACGGCCACGATGGCGGGCATCAGCGGCAGTGCGCTGGTGTCGTTCAGCGTTGGCAATGCGCAGAGCCTGCTGAACACTTCCGTGACAGCCTTGCCGACGCTGGCCGGCCCGATGAATGCCAGCCGGACCTTTGACTGGGGTTTGCCTTTTTTCTATGGTCGCAGCGTGTTTTACGGCATTGCCCAGACATCCTCGACATGGGGCACCGGGCCGCTGATCGCCTTTTGAGTTCGGGCGAATAGGCCGTACTTGAACATCCCAATCAGGAGAAATATCCTGGACAAAAAATCTCGCTAGCATAGCTGGCTTGCGCCAACTGATCCGGTTGTGGCGATAGAGAAAACCGGCGATGTCACCCCGCATCAAACGGGTTGACCACTTGCACACCCAGTGGTTTTTTCATTGAGCCAGCGTCTTCGGAATAAAGTTTCCTGACTCCGTGTTCCGCACACACCGCGATGATCAACGCGTCCCACACTTGGTACTGGTGTGAGGTAGATAGCTTCCATGCCTGTTCATAGGCTAGGTCAGACGCCCCCAGCACGCTAACCGCCTGCGCCCAGGTGCCTACTGTCTCCATCGCAAGCGGGGGCAGCATGGTATTTTTGCGCAATACCACAGCCAGATATTCGCTCAAAACCTGCCCTGGCAGGCGCGCCATCGGGCTGGTGAATAACCTTTCCAGAATATCGAGTGCAATTTTCTGTTTGGCCGCTGGGGTGTCCGGCGCGGTCGCATAAACCAGAATATTGGTATCTACCGCCCAAAGTGTTTCAGGCTTCATAAGCATCGCTGCGGTCAAAAACTTTGCCATAAGGGGCGGTCATGCGAAACGATAGCGCCTTGCGGACGAGCGCAGCGCGGTCTGCCGCGTCAAGCGATGTGCCGGGCAGTTGAACCAGTTTGAGCACGGGCTTGCCGTAACGTGTCACGGTGAGCTCTTCCCCGGCAGCCACGCGCGCCGCCACCGCAGAAAAATTATGAATAACCTGGCGGGATGTCACGGAGTTCATGGGTGTTCCTTGAAAAAAACGTTAGACAAAGTGTAAGACAAATTGGTTGATCTAACTTCCCGGCTGCGGTAGGCAATTAAGCATCACCCGCATCCTAGCGGCTTATTTTGTAAGACTTTGACCCGATCCAGAGACTCCGCGCAGGGCGGATGTCTGGATACGCAAGTCAAATCCGGGGGCGGCCAGCCGTCATGCCGGATCCACACCCAAACGAGCCGCGCACGCGAGCCATTGGTATGACAGCGGCGGGGCGCTTTGTCTTTCTGGTCTTCATGTTGTGCAAACTTGACGGCAAGACCATGATTCGCCCTATTAGCGCCCGCTACATGCACCAAAAGGAAATAGATCATTATGAAAGCCAAACTTAAATCCATGCCCGCCATCGGTAGTGATGCGGATGCACAGCAATTTGTCGCTACCGCCGACCTTTCAATGTACGACATGTCTGGATTCAAGCCAATGCACTTTGAATTCGAGCCGAAAGCAGCCGCTTTGAACATGCGTCTGCCCCAAAATTTGCTGGACGCTTTGAAGCTGAAAGCCAAGGCCAAGGGGATTCCGTACACGCGTTATGTCCGGTTGTTGCTTGAGAGCGATGTGGCACATTGAAGTTCCGTATTCCAAGCCGAAAAGCGTCCAAGCAATACAGGAGCAACCCATGACAACCGACGCGAAATATGACGCTGAAGAGTTGGAATATTGCAGGCATGGGAAGCTGGCACGCTGAAACTAACTGCTGCGATGAATGAGCAGACCAAGGCGCACCAGGTTGCAGCGGTGGCAACGTTCAAGAAAGACCAGCGGCTGAACATCCGGATTTCCACCCGCGACCTGAAAAGTTTGCAGGCTCGCGCTCTGGAGGAGGGTGTGCCTTACCAGACCTTTGCGGTCAGTGTGCTGCACAAGTTTGTCAGTGGGCATTAGGTGAACCAACGCTGATTTGTGGACGCTCTGACCCGCCCCGGATAGGCAACGCCAGGCGGTTGATAGGCTGGTAGGGGGTATGGCCGGAATCCCCCTTGCTCGTCTGGATATGGAGAGGTGTGGCCTAAACTGTCTGGCCGCCGCGTTGGCCTGTGTGCTGCGCGACCTTCGCAATCTTCACGATCGAACCACACACCATGACCCAAGGCACCATCCGCATTCGCGGCGCGCGTCAGCACAACCTCAAGAACCTGGACCTGGACATCCGCACCGGCGAGTTGACGGTCGTCACCGGGCCCAGCGGCTCGGGCAAGTCCAGCCTGGTGTTTGACACGCTGTTTGCCGAAGGCCAGCGGCGTTATGTGGAAACCTTCAGCGCCTATGCGCGCCAGTTTCTGGACCGCATGGACAAACCCGCCGTCGATAAGGTCGATGGCGTGCCGCCCGCCATTGCCATCGACCAGACCAATCCGGTACGCAGCAGCCGCAGCACTGTGGGCACGATGACCGAGCTGAACGACCACCTCAAGCTCTTGTTTGCCCGCGCCGCGCAGCTGTTTGACCGCGATACCGCGCAACCGGTGCGCCACGACACGCCTGAGACGATTTACGCTGAAATGCTGGCGCGTGCGGCTACGCTGGCAGCCACAGGCACGCTGGATGGTGTGGCCGAGGGTGCCGATGTGAGACTTGCCATCACCTTCCCGGTGGAGTTGCCCGCCAGCGCCACGCCCGAGGAAATTGAGCAGTGGCTGTCGGTCAGCGGCTTTACTAAGGTGCAGGCGCAGCGGGTTGTTGATAGCGCATCGGATTTGGGGTCGGATCCCGATGTGACGCGCCGAGGCATGAAGAAGCCCAAAGCCGGGTCCAAATCGGGCTCTGACCCCCATTCAGCAGAGATGGCATCCGTTTCAAAACGCAAGGTGCTTGACGTGGTGGCCGACCGCTTTCGCCTGGGCACGGCCGAGCGCGCCCGTGTACTTGAGGCCATTGAAGTGGCCCTGAAACACGGCGGTGGCCGCCTCTCGGTTTATGTATTAAATCAGCCTCCAGCCCTTACAGATCAAGCGCAGGCAGCTATCGAATCTGTAGAGATCAACGCGCCTGACATCTGGCGCTTTTCCACCGGCTTGCATTGCCCGGAGAGCGATTTGCGCTACACCGACCCGATGGCGTCGGCGTTTTCGTTCAACTCGGCGGTGGGCGCATGCGACACCTGCCGGGGCTTTGGCCGGGTCATCGGCGTGGACTACGGCCTGGTGATTCCTAACGACAAATTGACCTTGCGCGCCGGTGCCATCAAGCCGATGCAGACCCCGGCCTGGAAAGAGGCGCAGGACGACTTGATGCGCCACGCTGAGACCGAGGGCATTCCGCGTGACACGCCGTGGAACAAGCTGACACCCGAGCAGCAGCACTGGGTGATCCACGGCAGCCCGCACTGGCGCGGCAAGTGGAACCAGCACTGGTTTGGTGTGAAGCGCTTCTTTGAGTATCTGGAAACCAAGGCGTACAAGATGCACATCCGGGTGCTGCTGTCCAAATACCGCAGCTACACCGAGTGCCCGGATTGCGGTGGCGCACGTCTGAAAACCGAGAGCCTGCTGTGGCGCATCGGCTCCAAGGCGCAGGCAGATGCGGTGCTGGAGCCAGGCAAGCGTTTCATGCCCAATGGCGTGAAATGGTCACGCGATCAGCTTGAAGCCTTGCCGGGGCTGTGCTTGCACGATTTGATGCTGCTGCCCATTGACCGGCTGCGCAAATTCTTTGACGCCATGCAGGCAGACTCGCAAACAACCGATGCAAACGCGTTAGGGGCGTCTGAGGCGGATGCCAAAACCCTCAAGCTGCTACTCGAAGAAATCTGCACCCGCCTCAGCTACCTGAGCGAAGTCGGCATTGGTTACCTGACGCTGGACCGGCAAAGCCGCACCTTGAGTGGCGGCGAGGTGCAGCGCATCAACCTGACCACGGCGCTGGGCACCTCGCTGGTCAACACGCTGTTTGTGCTGGACGAACCCAGCATCGGCCTGCACCCGCGCGACATGCACCGCATCATCGTGGCCATGCAGCGCCTGCGTGACGCGGGCAACACGCTGGTGGTGGTGGAGCACGACCCGGCCGTGATGCTGGCCGCCGATCGCATGATCGACATGGGCCCCGGCCCGGGCGAGCGCGGTGGGCAGATTGTTTTTGACGGCACGACGGCCGATTTGCGCAACGCCGACACGTTGACTGGTGCCTATCTGGGCGGGCGCAAAACGGTCGGCATGGGGTTCAAGCGGCTGGTGGCGGCCAATACGCCACGGCTGATTCTGGAAGGCGCGCGCGACCACAACCTGAAAAACATCTCGGTAGAGATTCCGTTGCAGCGGCTGGTGGTTGTCACCGGCGTGTCTGGCTCTGGCAAATCCACGCTGATCCAGGACACGCTGGCTCCCGCGTTGCTGCGCCACTTTGGCAAGGCTACCGACACACCCGGTGTCTTTGAGCGTCTGCTGGGTGCCGAGCAACTGAGCGACGTGGTGTTTGTGGACCAGTCGCCGATTGGCAAGACGGCGCGCTCGAATCCGGCGAGCTACGTGGGTGCCTGGGACGCGATTCGCGAGATTTTTGCCAATGCGCCGCTGGCCCAACAGCGCGGTTACACCGCCACCAAATTCAGTTTCAACAACGGCGACGGCCGCTGCCCCACTTGCGGCGGCTCGGGGTTTGAGCATGTGGAGATGCAGTTTTTGAGCGACGTGTACCTGCGCTGCCCGGATTGCGACGGCAAACGTTACCGACCGGAGATTCTGGAAATCACGATTGAGCGTGGCATCCGCCACCTCAACGTGGCCGACGTGCTGGACCTCACCGTCAGCGAAGCGGCTGACCTGTTCAAGCACGACCGCGAGGTGATCCGCGCGTTGCAACCCATCATCGACGTGGGCCTGGAATACGTCAAACTCGGACAACCCGTGCCCACGCTCAGCGGTGGCGAGGCCCAGCGCCTGAAACTCGCCGGATTTCTGGCCGAAGCCGCCAAGGCCAGCAGCGCCAGCCGCCAGGCGCTGGCCCGGCGTGGCGTGTTGTTCATGTTTGATGAGCCGACCACCGGGCTGCACTTTGACGACATCGCCAAACTCATGCGTGCGCTGCGCAAGCTGCTCGACGCGGGTCACAGTCTGCTGGTGATCGAACACAACCTGGACGTGATCCGCGCCAGTGATTGGCTGATCGACCTCGGCCCCGAAGGTGGCGATGCGGGTGGCGAAGTGGTGGCATACGGCACACCTGAAGACGTGATGTTGCACGCCACGTCTCACACCGCGCTGGCGCTGCGCGACTACGCGGCGCAGATGGGCGTGGTGCATGAGGTGCGCGACATGGCGGGTTACTCACTACAAAATAAAGAGCTGATCGCCCTTATTCATAAAGGGCCAGAGGTCAATAAAACGATACAAATCGTCAACGCCCGCGAGCACAACCTCAAGGGCCTGAGCGTGAACATTCCGCGCGGCCAGTTCACCGTGGTCACCGGGGTCAGCGGCTCGGGTAAATCGACGCTGGCGTTTGACATTTTGTTCAACGAAGGTCAGCGCCGTTATCTGGAAAGCCTGAACGCCTACGCGCGTAGCATCGTGCAACCGGCCGGGCGGCCAGAGGTGGACGCGGTCTATGGCATCCCGCCCACGGTGGCGATTGAGCAGCGCCTGAGCCGGGGCGGGCGCAAATCGACCGTGGGCACCACCACCGAGGTCTGGCACTTTTTGCGGCTGCTGTTTGTCAAGCTGGGCACGCAGCATTGCATCCATGACGGCACGCCGGTCGCGCCGCAAACGCCCGAGAGCATTGCCGCGCAGTTGATGAAAACCTTTCGTGGCCAACACATTGGTCTGCTTGCACCGCTGGTGATGAACCGCAAAGGGGTCTATACCGAGTTGGCCGACTGGGCGCGCCCGCGTGGCTTCACGCATTTGCGGGTTGACGGCAACTTTTTGCCGACCACCGCGTTCCCGCGCCTGGACCGATTCAAGGAACACACCATTGAGCTGCCGGTGTTCAGTCTGGACATCAGACCCGATAACGAAGCGGCGCTGCGCCGCGCGCTGGCCGACACCCTGCAACACGGCAAAGGTGTGGTGCATGTTTTATCCGATCTGGATGGCTTGTCTGAATCCATGCAGGCGGGCGCATCGACGGCGGGTATGGGCCGCCTGAGTGTGTTTTCCACGCTGCGCGCCTGCCCGGTGTGTAACACCAGCTACGCCGAGCTGGACCCGCGCCTGTTCAGTTACAACAGCAAACATGGCTGGTGTCCGGACTGCGTTGGCACCGGTGTCAAACTCACCCGCGAGCAGCGCAAGGTGTTTGATGACTCGGTGCGCGACGACGAGAACAAGGGCCGCGAGCAGACTTTTGCCGAGGCCGATGTGGAAGACCTGGTGGATGCCGTGTGCCCCAGTTGCAACGGCACGCGCCTGAACGCCACGGCGCGGGCGGTCAAGTTTGGTGCTGACCTCAGTTCGGCGGTAACCCGCAGCACGCGTGAGGTGTCCAACTCCGCAAATGTCCCCCGACCCGGGCTAAGCCCGGGCCTCCTCCTTGATTTTGCTGCGTCAGACACCCCACACGCGCCGCTAGACGTTGCTGAGGACGGCGTGTCGATCACCCAACTGGCGCGTTTAAGCGTGACCGACATGCGCCTGTGGGTCGAGACCTTGCAGGTGTTGGGCCGCATGAGCCAGCGCGAGACCGACATCGCTCGCGACTTGGTGCCCGAAATTCTGGGGCGGCTCAAATTTCTGGAGCAGGTTGGGCTGGGCTACCTGACGTTGGACCGTGGAGCGCCGACGCTCAGCGGTGGCGAGGCGCAGCGCATCCGGCTTGCGGCGCAGTTGGGCAGCAATTTGCAGGGCGTGTGTTATGTGCTGGACGAGCCAACCATCGGCCTGCACCCGCGCGATAACCAGATTCTGCTCGGCGCGCTGCAAACCTTGAGTGACCAGGGCAACACGCTGGTAGTGGTGGAGCACGACGAGGACACCATCCGCCACGCGGACCACATCATCGACATCGGCCCGAGCGCGGGCAAACGCGGTGGTCGGCTGGTGGCGGAAGGCTCAGTGGCGGATATTCAGGACGCGGCAGAGTCGCAGACCGGGCGTTATTTGCTGCACGCGATGCGGCATCCGGTGCAGGCTCGGCGCGTGGTGTTTGCTTCAGAATCGGTAGCTATTAGACTTGGTGATACAAGGGCTATAGGCCAATTTGAGGGTAATTCTGCTGCCAGCGCTGCATCGGGCCCCGGTTTGTCGGGCGCATCAGAGGCAGGTGCAACAGCGTTGCCTGGCCCGCCGACGACCGAAGCGAGCGCAAGCGCGCTATCCGCAGTGGCAGCGGATGCCAAGTTTGTTTTTATCCCTGCACCCAAGAAAAAGAAGGCGGCCAAAGCTCTCGCCGTTGACCCCAACGTCACCGAACCCTACACCCAGCAGTGGATCACCGTCACCGGTGCCCACCTGCACAACCTGCAAAATGTCACCGTTCGAGTGCCGTTGAAGCGTCTGGTGGTAGTAACCGGGGTCAGCGGCTCGGGCAAATCCACGCTGGCGCGCGACGTGTTGCTGGCCAATGTGCAAACTGCCGTGCACAAGCGCAGCACCAAAGCAGGCCGCGACGCGCTGGAAGCGGGTGAAACCATCGCCTGGACAGGCTGCGAGAACGTCACCGGTTTCGAGTCCGTGGACCGTGTGCTCGAAGTGGATCAGACTCCCATCGGCAAAACGCCGCGCAGTTGCCCGGCCACCTATATCGGTTTCTGGGACACCATCCGCAAGCTGTTTGCCGACACGCTGGAGGCCAAGGCGCGTGGTTACGCGGCCAACCGCTTCAGCTTCAACACCGGCGAGGGCCGTTGCCCGAGCTGTGAAGGGCAGGGCATTCGCACCATCGGCATGAGCTTTTTGCCGGATGTGAAGGTGCTGTGTGAAACTTGCAAGGGTGCGCGCTTCAACCCCGAAACCCAGGCGGTGACCTGGCGCGGCAAGAACATTGGCGACGTGTTGCAGATGGAGGTGGACGAAGCGGTGGACTTTTTTGCTGCCATGCCGGTCATTGCGCACCCGCTGCAACTGCTCAAGGATGTGGGCCTGGGTTACCTGACGCTGGGTCAGCCCTCACCGACACTCAGTGGTGGCGAGGCGCAGCGCATCAAACTCGTGACCGAGCTGTCCAAAGTGCGCGACGACATCACCCGCCGGGGCCAGAAAGCGCCGCACACGCTGTATGTGCTGGACGAACCCACGGTGGGCCTGCACATGGCCGACGTGGAAAAACTCATCAAGGTGTTGCACCGTCTGGTCGATGGCGGCCACAGTGTGATCGTCATCGAGCACGATCTGGACGTGATCGCCGAGGCTGACTGGGTGATCGACTTGGGGCCGGACGGCGGCAACGCCGGTGGCCGCGTGGTGGCTGCCGCCACGCCTGAGGCGGTAGTTGCGCTGGGCACGCATACCGGCGCGGCGCTGGCGCATGTGCTGTCGCGGTGAATCGCAGGCGGTGTGGATGTCCTTGGCTGGCAACAAGCAGCGGTCGGAGAAGACGATTTTTTGAGAAAAAAAGGCCTGTAGCCCGCAAAGAATTTGGGTATAAGGCTCCATGTTTCATAGCATGAGATTTTTGCTTCTGGTACCTGTAATGTTGGTAAGATTCTTACTTTCAGGAGTAAGAATCATGAAAATCACCAGCAAAGGCCAGGTCACCATCCCGCAGGCAGTGCGCGAGCAGGCGGGGATGCTGCCCAACAGCGAGGTTGAATTCGAGGTGCGCGACAACGGCGAGGTGGTGATCCGCCTGGCCGCGCCGGCACCCGTAGTCACGCTGCGCCAGGCGTTTGAGCGTGTGCGTGGCAGCGCCAACGCCACGGTTTTCAAGGGCATGGGTACCGACGAATTCATGGCGTTTTTGCGCGGATGAGCACACCCTCCGAAGCGCTGCCAGCTGATGCCGTCTATGGCGGGATCCAAGCGCGCGAACCCAGTGCACGGTATTTGCAGCCGCAGGCACCGCGCGCCACTCTGGTCGATAGCTGTGTCTTGATCGATGTGCTGGCTGACGACCCGACCTGGGCCGACTGGTCGCTTTCGCAGCTTGAACGCTGTGGCAATCAGGGCGCGTTGTTCATCAACCCGATCATCCTGGCCGAAATCAGCCCACGTTTCGAGTGCGCTGACGACCTGGAAGCCGCACTCAGTGGCCTGCCGCTGGTGCGCGAGGCTTTGCCGTGGGATGCGGCTTTTCTGGCCGGGCAGGCGTTCAAGGCCTACCGGCAATTGCAAGGCACCAAGACCTCACCCATGCCGGACTTTTACATTGGTGCCCATGCGCTGGTCGGCAATCTGCAATTGCTGACGCGTGACAGCGCGCGTTATCGCAGCTATTTCCCCCGATTAGCCTTGATTTCGCCAGCCTGAATGCTCTTTTTGTGATAGTTATTAGCCCTTATATATAAAGGGCTGGAGGTCAATTTGATGATCACTTTCTACAACCACCTGCACAGCCAGCACCACGGCAAACTGGAGATGTATCGCGGCCAACTGGTGCCGTGTTTTGAGGTGCCAGCGCGCGTGGATCACGTGCTGGCGGAGTTGAAAAAACGCAAGTTCGGCTCGATCGTGCCGCCCGAAACCTTTGAAGATAGTGCCTTGCTGGGCGTGCACAGCCAGCGCTATCTGGATTTTTTAGCCAGCGCCTGGGACGAATGGGTCGCGCTGGACCCGACCAATGCCAAGCGTGACGCTTTGCCATCGGTATGGCCGGTGCGCACGCTGCGCAGCGATGTGCTGCCTGCCAACTTTGCCGCGCGTTTGGGTCTGTTTTCCATGGACGCAGGCACGCCATTGACTGAGGGTGCCTGGGATGCCGCGCGCGCCGGAGCCGACTGTGCCCTGAGCGCGGCGCAAGCCGTGGCCAGCGGCCAGCGAGCGGCCTTTGCCCTGACGCGGCCACCGGGCCACCATGCAGGGGCTGACTTTTTTGGTGGCTACTGCTTTCTGAACAACGCCGCGCTGGCAGCGCAAGCCTTGCGCGACCAAGGCATGGAGCGCGTGGCGATTCTGGACATCGACTACCACCACGGCAATGGCACGCAGGCCATCTTTTACGAGCGCGCCGACGTGTCCTTCACCAGCATCCACGGCGACCCGCTCACCGAGTACCCGTTTTACCTGGGCTACGCCGATGAGTTGGGCGCTGGCCCGGGTCTGGGTTTCAACCGTAACTACCCGCTGCCGCGTGGCACCGGTTTTGAGGTCTGGCGCGCCACTTTGCAGCAGGCGTTGCAAGGCATCACCGAATATGGCGCGCAGGCGCTGGTGGTGTCGCTCGGGCTCGATACCTTTGATGGTGACCCGGTGGCTGGTTTTCACCTGCACAGCGACGACTATCTGACAGTGGGTGCCGACATCGCAATCGCCGGTTTGCCCACCGTATTTGTGTTTGAAGGTGGCTACGCGGTGGCCGAGGTGGGTGTCAACGCGGTGAATGTGTTGCAGGGGTTTGAGCAGCCGGAGGCTATCAAAAAAGAAAGCAACTAGCCCTTTAGATATAAGGGCCAGAGGCAAATTTTGCTTGCAAGGGTGAGCCCTATGCCTCCAGCCGGTAATGCAGCCGCAGATGCTGTCTGAACTGGCGGATGATGGCCAGCGCGTCTTTCAGTAAGTCGCGGTCCAGCGTGCCCAGGCTGCTCAACTGCACCAGGTTGCTGATCGGTTCGCCGAGCGAGCGCTGGCGCAGATTGTTGCGCAGTTTCAGACCCATCAGCAGATGCAGGGTTTCGATCAGGTCGCGCGCCAGTGCGGCGGGCAAGGCCTCCAGCTTGGCCAGGGTTTGCAGGCGCTCGGTGGTGCTCAGCGTCTCCAGTCGGTGCTCCAGCGCCAGCGCGCGTGCCCCATGCACGATCGGGAAGGTGCCGATCTTTTTCAAATCAAAGGTTTCGGGCTCGCTGGCCTGCAGTTTGGTGATGCGGCCCCACCAGCCGCTGGCGGGTTCAGAGAACTGGTTGATGGCATTGGCCATACGGCCAATGTAGGTGTTGCTGCCAATGGCCAGGTTCAGGGCATGTTCGCGCGCGTTGGCCAGCAGCGTGGCATCACCGCTCACCGCGCGCGCGTCCAGAAAGATGGCCAGGTTCATGGTGCCCTCGGCATCGCCGCCAAACAGCCACTGCCCGATGGTCTCGCGAAATGCCCCCAGGCTCTGGCACCACAGCGGGTTGGTGACCATGATGTTGCCGGGGCAGGGCGGGTAACCAAAGGTCAGCAGCGCAGCGCTGAACTGTCGGGTGGCATCGGCCAGCTCCGGGCAGGTGAAGCCGTCGCGGATCAGCAAGGCGTTGTCCTGGTCGGTTTTGAGGATCTGTTCGCCCCGGCCTTCGCTGCCCATCACCAGTAGACAACTGTTGTGCACCAGCTCGGGCGGTGCCACCAGCGCCCACAGGCGGGCAAAAATCTGGCTGTTGAGTTCGCTGACCAGGCGCGAGATAACCTCGATGCGCATGCCGCCGCGCTGCAGCACCTTGATGGCATCGTCCACCTGCAAGGCCGCTGCGCGCAGTTCTTCCACGGTGTGGGCCTGCTCCACCTGCAGGGTGATCAGGTGCGAGTGGTTGGACATGAAACTCATCAGGTCCAGCTGGCTCAACACGCCCAGAATGGTGTCGCCATCCTTGATCAGCACGCGGTGGACGCGGTGGCGCAGCATCATCAGCAGGGCATCAAACAGTTCCGCATCGGGCGGCAGGCTTATCAGGTTAAAACGGGCTACAGCCCTTATGGGTAAAGCGCTTGGTGCTATCGTATTGAGAATGGCCTCACGCAAATCGGTGGTGGTGAAGATGCCGATGCGCTCCTGGCCGCCTAAGACATCGCGCACCAGCACGTGGCTCTTTTTCTGCTCGGACAGGATGCGGCAGACGCTCACCAAGTCCTGCTGGCCATCGACATACAGCGGCTTTTGCAGGTAGGCGTCTTTCACGCGAACCAGCATCAGCGACATCATTTCGCGGTTGTGGTCGGCCTCGGAGTCGTCGGCCAGGTGGCGCGCCACCTCGGCAAACACCAGACCACTGAAGCGTGCGTTGTCGGCCAGCAGACGCAGCAAAGTCTGCTTGGGTAATTGCCACGCCACCACGTCGTCAAGTGCTGTGGTGGCGGGTGCGGTGCGGCCGGTCAGCAGCGCGCGCCAACCGGTGCATTCGCCTGATTCCAGCACATGAACGTGGCCGTCTTCATCGCGTTGCACATGACCACTGTGCACCACCCAGATGTGCCCGGCCGTGCCGTCAGCGGTGTCCAGGGCTTGCCCGGCCAAGCGCCGCACGCACACGGCCGACTCGGTCAGCAGGGTCTGTTCGGTGGCGCTGAGCGCGTTGAAGGGTGAAAACTCGAAGGAAAAAACATCAGCCACAAGGAATCCCGGAAATGAAAAAGGACTGCAAGCCCGTTGGCCAGCAGTCCTCTGAATTATCGCAACAGCCACCCGCAGGTCGCTGTTGTGTGCAGTCGTCGGATCAGTGACCCGATGCGCCCGATGCGCCAATGCCGGTTTCAGAACGCACTTGCTGTGCCAGGAAGCCTGCACGGTCTTCTTTGGCTTGCTCGCTCTTGTCCAGGATGGAGAACAGCCAGATGCCGACAAAGCCGATGGTCATCGAGAACAGCGCGGGCGAGGTGTACGGGAACAAGGCCGAACCCTTGGGGTTACCCAGCGTGGCTTCCCACACGGAAGGTGACACCACGGTCAAGGCCACCGACGAGATCAGGCCCAAAAAGCCTCCAATCACCGCGCCCTTGGTGGTGCAGTCTTTCCACAGCACGCTCATGAACAGCACCGGGAAGTTGGCCGAGGCAGCAATCGCGAAAGCCAGTGACACCATGAAGGCGATGTTCTGCTTCTCGAAGACAATGCCCAACAGCACGGCCAGAATGCCCAGGCCGATGGTGGTCATCTTGGAGATACGCAGTTCGTCGGCACTGTTGGCTTTGCCTTCCTTGATGACGGTCGCATAAATGTCGTGAGACACCGCAGAGGCGCCAGACAGTGTCAAACCAGCCACCACAGCCAGGATGGTGGCAAACGCCACGGCTGAAATGAAGCCCAGGAACACGTTGCCACCCACGGCATTGGCCAGGTGAATAGCCGCCATGTTGACTCCGCCTTTGAGCACGCCCTTGGCATCCAGGAAGTCCGGGTTGGTCAACACGAAGGTGATCGCGCCGAAGCCGATGATGAAGGTCAGCAGGTAGAAGTAACCAATCCAGCCGGTGGCCCACATCACGGATTTACGTGCTTCCTTGGCGCTCGGCACCGTGAAGAAGCGCATCAGGATGTGTGGCAAGCCAGCGGTACCGAACATCAGCGCCATGCCGAAGCTGATGGCCGAAATGGGGTCGTGCACAAAGTTACCCGGCCCCATGATGGATGCCCCGGCTTTGGCCGCCGCTTCAGCCAGTTTGCCGTCTTTCAGCGCCAGGTCGGTCTTGATCTGCACGGCAGAGGCAAACATGGCTTCAGGGCTGAAACCAAAATGCCACATCACCGATACGGCCATGAAGGTCGCACCGCTCAGCAGCAGCCCCGCCTTGATGATCTGCACCCAGGTCGTGGCGGTCATGCCACCAAACAACACGTAAACCATCATCAACGCACCCACCACCACCACGGCAATCCAGTAGTCCAGACCGAACAGCAACTTGATCAGCTGACCCGCACCCACCATCTGGGCGATCAGGTAAAACGCCACCACCACCAGCGTGCCGGACGCGGCAAAAATGCGCACCGGTTTTTGCTTGAAGCGGAAAGCGGCCACGTCCGCAAAGGTGAACTTGCCCAGGTTACGCAGACGCTCGGCCATCAAGAAGGTGATGACGGGCCAGCCCACCAGGAAGCCGATGGCGTAGATCAGGCCGTCAAAGCCGCTGGCCATCACCGCTGCGGAAATACCCAGGAAGGACGCCGCCGACATGTAGTCGCCAGCAATTGCCAGACCATTCTGGAAGCCAGTGATACCGCCACCGGCGGTGTAAAAGTCAGCCGCCGATTTGGTTTTGGCTGCGGCCCACTTGGTGATGAACAGCGTCATGACCACAAAGGCCACAAACATCCCAATGGCTGTCCAGTTGGTGGCCTGTTGCTGGGCCTGCCCCAGGTCGGGACCTGCCGCCCAGACGGTTGCAGACACGCCAAACAGCGCTAGCAGCGTCAGGAGTTGTCGGGTTGGTTGGTTCTTACGCATCATTTCAGCACCGCCTTGGTGATCTCTGCTGTCAGGTCGTCGTACTCGCTGTTGGCGCGCCGGACGTAAATGGCGGTGATGATCACCGTGAACACGATGACACCAAAGCCGATCGGAATTCCGATGGTGGTGACACCGTTACCCATTTTCTGGGCCAGAAAGCTCTTGTCGAACGCAATCAGCCCGATGAAGCCGTAGTACACGATCATCATCGCCCAGGTCAGCTTCCAGCCAAAGCTGCTGCGCTTGGCTTTAAGCTCCTGGTATTTGGGGTGGCTGATCACCCGCTGTATCAAATCATCTTGCATGTGTTTGTCTCCTGTAGTTTGCAACCGGCGCGAGGCTAAGTGAGGGTGCTTACCAATTGCTTACCCATTTTTACGCGTTGGACCGGGTCCGCACTTTTGGGGTGTCGAACAGTGGTTGAATCGATGGCGAGGGGCTTGCATCGCCTACAAAAGGCTTGCTGTGGCCAGCAGCGATGGCGCGTCTGATGCTATATTAAAAATAGCGCCGATTGACTATTTCTCTGGGGCTGTAGACATATTTTGGCAAATGTATGAATGCCTCAGGGGCTTCTTGACAGCCGTGCCCCGAGACTTGCGTCCCGGTTGGTGTCGGTGTTTTCCCTAAGGTATCGTAAATAGAGCCATCAAACGCCCAAACGGGGCTCGTCAAAGGCCTTTTTCAAGCGGTTTGCTCTGGTTTGATGCGGCCGTCATGCCGCTTGAGGACCTTTCAAAAAACTGGCCAATCGCCTGCACAATAGTGATCAACGCCCGATAACTGGAGATAGGTATGCCGACAATGATATTCAGAGCATTCATCTTGGCCTGCGGCGTGAGGGGTGGGGTATGAGACTGGACCGGCGCATGGTCTGGGCCATGGGCATTGTGGGCGTAGCCACCATCGTCTGGGTGCTGATCACGCTGGGCCTGATTGTCGTCACGCTGGAGCCCACACAGCGCGCACTGGTGATGGCGCAATTGGCACCCAGACTGCTGTTGATCGGCATGACCTGGCTGATGGGCCTGGTGGTGATTGCCGCCACGCTGCGCTGGCTGTTTCGACGCTATGCCAGCGCACCGGCGCGTCTGGTTGAGCAAACGCGGGTGCTGCTGGCGGCAGAACACGCCGCGCCGATGAACCACCAAGGCACGAAAGAAACCAAGGAACTGGCCGAAGTGGTGTATCAGTTGGCCTGCCAGCGCGATCAGTTGCGCACCGAGGTTGGCACCCAAGTGGCCCTGGCCAGCCAGAGCGTGCAGCAGGAAAAAGACCGGCTGGCCGCCCTGATGGCCGAGCTCACCCAGAGCGTGGTGGTGTGCAATCTGGATGGGCGCATCCTGCTCTACAACCACCGGGCCCGGCTGCAGTTCAAGGCCATGTCCAAATCGCCCGGACTGGCAGGCGGGGCGGAGTTGGTGGGCATTGGCCGTTCGATTTACGCGGTGTTTGACCGGGCCTTGGTGGCGCACGCCATTGACAGCATCCAGCAGCGCCTGCTGCGCGGCGCGGCCAATCCGTCGGCGCAGTTTGTCACCACCACCCAAGCCGGGCAGTTGCTGCGGGTGCAGATGGCACCGGTGCGTACCAGCCAGGCCGACGATGCTGAAAACGCACTCAGCGGTTTTGTGCTGATGCTCGACAACGTCACCCGCGCTTTTGACGAAGAAAACCGGCGTGACCAGATGGTGCACGCTGTGACCCAGGGCTGCCGCTCCTCGCTGGCGGGCATGACCACCGCCCTGCGCACTTTGGAAGCCTCTGAGTTGACCGGCGACGCGCGCGAACGCCAGCGCGAGGTTCTGCGCAACGAGATCAACAGCATGGCGCAGCGCATCACCGATCTGGACAAGCAGGCCACCCACGGTCTCAAAACCCGCTGGCCGATGGAAGACATGCTGGGTTCCGACGTTTTGCTGGTAGCACAGCAACGCATTCAAAAGCACTGCAAGCGCGATGTGACGCTTGAAAATGTGGACGACAGCGTCTGGCTGCGGGTGGACAGCTACAGTCTGATTCAGGCATTGGTTTACCTGTCAGCACGTCTGGTGGACGAGTTTGAGGTGCGCTTCCTGCGCTTGCGCCTGTTCGCCGATCGGGGCGTGGCCAAGCTCGACCTGATCTGGACCGGCCAGGTGATGAGCACCGAAACCGTGATGAGCTGGGAGATGGACGGCATGCAGTTTGGTGCCGAGAGCACACCCTTGAGCGTGCGCGATGTGGTCGAACGCCATGGCGGCGAGCTCAGCTTTGCCCGCGAACGCGTACGCCACGAGGCGTTTTTCCGCTTTGCCCTGCCGCAGGTGAGTGACCAGGAGCAGGTGGAAGCGGCAGCCTTGCTGCAAAACGACAGTCGCCCCGAGTTTTACGACTTCGACTTGTTTCAGACCAGTGAGCAGACCAGCGCGCTGGATGACCGACCCCTGAGTGAGCTGGCCTACACCGTGTTTGACACCGAGACCACGGGTCTGAACCCGTCCGAGGGTGACGAGATCATCCAGATCGGTGCCACACGGTGTGTCAACAGCAAGCTGCTGCGCCATGAAAGTTTTGAGCAGCTGGTCAACCCCGGGCGGCTGATTCCGGCGGCGGGCATTCCCATTCACGGCATCACGCAGGACATGGTGATGGGCATGCCGCCGATCACCGAGGTGTTGCCGGCGTTTCACACCTTTGCGCAGGACACGGTGCTGGTGGCCCACAACGCGGCTTTTGACATGAAGTTTCTGCAGTTGCAGGAAAAAACCACCGGCCTGAAGTTTGACCACCCGGTGCTCGATACCTTGTTGTTATCTGCCGTGGTGCACCCAAACCATGAGGAGCACCGGCTGGAAGCGATTGCCGAGCGTTTCAACATCACCGTGCTGGGCCGCCACACCGCGCTCGGTGACGCGCTGGTCACGGCCGAAGTCTGGCTGCGCCTGATTCCACTGTTGCAGGCCATGGGCATCCACACCTTGCGCCAGGCGCGCGAAGCGGCGCAGAAGACTTTTTACGCCAGGCTGAAGTACTGAAGTTGCGCTGATCACGTCGCGCGTCGAGCGACCGCCGAATCGGTAGCAAATTGGTCGGGTTGCGGCGGTTCAGATCCAGTCTGGATGCCTCCCGGTAAAATCAGGGCCTGACTTCTGCCCAGCCAGCAACCTCAACGTTTGGTTCGGCGCACTTCCCGTGCTCTTGAACACTCCTTATTTCATAGCTATAAGCCTTTTATAAATAAGGGCTATAGCCATTTTTTCTCTGAATCCGCGCAAAGCTCACCAAAAGACCTGGGCGCCACGTGGAGCAGGTGATTGCCAAGGCCATAGTGGACCAGGGCATTGACCTGCTGGTGATGGGTTCTTACAGCCACTCGTCGCCAAGGAGCTGGTTCATGGGCAGCAAAACCTCGGACTGGCTGCGCACCGTGCGGGTGCCGACGCTGCTGTTGCGTTGAAAACAGTAATCCATACTGTAAGCTTGTCAACGACTTTCATTTGAAGAACTGACCCATGAGTAAACCGCCGTGCCCGTAAACACCAGACTCCACCGATTGCAGTCCAGACTGGACGCCTTGCGAGCGCGCGGACTGGTGGTGTACCTGGGTGTCTTTATTTTGATGGCGCTGGCTATTGGCGTGGCTGCCTTTGCCTTTATTCATTTGGCAGTCCCCAACACATTGACCATCACCGCAGGTCCGAAAGGCAGCAGTTTTTACCGCGCCGCTGAGAAGTACAAAACGATTCTGGCCAGGGATGGCGTGACCTTGGACATCCTGCCATCGGATGGTTCCCCGGAAAACCTGCAGCGACTGACCTCGGCACAGCCAAGCGCAGATATTGGTTTTGTTCTTGGCGGTGAACTCAAGGATGGGAACGCCCAAAACTTGATGTCCCTGGGAAGCGTTAGCTACCAGCCTTTGCTGATTTTTTATCACGGGAAAATCCGACACCTGCTGTCAGAATTTGGGGGTGCCCGCATCGACATTGGAGCGCAGGGCAGTGGAACCAGAACTTTGGCTCTGGAAATGCTCAAGGTCAATGGCATCGAACCCAAAGGCGCTACCAGCTTCATTGAAGTCGACGCCAAGGATCCGGAAAAAGACTTGAATGGCGATCGGATGGATGTCATTTTCATGATGGGCGATTCGACCTCGTCCGAGTTGCTGCGCAAGTTGCTGCGCTCGCCAAAGATTCACCTGTTCAACGTCACCCAGGCTGATGCTTATGTGAGGCGCATAGGCTATCTCAACAAACTGGTGCTTCCCGAGGGTTCGCTGGATTTGGGCAAGAACCTGCCTGCAGAAGATCTGAATCTGGTTGCGCCCACAGTTGAGTTGATTGCCAGAGACAGCCTGCATCCGGCCTTGTCCGATTTGCTGCTTGAAGCGGCGCGCGAGGTGCATAGTGGCCCTGGCCTGTTCAGAAAACGCGGCGAGTTCCCGGTGCCACTCGAGCATGAATTTCGCATGAGTCCGGATGCTGTTCGTTACTACGCATCGGGCAAGACCTATCTTTATCGAACATTTCCGTTTTGGTTGGCCAGTCTGATTGCCAGGGCTTTGGCCGTGCTGGTCCCGCTTGCCTTGCTGCTGGTTCCGGCTTTGAGGTTTGCCCCGACGATTTACCGCTGGCGCATTGAGTCGCGCATTCATCGTTGGTACAAGGTTCTGTTGGATCTTGAGCGGGACAACTTCGTTGCAAAAACCACGCAAGACCGGGTAGCACTGTTGCGTCAGCTCGATGCCATTGAAGTCAGCGTGAATCGAATTGTGATTCCGGCCTCTTTTGGCGACATGTTCTACGACCTGCGTGGGCATGTGGATTTTGTGCGCAAACGCCTGATGTCCGAAGCTCCGCCCCCGGCTGAGTCGGCCTGATCCAACGGTCGGTTCGCCATTGGTCTGTCATGTTGGCAGACCCATTGGGCACTGATGGGGTGAATGCCGGCAGGTCCAGTAACCGACACACATTCACTCGGAACGGGGGGCTATCACCGAATAGCGTGGATAGATAAAAAATTGGCCTCTAGCCCTTATGCAATAAGCGGTAACAGCTATTGATTCAATATCAAAGTCGCCTACCCGAATTGCGCCCGCGCAGCACGCCCTGCAAGGTCTGCACCACGCCAAAAACGTCTTTAAGGCGGCTGCGCTCAAACTTGGACAACTCGTCGAGCGCCAGAAAGTTGTCGGGTGCCTGCCCCTGTGCGGTCTGGCGCGCCTGGTGGGCGATGCGCAGCTTACCCAAAAACTTCAGTGCGTCGAGTAGGTCGCGGGCGCTTTGCTCGTTGACCTCTCCGGCGTTGGCTGACACCTCCAGCCGGTCATGCGTGTTGGCTACAGACACCCCGGCTACGAGCACGTTGATGCGCGCCAGGTCCACCACCAGCACGATGCCGCTGTGCTTGAGGTCGATGGTGCTGGGCTTATCGCCCCCTTTGATCAGTGTGATGTTGCCAAACATGCCCAGGGCGGGCGGTGTATGAGCGCGTTGCTGACCATGTGCGCCAGAAGCAGGATGTTGCCTTGGGTGTGCAAGAGCACATCACAGCGCAGGCTGCTCCAGCAGCGCCATTTTGCCGTGGATGCCGCGCAGGTCAAAAAACACGCAGGTGAGCATCAGTGCCTTGGGTTTGGGCTGCTCGATCCATTTGCGGAAGTACTCGGCCCAGACCTTGCGCGGCTGGGGCCAGGTGTCGGTCATGGCCATCATCTCGCCGGGGCAGTGGATATAAGGGACCGCGCCAACCTCAAAATCGTTGGGTATGGCGAATCAGTGCCACACAACCCGCCACCGCCAGGCCGGTGAGCAGCAGCGGAAATCCCAGCGTGGGCGAGGACTCGATCAATGCACCGGATGCGGCAGAGGCCACCAGCCCGCCCAAGGTGTAGGTCAGCACCAGCACGGCGGTGCTGTTGACCAGGGTAATGCCTTTTTCGCGCGCGCCGATGTCGATCATGGCCAGGGTGTAGAGCGCGCCACCAGACGCACCCCAGAGCGCCACAACCGGCCAGATCAGTAGCGGGGTCTGCGCCACCCATGGGCCAGCCAGGGTGCTGAGCAGGATCAGCACGGCAAAAGCGGCCATCATGCTGCGCCGCCCTTTAGCGGGCGAGGCAAAACGGTCGGCCAGCATGCCCGATGGCAGCGCCATCAGCGTGCCGCCCGCGCCGCTGACCGACACCAGCAGCGTTGCCGCGCTGGCGCTCAAACCCAGCGCCAGGCCGTACAGCGGCAGGATGGATGCCAAGCCGAGCTCAAAAAAGCCACCCAGAAAGCCCGCCAGCATGATCACCGGATGCGCCTGTACCGCGTGCCACAGTCCTGTCAGGCCAACACTGGCGCTTTGCTGGTCATGGTCGGGCGGCAGGGTCGGAATCAGCACCGTCCAGGCCAGGCCCACGCCCAGCAGGGCGACCACCACCCACAGTGCGTGGCTGTTGCCCGTGCCCACCCAGGCCAGCAAGGCGGGGCCAACCACAAAGGTCAGCCCGACCATGGTGGCATAGCTGCCAATGGTGCGGCCAATCTGATCGGGCGGGGCGAATTCGGCAATAAAGGCTTCGGCCAGCACCCAGCGCAAACCGCCAGCCACCCCAGCCAGCAATTCCAGCGCAAACCAGAGCCAAAGCACATCGGTCGTCATGAAGCCGATGGCCGACACCAGCGGCGTGATGGAGGCCAGCCACATCGCCGGGCGGCGACCGATTTTGCGGGTGAGTTGCGAGGCGAACGGCGTGATGATGAACACGCCCAGCCAGGTGGTGGCCGCAAACAGCCCGGCCACGGTGGTCGAGACCTGCGCACCCTTGAGCATCAACAGCAGCAGCGGTGACAGCATGAAGATGCCGCACAGCTCGAAAAACGTCGAGCCAAAGACCGCCAGCAGACCCACGCGGGATGCTGTCATCTCGCGGTGCGGGCATCCAGGATGGCGCGCACCACCTCGGCAAAACCGGCACCGCGCTCGCCTTGGGTTTCATAACGCGGCCAGTGCACCAGCTGGTTCTCAAAACGGTGGATGTTGGCCACGCCCACGCTGTGCGGGAAGTGTTCAAACATGATCTGGTCGTTGGTCGAGTCGCCGACATAGACCCAGCGGCCAATCTCGTCGTCTAGATGACGGTCAAACAGCAGGCGCACCATCCAGCGCGCAGCTTCGAGTTTGTTGTGTCTGCCAAACCAGCCGTTGATGTGGATGCTGCTGACCGTTGCCTGCATGCCCTCGGACTGCATCAGCGCCACGACTTGGGCCACTTTGTCGGGGGGTAGCAGCACATGTTCAGCGTAGTCAATGGCGATGTCGGTCTCGCGCCCCGCTGCGTCGCGCGAGATGGCCGAGCCGGGCACTTCGCGCAGCATGCGCTGCGCCACCTGCTGCATTTTGAGCTGGTTGGCGCGGCGGCTGGTCGCATCGGAAAAATATGCTTTTAATATCTGTTCGCGCTTGCTGTATAAGGGCTGTAGGCCATTTTTGCTTGCAACATCGGGAACAAAGGCGACACCACCGTTTTCCGCCACCATGGCATCCACCGACCACTTGGGCAGGCCGCGCGCCGCGTCGCCCAGCGCATGCGGCTCGCACCAGCCCACCGGTCGCCCGGTGATCGGAATCACCGCCAGCCCGGCGGCTTTCAGGTCGCTCAGGGCCTGCAAGGCATCTAGCGTGATGGCCTGGTGGATGGTGAGGGTGTCGTCAATGTCGGTGAAAACGCCGATGATGCGGCGGCGCGCGTCGTAGGGCCAGTGACTCAGTGTTTGCATAGGCACGCATGTTAATGCGGCGCATGGGCTGGCCAAGCCTACCTCACGGGCTACAGCACTTGCAGTGCAGCCAAATGCCGCACCAGATCCTGCTGGCGCTCGTAGCCGGTTTTGGCCAGCACATGGCGCAACTGGGTGCGCACGGTGGCCACGCTGACACTGAAGGTGTGGGCGTACTCGTCCACCGTGCGGCCCTGCACCAGTTCTTTGGTGAGCCGGGCTTCGGCGGCAGTCAGGCCGTAAAGCTCCATCAGCAGGCTGGGGGTGATGCGGTGGCCGGGGCGCAACAACTGCACCAGCACGCACGTATGCAGCGTGTGGTCGGACGCCGCGCTGACGGAGGGCAACCACGTGCTTGTTCGGCGCTTTGGGGTGGCCCAGGCGGTGACGACCAACTCACCTTCTGCCACCCGCAAGCGCATGGCCTGGGGCTGGCGTTTGAGGTGGGCTTGCTGGCAGGCTTGGCCCAGCGGACTGTCGCTGCGCACGCTGCTGGCTTGCCAGCCCAGTTGGGGTAACTGTGCCAGCAGTTGCCGCGCTGTTGGGTTGACAAAGAGCACCTGCCCGCGCTGGTCCAGACCCAGCACGCCCACGCCTTGCTGTTGCAACAGGTCGGCTTGGGTACCGTGCAGCAGCGTTCCCAAACTGTCCTGCAAGCTCATCCGAATCGCCCGCTGCAGGTGCGGGAAGTAGCGTTTGATCGTGCTCAGGTCTTCGTCGCAGAAATCAGGGCGGCCTTTGAAGCGGTTAAAAGCCACCAAGCTGGATGCGTGTTCGTCCTTAAACAAAAGCCCACCGCTGGTCTGTTCCCGCCCCCGCGGCAAAAGATAGTCCTGAAAAAACTCGCTCTGGGGCATGTAGGTCGGGCTGAAATGGTCGGAATTGCGATGCACCTGACCGGGGTGTTGGAGGGTGCTGGTTTTCAATGGAACAGCGGCAGCGACCACGCAAGACGTGTCAATTACCGGTTCGGGTGACACATCGGCCATGACATTTATCAGCCCGTTGTTCACCCTGACGGGGGCTGTCACAGCGTTGCCTGTGTGGAGTGCCAATGGTGGCAGGGTGCGTGCAAGCGGCAATGTCGTGTCCTATTGCAGCGCAGGAGCGAAGGCCGCATATGGCTCCAATGATGCGTCTTACCAGCAGGGGCAATACGTGTATCTTTCTGCCAATTTGACGGCAGTAACCGATATCACCGAGTTGCATGGACACACGTTTTACGAGTTCTCATGTGCAGCGACTGGCACGAACTATTCGACGAAGATCAACAGCGATGGTTCGCTGACTCGCGTCGATCAGGCGGGGTCCGTCACACTGACAGCAGCCCAAGCTGCTCAGTTCTTCTCTGCAGTTGGTTTCACCGATACTGATGGCAGTAACTACAAGGTGCGCGCCTACAAAGTGACCGACAGTGGAACAACACGCTACTTTCTGGTCAACCCGACAGCACAGCCCAATTCGAAATTCGTCACACTGTCTGACGAGACTGCCCCATCCTGACACACCCAGATCTCGAATGAGGTCCTTTTTGCTATATAAAAGGTAGCTCCTTGCACCCTTCTATCAGGCGCTGGGAGCTATTTCTTAGGCAATCTGGATGAAGACTTGTTTGCCCAGCACATGGGCGGCTGCTTCGATCTGGTCGAGTTTGGATGCGTGGCGCAGGTTAAAGAGGCGGTCCACCTGCGGCATGTGCCACCCCAGGCGGCGCGCCAGTTCAGCCTTTTTGATGCCTTGCTCAGTCATGGACTGGTACACGCCGAGCTTGGCGCACTCAAGGGCTGACGGGCGAACGGTTTTTTGGCCTTTTTGGGGCTTGCCGACAACAGGTAGTGGCTTGCGTGCATTAAGGTACAAGGTACAAGGTAGAACGACAGCCCGGTTTCCAGTGCATCTATGGCGTTGAGCAAAGCCTCATCTTCGTCTGTACCAAAGGTAATGGCTTCGGGCACATCTGCAAACGTCATCAGAACAGTGCCATTGTCATCAGGGGTCAGGGTCACGGGATCGTCAAACATTGCGTTACTCCTTACTTCAAGCCAAGCTGGCGTTTGATGGCTGATTCCAGTCCCTTGCCAAGTTCTTGCGTACCGTGCATAGGGGCAGACTGCTTGCCGTTCAAGAACACTTTGAGGTGAGAACCTTTGCCTTGCGCGAAGGTCGCTCCCTGGAGTTCCAGCCACTTTCTGAATTGCTTGGAATTGATGTGCCAGAGCATAACTTATGTGTTGTGTTTTGGTTTCAACCTGCGCTTTGCAGCGCCAGCCCGGCGTGTTCACGCAGCGGGTGGAAGTGGATTTTGGGGAATCGCTCCTGCGCCAGGCGCACGTCGTACGGGCTGGTGCACAGGTAGGCCAGCGTGTCGGCGGCATCGCGCGCCATGCGCTGCGGGTAGGCGTTGACAAACTCTTTGAGTTCCGCTGGCGTGTCGGCGGTGATCCAGCGCGCGCCAGTGTACTGGCTGTTCTCTAACCGGATGTCGGCGTCGTATTCCCCTTTGAGGCGGTGCTGCACCACTTCAAACTGCAACTGGCCCACCGCGCCGAGCAGCATGTTGCCGCCCATTTCGGGGCGAAACACCTGGATCGCGCCTTCTTCACCGAGTTGCGCTAGGCCTTGCTGAAGTTGTTTGGTGCGCAGCGGGTTTTTCAGGATCACGGTGTTGAACATTTCCGGGGCAAAAAACGGCAGGCCGGTGAACAGCAGGTTTACCGAGCCGTCGGTAATCGTGTCGCCCAGTTGTACCCCGCCGTGGGTGGTGAACCCGACGATGTCGCCCGCATAGGCTTCCTCCACCGCCTCGCGGCGCTGGCTCATGAAGGTCACCACGCTGGTCGGGCGCAGCTCCTTGCCGGTGCGCATCACCTTGAGTTTCATGCCCGGCGTGTATTTGCCGCTGGCCATGCGCACAAAGGCGATGCGGTCGCGGTGGTTGGCATCCATGTTGGCCTGCACCTTGAACACCACGCCCGAAAAAGCGTCGTCTTCGGGATGCACTTCCTTGATGACCGGCTGCTTGTTGACCACGAAGGAGCTGGTGCGCGCACCCGGCGATGGGGCCAGATCAATCAGCGCGTCCAGCACTTCCATCACACCAAAGTTGTTGACGCCGGAGCCGAAAAACACCGGGGTTTGTTTGCCCGCCAGAAAGGCCTCGCGGTCAAATTGTGGCGAGGCCCCGGTGGCGAGTTCCATGCTGTCCACCGCAGTTTCAAACTCGTGGCCAAAGCGCTTGAGCAAGGTGGCCCGATCGCTCATCGGCAGCGTGGTGAAGTCCTTCGGGCCGCGGTCGCTACCGGGTTCGAACACCGTCATGGCTTCGGTGCGCAGATTGATGATGCCGCCGAAGGTTTTGCCCTGGCCCACGGGCCAGGTCATGGGCACGCAAGGCATGCCGAGTTCGCGTTCCACCTCGTCCAGAATGTCCAGCGGGTCGCGCACCTCGCGGTCCATCTTGTTGACGAAGGTGATGATGGGCGTGTCGCGCTGGCGGCAGACCTCGATCAGGCGGCGGGTTTGGGACTCGACCCCGTTGGCCGCGTCGATCACCATCAGGGCCGAGTCCACGGCGGTGAGTACGCGGTAGGTGTCCTCGGAGAAGTCTTTGTGGCCGGGGGTGTCGAGCAGGTTGACCACGTGGTCGCGGTACACCATCTGCATCACGCTCGATGCGACCGAGATGCCGCGTTGCTTTTCAATCTCCATCCAGTCAGAGGTGGCGTGGCGCGTGGCCTTGCGCGCCTTCACCGATCCGGCGATCTGGATCGCGCCCGAGAACAGCAAGAGCTTTTCGGTCAGGGTTGTTTTACCCGCGTCAGGGTGAGAAATAATGGCAAAGGTGCGGCGCCGGCGGGTTTCAAAAGCGTAAGTCACAAAGAGGTCTCGGGTCAGGGGCGCAAGGTGCCGTGGGGATGGCAGTGCAACGCGCAGCAAACAAGCGGTTTCGTTGTCCCATATCAAGGACATGGAAATCCGGCTATTTTAAAGGTCACCCGACATGGTTCCTGCGCCACGTTTGGTGCTAAATTCAAGACGGTGAAGAATGCATATTGGCGGGGGTCCTGGTCACCGTCAATGCACCTATTTTGATAGCATTATTTACAGTACCTGTAACGGACGCACAGCATCATGGCCATTCAGATTTTGCCCACTCACGCTTTTTCCGGGCAGCGCCCGGGCACCTCCGGTCTGCGTAAAAAGGTGACCGTTTTCATGCAGCCGATGTACCTGGAAAACTTCGTCCAGGCCTTGTTTGACGTGCTCAATGGCGTGGCTGCTGACGGCTCGGTGGGCACGGCACTGCATGGTCACACGTTGGTACTGGGCGGGGATGGACGCTTTTACAACCGCCAGGCGGTGCAGACTATTCTCAAACTGGCCGCCGCCAATGGCGTGCAGCGGGTGCTGCTGGGCCAGGGCGGTATTTTGTCCACCCCGGCGGTGAGCGCGGTGATTCGCGGGCGCCAGGCGTTTGGCGGCATTGTGCTGTCGGCCAGCCACAATCCTGGCGGCCCGGACGGCGACTTTGGCATCAAGTACAACGCCAGCAATGGCGGCCCCGCCAATGAAACCCTGACCGAAGCGGTGTATGCCCGCACCCAAGTGCTGACCCAGGTGCGCCGGAGTGACGCGCCGGACATCAACATCGACACCCTGGGCACGTGCCAGGTCGAGCAGATGCAGGTGGACGTGATCGATCCGGTAGCCGATTACGCGGCGGTGATGCGCAGCCTCTTTGATTTTGAGATGCTGCGCGGCATGTTCCAGAAGGGCTTCACCATGCGCGTGGATGCCATGAATGCCGTGGGTGGTCCTTATGCCAAAGCGATTCTTGAAGGCGAACTGGGTGCGCCTGCCGGCACCGTGGTCAATGGCTCGCCGCTCGAAGACTTTGGCGGCTTGCACCCCGACCCCAATCCGGTCAACGCGGAAGACCTGATCAATCACATGATGGCCGCTGATGCGCCTGATTTCGGTGCGGCGATGGACGGCGATGCTGACCGAAACATGGTACTGGGGCGCAAATTTGTTGTCTCGCCCTCGGACAGCCTGGCGCTGATGACGGCGCATGCCAGGCTGATTCCGGGCTACAAAGAGGGTCTGCTGGGCGTGGCGCGTTCCATGCCCACCTCGGCGGCGGTGGATCGGGTGGCCAAGGCCATGGGTCTGGACTGCTATGAGACACCGACCGGCTGGAAGTTTTTTGGCAATCTGCTTGATGCAGGTCGCGTCACCTTGTGTGGTGAAGAAAGTTACGGCACCGGCTCCAGCCATGTGCGCGAAAAAGACGGCTTGTGGGCGATTCTGTTCTGGCTCAGCCTGCAGGGTGCCACCGGCCGCTCGGTGGAGTCTCTGGTGCGCGAGCACTGGCGCACCTATGGTCGCAACTATTACTCGCGCCATGATTACGAGGCGATTCAAACCGCGGTGGCGGACGCGCTGATAACGGATCTGCGAGCTGCCTTGCCAGCTTTGCAAGGGCAAACCTTTGGCAAACGCGCCGTGACGGTGGCCGACGACTTCGCCTACACCGACCCGGTGGACGGATCGGTGTCGGCCCGGCAAGGCATCCGGATCATTTTTGACGATGGCGCACGCGTCATCTTCCGGCTGTCTGGCACCGGCACCGAAGGAGCGACGCTGCGTATCTATCTGGAAAACTACGAAGCCGATGTCCTGCAGCAGGACAGAGCTGCACAGGAGGCTCTGTCAGATTTGATTGCGCTTGCGGAGCAACTGTCAGGCGTGCGTGGCCGCACCGGCATGGCCAGGCCCACGGTCGCCACCTGAGTCACGAATCTGTAGCAACCCATTGCATCAAAAGCGAGGAAACGATATGGCGAACGATAGTGAAAAAATCCCGGAAATCCACCAGTTGGTGCGTCATACCGTGGCGCTGGTCCTGGCCGGTGGCAGGGGGTCGCGGCTCAAGCAGTTGACGGACACGCGTGCCAAACCGGCGGTGTACTTTGGGGGCAAGTTCCGCATCATTGATTTTGCGTTGTCGAACTGCCTGAATTCCGGCATCCGGCGTATGGCCATCGTGACACAGTACAAATCGCACTCGCTGATGCGCCACATGCAGCGCGGCTGGAGTTTTTTGCGCGCTGAACTCAACGAAATGGTGGATTTGCTGCCGGCGTCGCAGCGCACCGGCGAAGAGCATTGGTACCGCGGCACAGCTGATGCCATCTTCCAGAATCTGGACATCATTCGCTCGAGCAACCCCAAATTTATTGTCATTCTGGCGGGTGATCACGTCTACAAGATGGACTATTCGATCATGCTCAAGGACCACGTGGCGCGTGGTGCAGGCTGCACGGTGGGCTGCATTGAGGTGCCGCGCGCCGAGGCCACTGCTTTTGGCGTGATGGCCATTGACGAGGAGCGGCGCGTGACTGCTTTTGTCGAGAAACCTGCTGATCCGCCGCCGATGCCGGGTAACGATGCGGTGTCGCTGGCCAGCATGGGCATTTATGTGTTCAACGCCGATTACCTGTACAAGCTGCTGGAAGACGATCTGGCCAATCCTAATTCGGAGCACGATTTTGGCAAGAACGTGATTCCGGCTGCCGTGGCCCACGGTCGTGCTATGGCGCACCCGTTTGGGCTGTCGTGTGTCTCCCGGGTATCCGGTGTGCAGCCATATTGGCGTGATGTGGGCACGATCGACGCCTTCTGGTCAGCCAATCTGGACCTGGCCTCCACCGTGCCCGAGCTCGACATTTATGACACGGATTGGCCCATCTGGACTTATCAGCGCCAGTTACCGCCGGCCAAGTTTGTGCCCGACACCTTGGGCCAGAACGGTGTGGCGGTGAACACGCTGGTGTCAGGGGGATGCATCGTGTCTGGCTCGTATGTGGCGCATTCGGTGCTGTTTTCTGAAGTGCGGGTGCACTCGTTCTGCCGCATCGAAGAGGCGGTGGTGCTGCCTGATGTCACCATCCAGCGCAATTGCCGTTTGAAGAAGGTGGTGATCGACCGGGGCTGCACGATTCCTGAAGGGCTGGTGGTGGGAGAGGACGCGGCGTTGGACGCGCAGCGTTTTGAGCGCACCGAAGGTGGTGTGGTACTGATCACCAGCGACTTGTTGGCCAGGCTTTGAGCAGAAGGTTTTTTCAATGAATGTGTTGCAAGTCAGTGCCGAGATTTTTCCCCTGCTCAAAACCGGGGGGCTGGCAGACATTGCCGGTGCCTTGCCCGCTGCGTTGCAGTCGGTGGGCTGTCAGGTGCGGGTGGTATTGCCAGGGTTTCCGGCCATTTTGGCGGACCTGGCAGACTCCTGGATACTGGCTGAACTCACGGCACCCTGGGGTGAGCGGCTGCAGGTGCGCCAGGGCCGCTTGCGCACGCTCAATCTGGATGCCTACATCATCGATCTGCCGCACCTGTATGCCCGTGCGGGCAGCCCTTACGAAGATGCCTGGCGACAGCCTTATGCCGACAACCATCGGCGTTTTGCATTGTTGAGCTGGGTGGCTGCGCAGTTGGCGCACGGGCTGGACCCCCACTGGCAGCCACAGGTGGTGCACAGCCATGACTGGCACGCAGGCCTGACCTCGGCTTACATGGCCTTCATGCCGCATAGCTCTCTGCGCGTGGCCACGGTCTTCACCATTCATAACCTGGCCTACCAAGGGGTGTTTTCCCCCGCGTGTTTTTACGAACTGGGCCTGCCGCATGAGGCGTTTGCGGTGAATGGTGTGGAGTTTTATGGCCAGGTGTCGTTCATGAAAGCCGGGCTGTACTACGCTGATCACATCACCACGGTCAGCCCCACTTATGCCCGTGAAATCCAGACCCCGCAGCAGGGCTGCGGCTTTGATGGCCTGTTGCGCACCCGTTCAAGGGCTCTCTCAGGCATTCTGAATGCGGTGGACGATGCGGTCTGGAACCCCGCTACCGATCATCACCTGACCAGTCCGTATGACGTGCAGGACATGACTGGTAAAGCGCTTTGCAAGGCCGCACTGCAGCAGGAACTGGGTTTGACAGTGCAGGCGGATGCTCCGCTGTTTGGTGTGGTGAGCCGTCTGACCGACCAGAAAGGCCTGCATCTGGTGCTGGGCGCGCTCGATGCCATCCTGGCGCGTGGCGGGCAACTGGTGCTGCTGGGCACCGGCGAAGCCCATCTGGAGGCGCTTTTCAAGGCGCGGGCGGCGCAGCATTCCCACGCGGTTTCGGTGCGTATCGGTTACGACGAGGCCTATGCCCACCGTATTTTTTCTGCGACCGACGTGACTTTGGTCCCCTCGCAGTTTGAGCCTTGTGGCCTGACACAGATGTATGGTCTGAAATACGGTAGCCTGCCGTTGGTACACCGTGTCGGCGGTCTGGCCGACACGGTGGTAGATTGTTCGTTGGAAAACATGGCTGAAGGCCGGGCCAACGGTTTTGTGTTTGATGACTTCAATTTGCAGGCGCTGGAGCGTGCCATGGCCCGTGCCTTCGCCTTGTACGCTCGCAAGTCGGAGTGGAAAAAGGTGCGTGCCTTTGGCATGCGTCAGGATTTGGGGTGGCAAAGTGCCGCCCGGCTGTACGCTGCCTTGTATCAGCATTTGTACGCGTAAGTTTTTGCAGGTCAATGGGGTAACGCTGGCGGGGGGCCGGTGCCCCCTCTCCTATTTTTTGGACAATTGAATGCCAAGTTCTTTGATGGATCTGCGCCGCGCCGGTGTGGTGTTGCACCCGACTTCGCTGCCAGGCCCGCATGGGTCGGGCGATCTGGGTCCCAATGCCTACTATTTTGTGGACTGGCTCCAAAAAGCCGGGCAAACCCTCTGGCAAACCTTGCCCTTGGGTCCTGTGGGGCCGGGGTACTCGCCCTACATGGGCAGTTCGGTATTTGCCGGTAACCCGATGCTGGTGGCGTTTGAGCCCCTGGTCGAGCGCGGCTGGCTGACTGCTGCCAGCATCCGGAATGATTTTGATGACCGGGCTGTGGATTACAAAGTGGTTTTGCCCTGGCGCATGGACAGGCTGCGCGAAGCTTTCGCCGGTTTTTTGGCCCACGCCACACCACAGGATCACCAGGCGCAGGCCCAGTGGGTTGCCACCCAGCAGATCTGGCTGGAAGACTACGCCCTGTTCATGGCGCTGGATCAGGCCCACACGCCCTTGCTCTGGCCACAGTGGCCCACGGCGGTGGCGCAAAGGCAACCAGCAGCGCTGGCCAAGGTGCGCGAGACAGCTGCTGATGAGCTCGCGTTTTGGCGTTTTGTGCAATGGCAGTTTGACAGCCAGTGGCAGGCGCTGAAAGCCTACGCGCGCAGCCGCGGCGTGCTGATGGTGGGGGATTTGCCGATTTTTGTGGCGCACCATGGGGCCGACTGCTGGGCCCGCCCGGACCTGTATCTGCTGGACGACATGGGGCGGCCGAAGGTGGTGGCGGGGGTGCCACCAGACTATTTTTCTACGACGGGGCAGCGATGGGGGAACCCCTTGTACAACTGGGAAGCCATGCAGGCGGATGGTTACCGTTGGTGGATTGAGCGCGTCAGGCGCCAGTTGACGCTGTCCGATGTGATTCGCATCGACCACTTTCGGGGGTTTGTCGATTATTGGGAAGTCCCGGCAGATGAACCCACCGCCATCAAAGGCTGTTGGCGAGACGGACCGGGTGATGCCTTGTTTGAGGCATTGACCCAGACGCTGGGTCCGCTGCCCATCATTGCGGAAGACCTGGGCATCATCACTGACGAGGTTGTCCGGATGCGTCAGCGCACCGGTTTTCCCGGCATGCGGGTGCTGCAGTTTGCTTTTTCAGGTGACGCCCATCACCCCTTCCTGCCGCACAACTTCGAGCCCAATACCGTGGTGTATACCGGCACCCATGACAACGATACCCTGCTTGGCTGGTGGGCCAGTTGCAGCCCCCATGAACGGGCTTTTGCGCAAGCGTATCTTGACGTGGTGGAGGATGAAGATTTCACTTGGGCCTTGCTGCGGGCGGCGGCGATGTCCGTGGCCAAGCTGTCTTTATGCCAGTTCCAGGATGTGCTGGAGCTTGGAACTGCTCACCGCATGAATGTGCCGGGCACCATGGCAGGCTGCTGGACCTGGCGCTTCAGCTGGGATTGGGTGGAGCCCGAAGCGTCATTGCGGCTTGCACATATCGCGGCCGCGAGTGCGCGCGCAGGCTTTGAGCGACTTGACTTGAAGGCCTGACGTCATATCGTCCGGCGCCGCGTAGGTGTCTATTTGCGCGTGACGATTTGCTGAAGCAGCAACAGGCTGTGCGCTGCTACCGGCAGTTCGGTCGTGCCTGCGCCCTGCCAGTCGGCCAGGCCCAATGGGTGGCTGGTGTCGAGCAGACCCTGCCAATGACCTCGCGGCAAGACAAAGTGCTCAGGATGGGCCGCGTTGTTGACCAGTAGCAGCAAGGGCGAGCCAGAGCGGCCGGGTTTGCCGATCAGGCAACCCAAGGCGCGGCGCTGGGGCAATTGCCAGGCAGAGCCCTGCAACACGCTGCCGTCCGCGTTCCACCAGGACAGGTCGTAGATGCCGTCAGCATCGGCAATGCCGCTGTACCAGACATTGGCAAAAGGCTGCAAGCGCTGGCGCAGGCTGATCACGTGCTGGGTAAAGGCCAGCAACTCGGCATCCACTTGAGACCAGTCCAGCCAGGTGATGGCATTGTCCTGACAGTAAGGGTTGTTGTTGCCGTCCTGCGTGTGCCTCAGTTCATCGCCGGCACACAGCATGGGGGTGCCTTGGGCCAGCAGGTTGGTGGCCAGCAAGGCGCGCTGTAACAGTTGACGAAGTTGGGTGACCTTGGCATCGGCGCTGGGCCCTTCCATGCCGCAGTTGAAGTTGAGGTTATTGCCTTGGCCATCGCGGTTGTTTTCGCCATTGGCCAGGTTGTGCCGGTGGTTGTAGCTCAGCAGGTCCAGCAGGGTGAAACCGTCGTGCGAGATGACATAGTTCACCGACTCGGAGGGCTCGCGCCTGCGCGCCTGGTACAGGTCCGACGAACCGCACAACCGCATGGCAAATTCACCCAGCGTGCCGCCACTGCCCGCTGCATGCGGAGATGCCACGCTCTGCACCCAGAAACGGCGCATGCTGTCTCGGAAGTGGTCATTCCACTCCAGCCAGCCACGTGGGAACTGACCCACCTGATAGCCTCCCGGACCGATATCCCAGGGCTCGGCAATCATCTTGACCCGGCACAGCACCGGGTCCTGCGCCACGGCAGCAAAAAAAGCCGCCTGCGGCGAAAAGCCACTGTCAGTGCGACCCAGTACGGTCGCCAGGTCAAAGCGGAAACCATCCACATGCATGTCACTGACCCAGTAACGCAGGCTGTCCATAACCAGTTGCAAAACCCGGGGTTGGCGGATATCCAGGGTGTTGCCGCAGCCGCTGTAGTTCTCGTAGTGGTTCAGGTCATTGGCCACCAAGCGGTAGTAGCCAGCGTTGTCGAGCCCACGAAAGCTCAGCGTGGGACCGTTGTGGCCGGCCTCGGCAGTGTGGTTGTACACCACGTCGAGGATCACCTCCAGGCCAGCCGCATGCAGGGTACGCACCATCTGGCGAAACTCATCACGTGGCGACAGACCGTCCTGGCCGCTGGCCAGTCGCGGGTTCAGACAGAAGAAACCCAGGGTGTTGTAGCCCCAATAGTTGCTCAGACCCATCTCCACCAGGCGTTCTTCACTCAGGTGGTAGTGCACCGGCAGCAAGCTGACTGCCGTGATGCCCAGAGCCTTCAGGTAGCTGATCGAGGCCGGGTGCGCCAGCCCGGCGTAGGTGCCTTGCAACTGTTCGGGGATGTCCGGGTGGGTCTTGCTGAAGCCCTTGACATGACACTCGTAGAGGATGGAACTGGACAGTGCCGTGGATGGTGGGTGGTCACCTTCCCAGTCAAAACTGTCGTGCACGACACGCGCCTTGAGGGCCACCGAGGCGTTGTCCCGGGTGTCAAGATGGCGAGGATGCATGCGGTCTGGCGCGAAATGTTCATCTGACCAGATGAACTCGCCCACAATGTCGCGCGCGTAGGGGTCCAGCAGAAGCTTGGAGGCATCAAAGCGATGGCCGCGGTCGGGTCGCCATGGGCCAGATGCACGAAAGCCATAGACCAAGCCGGGCTGGGCGTTGGGGAGGTAACCATGCCAGATGTCGCCAGTGTGTCCTTTGAGGCGAAGTCGGGCCAGCTCCTCGGTGCCGTGACTGTCAAACAGACACAGATCCATGGCCTGGGCATGGCCGGAAAACACGGCAAAGTTGATGCCTTTCCCATCGAAATGGGCTCCGAGCGGCCAGGGTTGCCCCAACTGTGTGGCGGAAATGTTCAGGCGGTCCATTTCAGGAAGATAGTCGCCAGCGGCGGTATGGTCAGCAAGATCGAATTCAGCTTGCCATGCCAGGGTGTGTCGTCGGCCAAGTTGCCCGCGGCCAGTGAGCAGACGTTGCTGCCACCGTAAGCGGCCCAGTCGGTGTTAAGCAGTTCCTGGTAGTGGCCCGGGCGCGGTAAGCCCAGGCGATAGTCCGTCCAGACACTGGGTGTGAAATTGCACAGCACCACCACGAAGCTGTCCTGGTCGGTCGACCAGCGGACAAAACTCAGCACCGAGCGCTGGTTATCGTTGTGATCAATCCATTCAAAGCCTGCGGGGACAAAGTCCTGGGTGTATAGCGCCGGGGTGGCTCGGTACAGGTGGTTCAGGTCACGCACCAGCGTCTGCACACCCACGTGTTGTGGGTTGTCAAGCAGGTGCCAGTCCAGGCTGTGGTCGTGGTTCCATTCGCGATCCTGTGCCAACTCGCAGCCCATGAAAAGCAGCTTCTTGCCTGGGTGACCAAACATGTATCCCAGAAAGGTGCGCACATTGGCAAATTGCTGCCAGCGGTCTCCAGGCATCTTGCTGAGCAGGGAGCCTTTGCCGTGGACCACTTCGTCATGCGAGATGGGCAGCACAAAATTTTCATTGAACGCATAGACCATGCTGAAGGTCATCTCGCCCTGATGATGCTGCCGGTAGATCGGATCGCGCGCCATGTAGGCAAGGGTGTCGTGCATCCAGCCCATGTTCCACTTGTAATGAAAGCCCAGCCCCCCCGCGAAGGTGGGGCGCGACACGGCGGGGTACGCGGTGGATTCTTCGGCCAGCGTGATGGCTTGCTCACGTTCCACCCCGACGACCTCGTTCATGCGTTTGAGGAACGCGATCGCTTCCAGATTCTCACGTCCGCCGTAGATGTTGGGAATCCACTCGCCGTCATTGCGGCTGTAATCGCGGTACAACATGGACGCCACAGCATCCACCCGCAAGCCATCCACGCCAAAGCGCTCCAGCCAATACAGCGCATTGCCCACCAGGAAGTTTTTGACCTCGGTACGTCCCAGGTTGTAGATCAGCGTGTTCCAGTCGTTGTGGAAACCTTCGCGCGGGTCGGCGTATTCGTACAGATGGGTGCCGTCAAAATTGGCCAGACCATGGGCATCGGTGGGGAAGTGGGCTGGCACCCAGTCCAGAATCAGGCCAATGCCTGCCTCATGACAACGCGCCACCAAGCGGCCAAAGCCCGCAGCGTCACCAAAACGTGAGGTAGGTGCGTACAGCCCAATGGGCTGGTAGCCCCAGGAGCCATCAAAAGGGTGCTCGCTGACGGGCAGCAATTCAAGATGGGTGAAACCCATGTCCTGTGCGTACGGCACCAGGGAGTCGGCCAGTTCGTCCCAGGTTAGCCAGCGGTTGCCTTCTTCCGTGACGCGTCGCCAGGAGCCCAGATGCACTTCGTAGATGCTCATGGGCGCATCCAGTGCATTGGCGCGTTTGCGTGCCTCGGAGGGTGCAATTTTGTCTGGCAAAGCCCCCACGACGCTGGCCGTGGCAGGGCGAAGCTCCGATTGCAGCGCGTAGGGGTCGGCGCGATCAGGTAGCACATCGCCGCGCTGTGAACGGAGTTCAAATTTGTAAAGCGCACCAGCCTGCACGCCCGGCAGGAAGATCTCCCAGACGCCACACTCCCGTCGCAGCCGCATGGGGTGCCTTCTGCCATCCCAGAAATTGAAGTCGCCCACCACGCTGACCCGCGATGCGTTGGGTGCCCATACGGCAAAGCGGGTGCCGGTGACACCCTCCATGGTGCAAAGCTGCGCACCCAGCACCTCAAAAGGCCGCAGATGCGTGCCTTCGCCAAGCAGCCAGACATCCATTTCACCCAGCACCAAGGGGAAGCGGTAAGGGTCATCCAGTAAACTGACAAAACCACTGGTCCACTGCACTTGTAGTTGGTACGGTGCATCAGGCTTAGCGTTGACCACGCCTTCAAAAAAACCGTCGGCGTGGCGCTGGGTCAACGCCCCAAGCGCCTTTCCATCCAGGCTGAGTACCTTGACCGTTTGCGCCGTCGGCAAAAAGCAGCGCACCGACGTCTTGCCACCTTTGGCTTTATGAGGACCCAGGATGGCGAAAGGGTCGCTGTGGCTGGCTCGGCAGACCCGGTCGATATCGTGGGATGACAACATAAAAATCTTTCTTGAGACAAGTTCCGTGCTGGCAAGCAGCGTGACCTGTTTGCTCAATAAGCAACAGGTGCAACGTTCCAGATTTGTCGAGCATACTCCCCAATTGTGCGGTCGGACGAGAAAACACCCATGCCAGCCACATTGGCAATGGCGCGTTGGCTCCACAACTCGGGCTGGCGGTACACGCCGTCCACTTGTTCTTGCGTGGCAACGTAAGACGCATAGTCGGCCAGCAGCAGGTAATGGTCGCCGCCCCAGACCAGCGAGTTGATCAGCGCGCTGTAGCGTCCCGGCTCATCAGGCGAAAACACGCCTTCCGAGATGGCGTCCAGCACTGCCTTGAGCGCCGGGTTGGCGTCGTAGTAATTCAGCGGGTGGTAACCGGTGATGCGCAGGTCGCGTACCTCCGGGGTTTTGAGACCGAAGATGAAAATGTTGTCATCGCCTACGTTATGGCGGATTTCAATGTTGGCACCGTCGTCGGTGCCGATGGTCAGCGCACCGTTGAGGGCCAGTTTCATGTTACCGGTGCCAGACGCTTCGGTGCCGGCTGTCGAAATCTGCTCGGATAAATCTGCCCCCGGCATGATGATCTCCGCCACCGACACGCCATAGTTGGGGATGAATACCAGCTTGAGTTTGTCGCCGATGCGCTCATCGTTGTTGATGGTCAGGCCCACATCGTGGATCAAACGGATGATCGACTTCGCAGCCACATAGCTTGAGGCAGCCTTGCCCGCGAAAATCACTGTACGCGGCACCCAGGGCGCATCCGGGTTGGCCAGGATGGCCTGGTAACGCGTCACCACATGCAGCACATTGAGCAACTGGCGTTTGTACTCGTGAATGCGTTTGACTTGAACGTCAAACAGGCTGTCCGGACTGACCACGACACCGGTGGCTTGCTCGATGAGTTTGGCTAGGCGCACTTTGTTGTCGCGCTTGATGGCCCTGAATTGCGCCCTGAAAGCGGCATCGTTCTGGTGCTCTTTCAGACGCTGCAACTGGTTCAGGTCGAGTCGCCAGCCTGAACCCAGGCTGGCATCGAGCAGCTTGGACAGGCCGTGGTTGGCCTGCGCCAGCCAGCGCCTTGGGGTCACGCCATTGGTCATGTTGGTGAACCGGTGTGGCCACATGGCCGCGAAATCAGTGAAGATGGTGTGTACCAGCAACTCGGAGTGCAAGGCTGACACGCCGTTGACCTGATGGCTGCCCACCACGCACAGGTGTGCCATACGGACACGGCGTTCGCCTTCCTCGTCAATCAGTGACAGGCGCTTGAGGAAGCCCTGGTCGTTGGGCCGAAAGCGCGCCGCCAGGTCCAGAAACTCCTTGTTGATGCGGAAGATGATTTCCAGGTGGCGCGGCAACACATGCTGAATCAGCGACACCGGCCAGGTTTCCAGTGCTTCAGGCATCAGGGTGTGGTTGGTGTAAGAGAAAGTTTTGCCGCAAAGCACCCAGGCCTGGTCCCAGTGCATGCCATGTTCGTCACACAGGATGCGCATCAATTCGGCCACACCGATGGCCGGGTGCGTGTCATTGAGGTGAATGGCGACATGCTCTGCCAGGTTGTCCAGGATGTGATGCTCTTCCAGGTGCCGCTTGATCAGGTCCTGCATCGAGGCTGCGACAAAAAAGTATTCTTGCTTGAGTCGCAACTCGCGCCCGGCGGGCGTGCTGTCGTTGGGGTAGAGAACCCAGGAGATGTTTTCGTATTCGTTTTTAGCGGTGGCAGCGCGCGCGTAGTCGCCGGTGTTGAAGGCACCCAGGTCAATGTGGTCGGGTGCCACGGCCTTCCAAAGGCGCAGGGTGCTGACCTTGTGTGTGCCGTGGCCAGGCACCACCATGTCATAGGCTTTGGCCGCCACTTCGCCAGCGTGCTTCCAGATCACCTGCCCGTCTTCGTGGGCGACCCAGCCGCCAAAACGCACCGGGTAGGTGAGCTCGGGGCGAGGGAACTCCCAGGGAGTGCCGTCTTTCAGCCAGGAGTCCGGGTACTCGACCTGGCAGCCGTTCTGGATTTCCTGGGCAAACATGCCGTACTCGTAACGAATGCCGTAGCCAAACGAGGGCAAGCCCAGCGTGGCCATGGAGTCTAGGAAACAGGCTGCCAGGCGACCCAGGCCGCCATTGCCCAAAGCGGCATCGGGTTCGCATTGGGTCAAGTCTTCGAGGTGTTGCGCATGCTGGATGGCACCTGCGGCGGCACCTTCTGTCAGATTGAGCGCAGCCAGGGCGTTCGACATGGTGCGGCCCATCAAAAATTCCATCGACAGATACACCACACGACGCGCTTTGTGTTTGCGCTCTTCTCGCTGGGTGTGGACCCAACGTTCCGACAACTGGGCGCGCGCCACTTGAGCCACTGCGTGCATCATTTCGCTGCGCGAGGCATGTGCCGGATCGGCGCCTACCGTGTGCAGCAAATGGGCATTGATGTCTTTGCCAATGTCGGCTGAAGGGGGTTTGACGGAGTTGTTCAAGGGCGTTCCTTTGGATGGTTTAACGAGCCGGGTCGTTTGAAGGGTATTTTGCACGCTTGACAAGCCAAATTCCGTGCAGAAGTTACCGCTGGGTTACCAAGCAATTTTTTTGCCAGCTTGCGTGGGTTAAGTTGACGGCGTGTTTTGACGGCCTCAGCGGCTATAGCGGCACCAGCCAGCCGTGATCTCTATAATCCGTGCACCCCGAGGAGCGTTGCAGCTCACACTGATGACCCAAAACATCGTGCTGAGTGAGGCTCGGACCCCGCTGTTGTTTTTTGACACGGCGTTTCACAACGGCGCTCACCCACGGTTCATGTGCGGTGAGTCTTTTTCCCGGATTCGCTTGTCATGGCTGTGGTTGTCACCTTAACTTTTGGAGTGAACCATGAGCGCAATCGAACCCGCAGCAGTGAAACAAGACTACATCATTGCCGACATCAAACTGGCCGACTGGGGCCGCAAGGAACTCAACATCGCCGAGACCGAAATGCCCGGTCTGATGGCCATCCGTGCCGAGTTTGCCGAATCACAGCCGCTCAAAGGCGCGCGCATCACCGGCTCGCTGCACATGACGATCCAGACGGCGGTGTTGATCGAAACCCTCACGGCACTGGGCGCGCAAGTGCGCTGGGCCTCGTGCAACATCTTCTCGACCCAAGACCACGCGGCAGCGGCCATTGCTGCCCAAGGCGTGCCGGTGTTCGCGGTCAAGGGCGAAACGCTGGCTGACTATTGGGATTTCACCCATCGCATTTTTGAATTTGGCGGCAAAAAAGGCACGGCAGCTGAAGGCCCGAATATGATTCTGGACGACGGCGGTGATGCCACGCTGCTGATGCACCTGGGCACCCGCGCTGAAAAAGACGCGACGCTTTTGGATAACCCCACCAGCGAAGAAGAAACCTGCCTGTACGCCGCCATCAAGGCCAAGCTGGCCAAAGACCCGACCTGGTACAGCCGTCGCCTGAAAAACATCATTGGCGTGACCGAAGAAACCACCACCGGCGTGCACCGCCTGATCGAGATGGCTGCCAAGGGTACGCTGGCGATTCGCGCCATCAACGTCAACGACTCGGTGACCAAGAGCAAGTTTGACAACCTGTACGGTTGCCGTGAGTCCTTGGTCGATGCCATCAAGCGCGCCACCGACGTGATGATTGCCGGCAAAGTCGCTTGCGTGGCCGGTTACGGCGACGTGGGCAAGGGCTCCGCCCAAGCTTTGCGTGCCTTGAGCGCCCAGGTCTGGGTCACCGAGATCGACCCGATCAACGCTCTGCAAGCCGCCATGGAAGGTTACAAAGTCGTGACGATGGAATACGCCGCTGACAAGTGCGACATTTTTGTCACCTGCACCGGCAACAAGAACGTCATCACCTACAAGCACATGGATGCGATGAAGGATCAGGCCATCGTCTGCAACATCGGTCACTTTGACAACGAAATCGACGTCGCTTCGCTGGCCAAATGCAAGTGGGACGAGATCAAGCCGCAGGTCGACCACGTGATCTTCCCGGCCAAAGGCAAGAAGCCGTCCAAACGCATCATTTTGCTGGCCAAGGGCCGTCTGGTGAACCTGGGCTGCGGCACCGGTCACCCGAGTTTTGTGATGAGCTCCAGCTTTGCCAACCAGACGCTGGCGCAGATTGAGCTATTCACCAAGCCCAAGGCTTACAAGTCGGGCCAGGTCTATGTGTTGCCCAAGCACCTGGACGAAAAGGTGGCGCGCCTGCACCTGATGAAGGTGGGTGCCATGCTCAGTGAGCTGACCGACGAGCAAGCTGCGTACATTGGCGTGAGCAAGGCCGGTCCGTACAAAGCCGATACCTACCGCTACTGATCGGCAGCCCCGTGCGAATTGACCAACTGCTGGTGCAGCGTGGCCTGGCCAGCACCCGCTCTCAGGCCCAGCGCCTGATTGCGGGTGGTGTGCAATGGCTGCAAAACGATGTGTGGCGCAAGGTCGTCAAAAACGGTGACGATGTGCCGGTGGATGCCGAGCTGAAACTGCTCGACGACTCCGAGGCACGCTATGTGTCACGCGGCGGCCTGAAGCTGGAAGCCGCGCTCAGGCAGGTGGGCCTGACCGTGGATGGCCTGCAGTGCTTGGATGTCGGGCAAAGCACCGGCGGTTTCACCGACTGCCTGTTGCAGCACGGCGCAGCCATGGTGGTGGGGGTCGATGTGGGCAGCGCCCAATTGCACCCGCAACTGCGTGGCGACCCACGTGTGTTGTGTGTGGAAAGCCTCAATGCACGTTCGTTGGAAGCTGCTGATTTGATAGCTGCTTACGAAGACAGCATCGGGGCTGAAGGCCAATTTGACCTAGAAGACGAGGACGAACGAGATGACGCAGCGCTGGATCAGGATGCCTCGATGGACGATTCCCTGGCGCAGGACGATGACGCTGGGCTTGATGATGACGAGCCAGCTTCTGCTGATCTGGTCTCGTCCGACGGTGCTTTTGTGCCCGAGTTTGACCTGATCGTGGCCGACCTGTCGTTCATCTCGCAAACGCTGGTGTTGCCCGCCGTGGTGCGTTTGCTCAAAGCCGGTGGCACGCTGCTGACGCTGGTCAAGCCGCAGTTTGAACTGCAGCCGGGTCAGGTGGGCAAGGGTGGCATCGTCAAAGATGCGTCGATGTATGGCTTGGTGGAGCAGCGTCTGCGCGAGTGCTGTACCGAACTGGGCTTGACGGTGACGCATTGGTTTGATTCGCCGATCGCTGGCGGCGACGGCAACCGCGAATTTTTTATCTGCGCCCACCAAACGGGTGCTGTTGATTGAATTGAAATATTGAGCACTGAGGCCCGGCCAGACTTTGCTGGCGGGCGCGGCGCTCATCACTTTGTAAGGGCGCGTCATGGCGGCTGATTCACCTATTCCGGTAAGCATCGAATTTTTCCCACCCAAAACGCCCGAAGGTGTGGACAAACTGCGCATGGTGCGGCACGCGCTTTACGCGCTCCAGCCCGAATTCTGCTCGGTGACATTTGGGGCTGGTGGCTCCACGCAAGAGGGTACGTTCAATACCGTGCGCGACATCCTGGCCGAGGGCGTGAGCGCCGCCTCACATTTGTCTTGCATCGGAGCTACCCGCGACGGCGTGCGCGGCCAGTTGGCCACGCTCAAAACCATGGGCGTGAAGCGGCTGGTGGCCCTGCGCGGTGACCTGCCCAGCGGTTATGGCGCGGGCGGTGAGTTCCAGTACGCCAGCGATCTGGTGGCCTTCATCCGCGCCGAGACGGGGGACGACTTTCACATCGAAGTGGCAGCCTACCCCGAAATCCACCCGCAAGCCAAATCCCCCGAGAGCGACCTGAAGGCCTTCGCCGCCAAGGCGCAAGCCGGGGCCAACTCTGCCATCACCCAGTATTTCTACAACTCGGATGCCTACTTCAGGTTTGTCGAAGATGCCGATGCACTGGGGGTGCAGGTTCCTGTCGTGCCCGGCATCATGCCGATCACCAGTTCCACCCAACTGATGCGTTTCAGTGACGCCTGCGGTGCTGAAATCCCGCGCTGGATCCGGTTGCGCCTGCAAGGCTATGGCGACGACAGCGCGTCCATCAAGGCGTTCGGGCTGGATGTGGTGACGGACTTGTGTGAGCAGTTGCGCGCCGGTGGCGCGCCAGCGCTGCATTTCTACAGCATGAACCAGAGTGCCGCGACGCTGGAGATTTGCCAGCGTCTGGGGCTGATATGATCTATTTTTGATAGCGTCCAACCCCTGCTGAATAAGGGCTGGAGGCCTAAAAAGCTTGTAAATCCTCAGCGCCCGTACACATCCTCAAACCGCACAATATCGTCCTCGCCAAGGTACGACCCCGACTGCACCTCGATCATCTCCAGCGCCACGCGGCCCGGGTTTTCCAGCCTGTGGGTGGTGCCCAGCGGGATGAAGGTGGACTGGTTCTCGGACAGCAAAAACACCTCATCACCCTTGGTGACGCGTGCGGTGCCGCTGACCACAATCCAGTGTTCGGCGCGGTGATGGTGCATCTGCAAACTCAGCGTGCCACCCGGTTTGACCACGATGCGTTTGACCTGAAAACGCTCACCCGCGTCCACGCCGTCATACGAACCCCAAGGCCGGAAGACCTTGCGGTGGATGCTGCCCTCGGCGCGGTGTTGCGCTTTGAGCCGATCCACAATCTTTTTCACATCCTGCGTCTTGTCCTTGTGCGACACGAGGATGGCATCGGCGGTTTCCACCACCACCAGATCGCTCACGCCCACACAGGCCACCAGTCGACCTTCGGAAATCGCCAGGGTGTTGCTGCAATCCTGCAACAGCACGTCGCCCTGCAAGACGTTGCCATGCACATCTTTGGGCAACACCTGCCACAGCGCGTCCCACGCGCCCACGTCGGACCAGCCCGCTCGCAGGGGGATCACCACGCCCGAGGGCAGGGTGGCAGTATGGGCCCCACCGGCTGTCTGGGCGGCGATACGCTCCATCACCGCGTAGTCGATCGAATCGCTGGGGCAGGCGGCAAACAGCTCTTGGCCCACGCGCACAAATTCGCCATCAGTCTGACCGACGTCCCAGGCGGCTTGGCACGCAGCCAAAATGTCCGGGCGGCACTGGCCCAGTGCGGCCAGCCACACCGAGGCTTTCATCATGAACAGGCCGCTGTTCCACAAATAGTTGCCTGCGTCGAGATAGCTTTGGGCGGTGGCCAGGTTGGGCTTTTCGACAAAGCGGGCGATGGTGCGCGCGTTCGCGTCAGCATTGCTGCCAAATACCTCACCGGTCTGGATGTAGCCATAGCCGGTTTCCGGTGCATCGGGCGTGATGCCAAAGGTGACCACCGCACCGCCGTCTGCCAGCGCCGCACCCTGGCTCACCACGCTCTGAAAGGCCGCCACGTCGGTGATGACATGGTCAGCCGGCATCACCAGCAGCACCGGGTCTGCTTCACCTTTGGTAGCTGCCAGCGCAGCCAGCGTCAAGGCTGGAGCCGTATTTCTTCCACAAGGCTCAAGCACCACCATGCCGTCGGTGCCCAGCAGGCGCAGCTGCTCGGCGATGACAAAGCGGTATTCCTCGTTGCACACCACCATTGGTGCCGTCAGGCTGACACCAAGTGTGCCTGTGACGCGGCGCACCGTGGCCTGCAGCAGCGAGTCCTGGCCGACCAGGCTGAGCAGTTGTTTGGGGTATTTTTCGCGCGACAGCGGCCACAGGCGGGTGCCGGAGCCACCGGATAAAACCACGGGTTGGACAAGAATGGATGCGTTCATACGGATCGGTAAAAGTGATGTTCAATGAAAGTGATTGAGCGCCGCTGCCGGGCCGCGGCTCGGGCAGGGCAGCCCCTTGGCATCAGGCGCGCGAATCGCCCCAGCGCAGCTGCGCGGTTTCATCGCCACGGTACAGCGTGTCGCCCGCATGGTCCACGCAGTAACTGGGCGAGACGATCATCTCCTTGAAGGTCATGTCGGCCGCGATGCGTGTGTATTCAAACAGGATGCTGCGCACCACCTTGGCGCCGGAGCGGATATGGCAGCCATGACCAATCCAGCTCGGGCCGATGATGCTGGCACCGGGCTCGATGCGCACGCTGGAGCCAATGTACACCGGCCCTTCGATGGTGACATGCTCCCACGGTATCTGCGTGTTGAGGCCCACCCAAATGCCGGGTTTGATCTCGCGCCCGGGCATGTTCATCTGCGCCACCTCGCCGCGCAGCACGCGCTGCAACACGGCCCAATAGTCACTGACCCGCCCAATGTCGATCCAGTTGAAAAAGCGTTTCTGCGCAAAGAACGGGGCCTTGCTCTCCACCAGTTGCGGAAAGAGTTGTGAGCCAATGTCGTACACCTGCACGGGCGGGATCAACTTGATCACCTCAGGCTCAAAGATGTATATGCCGGTGCTGGCTGCGGTGGATTTGGCTTCAGAGGGTTTGGGTTTTTCCTGGAACGACTGGATCTGGCCGTGCTCATCCGCGACCACCACGCCGTAGTTTTCCACCTCGCTCAGCGGCACATCCAGCGTCACCACGCTGGCAATCGCGCCCTTGGCCTTGTGTTCGTGCAGCGCCGCGCCAATGTCCAGGTCGATGATGGCATCACCACAAAGCACCAGCGTGGTTTCGTCAAAAAAGCCGCTGAAGTCCTGAATACGCCGCATGCCACCGGCCGAGCCAAACGGCTTGGGCACCACCTCACCTTGCTCGCGCGCGCCCTCAAAGGCATAACCAATCTGCACACCCCAGCGGTGGCCGTCACCAAAATACTGTTCGATCTTGTGGTGGTTGAACGCCACGTTGACCATGATCTCCTTGATGCCGTAGCTGGCCAGGTGTTCGATCAGGTATTCCATCACCGGCTTGCCCAGGATGGGGATCATCGGTTTGGGCAGGTCTTTGGTCAGTGGCCGCACGCGGGTGCCCTGTCCGGCGGCCAGGATCATGCCTTTAGCCATGGTGGTTGCCTTTACCTCTTGTCATCTTGAATACTCCCGAATAAACGATCTAAGCCTCTGAACTGTAACCGCTGGGGTTGGCGCTCTGCCATCGCCACGCATCTGCGCACATGGTTTGCAAATCGCGCTCGGCCTGCCAGCCCAGTAGTTCGCGGGCATATTTGGGGTCGGCATAACACGCGGCGACATCACCTGGGCGGCGCGGCGAGATCTGAAACGGTACCGGCTTGCCGCTGGCCGCCTCAAAGGCGCGCACCATGTCCAGCACGCTGTAGCCCACGCCGGTCCCCAGATTGACGGCGAAACTTTGCGCGCCGTCTGCCTGCAGTTGGTTGAGCGCCGCCAGGTGGCCCAGTGCTAAATCCACCACGTGGATGTAATCACGCACGCCGGTACCGTCGGGCGTGGTGTAGTCGTTGCCCCAGACGTTCAGAAACTGCCGTTTGCCGACCGCCACCTGCGCCACAAACGGCATCAGGTTGTTGGGAATGCCCTGCGGGTCTTCGCCAATCAGGCCACTGGTGTGTGCGCCCACCGGGTTGAAATAGCGCAGGATGCCGATGCGCCACGATGGATCACTAGCGGACAGGTCGCGCAGCATGTTCTCAATCACCAGCTTGGTCTGGCCGTAGGGGTTGGTGGCGGACAGCGGGTGGTTTTCGGTGAGCGGCAGGCGCTGCGGATCGCCATAGACGGTGGCCGAGGAGCTGAAGACCAGCGTTTTCACGTCACAGGCCTGCATGGCCTGCAGCAGCTTCAATGTGCCCGCCACGTTGTTATCGTAATAACGCAGCGGCTGAGCCACCGACTCACCCACCGCCTTGAGCCCGGCAAAGTGGATGACGGCGTTGGCACCACTGGCTTGCAATGCGGCTTGCAAGGCTGCTTGGTCACGGATGTCGCCTTCGATCAGGATCGGTTTTTTGCCGGTGATGCGCTCGACACGCACCAGCGCTTCGGGCTGACTGTTGGAGAAATTGTCAAACACCGTGACCTGCTGGCCTGCGTTGAGCAGTTCCACGCAGGTGTGTGAGCCGATATATCCGGCCCCGCCTGTGATGAAGATCATGATGGCCTGTTGTAGGAGTGGGGAATGGTATCGAGTTTAGACCCGTCGACCATGGGTCTAAACGACGGTGCCGAGGGCGGCGCGGCGCTTGGAAAATTGGGGCCGTTCATCGTTGGGTTATAACTCGAGTTGAGTGACACAAACACGTTGGAGATGGTGATGGCTTTTTCCGTTGGTGGCCGTGCGTTTGCGCACATTGCGGCTTTTCACCCTGAAATCACCGCATTTCGGCGCGATCTGCACGCGCACCCGGAGCTGGGGTTTGAAGAGGTGTATACCTCTGGCCGTGTCAAACAGGCCTTGCAGGTGTGCGGGGTGGATGAGCTTCACACGGGCATCGGCAAAACCGGTCTGGTGGCCGTCATCCGCGGCCAGCGCCAGACGTCGGGCAGGATGATCGGCCTGCGTGCCGACATGGACGCGCTGCCGATGACCGAACGCAACGACTTTGCCTGGAAGTCTTCACAGCCTGGGCGCATGCACGGTTGCGGTCACGATGGCCACACCGCCATGCTGGTCGCGGCGGCGCGTTATCTGGCCGAGACGCGCGCTTTTGACGGTACGGCGGTGTTGATTTTCCAGCCCGGCGAAGAAGGCTACGCCGGTGCGCAGGCGATGATTGAAGATGGACTGTTTGAACGCTTCCCCGTGCAGTCCGTGTATGGCATGCACAACTGGCCGTCCATGCGCGCGGGCACCATCGGGCTGAACCCGGGCCCGATGATGGCGGCGGCGGACCGCATTCAGATTGACATCACCGGTCAAGGTGGCCATGGTGCACATGCCTACCTGACCATTGATCCGGTGCTGGTGGCAGGCCACATCATCACCGCCGTGCAAAGCATCGTGTCGCGCAACGTCAAACCCATCGATAGTGCTGTCATCAGCCTGTGCGCCCTGCAGGCGGGGGATGTGGATGCGATGAGCGTGATTCCCGGCAGCGCCCGATTGGTGGGCACAGTGCGCACCTTTTCTGATGCCGTGCAGTCGTTGATCGAGCGTCGCCTGACCGAGCTGTGCAGCGGCATCGCCCAAAGTTTTGGGGCCAGCGCCACAGTGACCTACACCCGCTCGTATCCGGCCACCATCAACACCGCGCCCGAGGCCCAGTTTGCCGGTGATGTGGCGCAGAGTCTGGTGGGCACGGCCAACGTGGTGCGCGACCTGGAGCCGAGCATGGGCGCGGAAGACTTTTCTTTCATGCTGCGCGTCAAACCCGGTGCCTACATGCGGCTGGGGCAGGGTGCTGACAACGGCCTGGGCAGTTGCCATCTGCACAACAACCGCTACGACTTCAACGACGACGTGTTGCCGCTGGGCGCTGCCCTGCACGCCAGCCTGATAGAGCAGGGTATGCCGTCGCCAGCAGAATAAATACTATCTATTCAATAGCTACTAGCACATATTCCACGGGGGCCAGAGGCCTAAAGAGCTTGCAACTCAGGCGTAACGCTTGTTGCGCAGGTTGTTCTTCATCTCGCGCAGCAGCGGCTGCAGTTTCTCGCTGCCAATGCGCAACGCCACGCAGGTGGCCACGATGTCGATGATCATCAGATGCAGCAGGCGCGACACCATTGGGCTGTAGCGCTCATACCCCTCCGGGTGGTCAGCCGCCAGGTGAATGTCGCCCGCGCTGGCCAAGGGCGAGCCACTGGCGGTGATGACGATGGTGGTGGCGCCGTTTTTGCGCGCGATGTCGCACGAGTCCATCAAATCACGCGTGCGGCCCGAGTTGCTGATCACGATGACACAGTCGCCCGGCCGCATGAGCGACGCGCTCATCACCTGCATGTGGCCGTCGCTGTAAGCCACGCCGTTGATGCCCAGCCGGAAGAACTTGTGCTGCGCGTCCCGCGCTACGATGCCGGAGTTGCCGACACCAAAAAATTCGAGGCGCCGCCCGGCGTGGTAGGCCGCAGTGAGCGCCGTGACGGCTTTGTCAATGGCACTGGCTGAGGCTTCGTTGCGGTATTTCAGAAAGGCGGCCACGGTGTTGTCGATCACCTTGACCATGATGTCACTGGTTTTGTCGTCGGCATCCACGCTGCGGTGGATGAACGGCACGCCCTCGCTGACGTTACCCGCCAGCTTGAGTTTGAAGTCGGCCAGCCCGTCATACCCCACGCTGCGGCAAAACCGCACCACGGTGGGTTTGCTTACATGGGCGCGGTCAGCCAGTTCGCTAACAGGCATCAGCGCAAAACTGCGCGGATCCAGAAGCACCAGTTTGCCCACACGCTGCTCAGCGGGGGCCAGCGACGGCAGCGAGGCGCGGATGCGGTCAAGCATGAATCCACCCCGGGGTCAGCATTCCTCGCTCCAGCAAAAGCCGTCGCGCGCGATCATGGCGCTGGTGGAGCTCGGCCCCCAGGTGCCGCTGGCATACGGGCGCGGACCCTGGGTGTCTGCACGCCAGTAATTCAGGATGGGTTCGACCCAACGCCAGGCTTCTTCCTGCTCGTCACTGCGCACAAACAGGTTCAGGCGGCCGTCGATCACGTCGAGCAGCAAGCGCTCATACGCGCCCACGCGCTCGGTGCCAAAGCGTTTGTCAAAGTCCAGATCGAGCTGCACCGGCGCGAGGTTGTTGGAGTTCTGGCGCTTGTCCTGCGCTTGCGCCAGCAGGTGCAGCTCCAGCCCGTCTTTGGGCTGCAGGTTGATCACCAACTGGTTGGCCATGCCGATTTGCGAATTGAAAATGGCGTGCGGCGTGGGCCGGAAGTTCACCACAATGCGCGAATCACGCCCGGCCAGGCGTTTGCCAGTACGGATGTAAAACGGCACACCGGCCCAGCGCCAATTCGATATTTCGGTGCGGATGGCCACAAAGGTCTCAGTGGTGCTGGTGGGGCTCACGCCCAGCTCTTCACGGTAGCCCGGCACCGCCAGGCCGGCAATGGCCCCGGCGCTGTACTGACCCCGAATCACGTCCTGTGCCAGCGACTCTGCCGTCCAGGGCTTGAGGCTGCGCAACACCTTGAGCTTTTCATCGCGGATGGCATCGGCGTGTGAGTTGATGGGCGGCTCCATGCCGATGGCGCACAGCAGTTGCAGCGCGTGGTTTTGCACCATGTCGCGCAGCGCACCGGTGGTTTCGTAAAACGCGCCGCGCTTTTCCACGCCCAGTTGCTCGGCAATGGTGATCTGGATGTTGGCAATGTGTTCACGCCGCCACAGCGGCTCAAACAGGGCATTGCCAAAGCGCAGCGCAAACAGGTTTTGCACGGCGGGCTTGCCCAGGTAATGGTCAATGCGGTAAATCTGATGTTCGGTAAACGACTGCCCCACGGTGTGGTTGATGGCGCGGTTACTGGCCAGGTCGTGGCCCAGCGGTTTTTCCAGCACGATGCGGGTCTGCGGGGTGTTCAGGCCCGCTGCGCCCAGTTGTTCGGCAATGGTGGCAAACAGATTGGGTGCGGTGGCCAGATACATGACCACCGTGTCGGCCTGGCGCAGCGCCAGCTTGTCTTTCAGGTACGCGTAATGTTCGGGCTTGGACAGGTCCATGCTGACAAATTCGAGCAGCGCGGCAAAGCGGTCAAATTCCTCGGTGCTGGGGCGCTTTTCCAGCTCCACATTGGCAAAACGCGAGGCAATCAGCGCGCGGTAACGCTCGTCGCTCAAGTCATCCCGGCCAATCCCGATGATGCGCGCGCCCGCTGGCAAGGTGCCGTGTTTGAAGGCCTGGAACAGGGCGGGCATCAGCTTGCGCCAGCATAAATCGCCGGTGCCGCCAAATAGAACAAGGTCAAAACTCATAGGCTGTGGTGGTGATGGTTGGAGAAAGGTGTTGATAACTGTAACTTAGTTTCATGTTTTTTGCGGAAACGATGTAACCTGCGTTGGTTTGACACAAATATTGCCCAGCTCCGCCAGATAATGACGGCATGAACCAACTTGATGCCCTCAAACAATTCACCACCGTCGTCGCTGATACCGGCGACTTCAAGCAGATCGAGGCTTTCCAGCCAACGGATGCCACCACCAACCCGTCCTTGATCCTCAAGGCGGTGCAAAAGCCCGAATACCGGTCGTTGCTGGCTGACACCGTGGCGCAGTTTTCGGGCCGTGCGCTCGATGAAATCACCGACCGCCTGCTGGTGCGTTTTGGTTGCGAGATTTTGTCCATCGTGCCCGGGCGGGTCTCTACCGAGGTTGATGCAAGGCTGAGTTTTGACAGCAATGCCACCATCACCCGGGCTGAGCGCATCATCGAGCTATATCAGGCGCAGGGCATCCATATTGACCGCGTGCTGATCAAAGTGGCCTCCACCTGGGAAGGTATTCAGGCCGCCGCAGAGTTGCAGCGTCGGGGTATTCACACCAATCTGACGCTGCTGTTCTCGTTTTGTCAGGCCGTGGCGTGTGGGCAGGCGAAGGTGCAGCTGATCTCACCGTTCGTCGGGCGCATTTATGACTGGTACAAGAAGTCTGCGGGTGCTGCTTGGGTCGAGGCTGACAACGCGGGTGCCAACGACCCGGGCGTGAAGTCGGTGACGCAAATTTTCAACTACTACAAGAAGTTCAGCATCTCCACCGAGGTGATGGGCGCGAGTTTTCGCAACGTGGGCCAGATCACTGCGCTGGCGGGCTGCGATCTGCTGACCATCAGCCCGGACTTGCTAGCCACGCTGGCCGCCACCAACACACCGCTGACCCGCGCGCTGGATGCCCAAGCCGCGAAGGCGCTGGACCTGACCCCGGTGAACTATGACGAAGCCAGCTTCCGCTTCGCGCTGAACCAGGATGCCATGGCCACCGAAAAACTGGCCGAAGGCATTCGCGCTTTTTGCACCGATGCTGCCAAACTGGATCAACTCTTGCTAGGACATTAACCATGAACACAACAAGATGTGACCGCACGCCCGCCTGGGGTGCACTGCAAACCCGCTTTGACGTTGCTGGCCGCACATTTGATGTGCGCGACGCTTTTGCCGCGGACCCACAACGTTTTGGCACTTTCAGCCAAAGTGCGCCGCACATCTTTGCCGACCTGTCCAAAAACCTGATCGACGCGGCGACACAGTCCTTGTTGCTCGATCTGGCGCAGCAATGTGGCCTGGAATCGCATCGTGACGCCATGTTTGCTGGCGACAAGATCAACACCACCGAGCAACGCGCAGTAATGCACTGGTTATTGAGAAATCCGCCTCTAGCCCAAGCAGAGCCTGCGCAGCCAGCTATTCAAAATGTAGCCCATGAACTGGCAGAAGTGCATGTCACGCTGGACGTGATGCTGGCCTATGCCGAAAAAGTGCGGGCAGACGGCACCATCACCGACGTGGTGAACATCGGCATCGGCGGCTCGGATCTTGGGCCGCAAATGGCGGTGCTGGCGCTGGACGAATTCGTCACGCCAGGCAAACGTTTTCACTTTGTCTCGAATGTCGACGGGCATGAACTGGCGGCGGTGCTGAAAAAGGTCAAGGTCGACAGCACCCTGTTCCTGATTGCCAGCAAAACCTTCACCACCATCGAGACCATGACCAACGCGCACAGCGCCAAGGCTTGGTTTGAGGCGCAGGGCGGCACGGACATCGCGCGGCATTTTGCGGCGCTTACCACCAATGTGGCTGCGGCGAATGCCTTTGGCATCAGCACCACCTTTGGTTTCTGGGACTGGGTCGGCGGGCGTTATTCGGTCTGGTCAGCGATTGGCCTGCCACTGGCGATTGCCATCGGTGCACAAGGGTTCAGGGAATTTCTGGCTGGCGCGCATGACATGGACGAGCATTTCCGCACGACACCGCTGGTGCAAAACCTGCCGGTGCGTCTGGGTCTGCTGGACGTGTGGTACCGCAATTTCCACGGCTTCACCAGCCGCAGCATCGCGCCCTACCATTGCGCTTTGAAACGTTACCCAGCGTATCTGCAACAGCTCGAGATGGAAAGCAACGGCAAGCAGGTTGATCTCAACGGCGCGGCGCTGCCGTTTGACTCCTCACCCGTGTTGTGGGGCGAGCCCGGCACCAACGGCCAGCACGCCTACTTCCAGATGCTGCACCAGGGCACCGATGTGGTGCCTGTGGAGTTTGTCGCCGTCAAAAAGCCGCGCCATAGCCTGCCCGGCCACCACACGCTGCTGCTGGCCAACGTGCTGGCGCAGGCGCAGGCATTGATGCTTGGCAAGGCGGATGCCGGTGGCCACAAGAACTTTCCCGGCAACCGCCCCAGCACCTTTTTGCTGCTCGAAGAACTCACCCCCACCACGCTGGGCGCATTGATTGCCTTGCAGGAGCACCGTGTGTTTGTATCGGGCAGCCTGTGGGGGATCAACAGTTTTGACCAGTGGGGTGTGGAATTGGGCAAGGTGCTGGCCAAGGATGTGCAAGCACGGCTGCTCAGTGGTGACGCGGCGGGGCTGGACGGTTCGACGGCGGGGCTGCTGGCGCGACTTAAAGCGTGAAAACAACGGTCTCAGCCCCGGCGCGCAGCGGTGCGTGCGCCCATGAATCTGCGACTGGGACGAGGTCATGAACATCGTGTTTGATTTCGGCGCGGTCCTGTTCACCTGGAAGCCAGGGGCGTTGCTGCTGCAGACGTTCCCCGGGCGCGTTCACACGGCAGAAGAAGCCGCGCACCTGTCGCACCAGGTGTTTGGCCACCCGGACTGGCATGACTTTGACCGTGGTCTGCTGGACGCTGATGCAGTAGTCGCGCGCACCGCCGAGAGGCTGGACTTGCCTTTGGAACTGGTCGCTGATCTGGTGCATGGGATTGCCGAGCGCTTGACACCCATCACGGACACGGTGGCCCTGTTGCAGCAATTGCATCAGCGTCGCCAGGCGGGCAAGGGCATCACAGGCTTGTATTACCTGTCCAACATGCCCGTGCCCTACGCCCGCCTGCTGGAGGAACGCTACCCCTTTTTGCAGTGGTTTGACGGGGGCATCTTTTCTGCTGACGTGCGGCATATCAAACCTGACTTGGCCATCTACCAGCTGTTGCAAAGCCGCTATGCGCTGTCACCCGCCAACACGGTGTTCATTGACGATCTGAAGTCCAATGTGAAGGCTGCCCAGTCGCTGGGCTGGCATGGCATTCATTTTGAGTCGCCGCAACAACTGCTGGCAGATCTGGTGCTACTGGGCTTGTAGCGCAGGGGCCACTGAAATCGGCACTTGCGGTACTTTGCTTTGTCTCAAATACGTCGACATGAACGCATGCAGGGCTTGCTGGTAGGGTACCCGACCCACCTCGTCCAGATCGCTGTGATGACCTCCCGCAATGGTCAGCCAGTATTTGGGCGGGTTGGCAGCGGCAAACAGGCGCTCACCCAGCTTGATCGGGATGGTGTCGTCCTGATCGCCATGCATCATCAGCAAGGGCGCGTGCACCTGAGCAATCTTGTCGATGGAGGCAAAACGCTCGGTGCTGAAATGCGACAGCAGGCGGGCCAACCAACCCGCTTCAACAGCCACATCGGCAAAGCTGGTGAATGCCGACTCCAGAATCAGGCCGCCATAGTCTGACGGGCTGGACAAGTGGCTGGCCAGGTCCACCGCCACGCCGCTGCCCATCGAGTGGCCGTAAATCACGCGTTGACCTGGGCGCGGTTCACGCCGCACCAGCTCGGTCCAGGCGAGCCTGGCATCCTGCATGATGGTCTGCTCAGACGGTGTGATGGGTGTACTTTGTCCCCAGCCCCGGTAGTCCACCGCCAGCACCGAAAAACCAGCCTCATGCAGCGCAAGGATCTTGTGCACGTTGCCTTGCAGGTTGCGAAACGTGCCGTGCAGGTACAGCAGTGTGGGCGCATCAGGTGTCGCGTTGGGTAACCACCACAGTGAAAGGCGCGCTTGGCCACTATTTTGCGGTGTGTTCAGAAAAAAAGATGTGGTAACAGCGGGTAAAGTTGCCGTAGCTGCTTCGGTGGACGGTGTCGGGCGGTAAATAATCAGCCGTTGCTGGTCGTTCAGCCAGGCGCAGCCACTGACCGACAATAGCAGCCATATCCAAGCGACCGTCAATGTCGTTGCCACGACCCTGCCAAGTTTCCCGCGTATTGAAAACAACTGATCACCTATGAAGAGAAAATTTCATCTGACAGCGTTCTTATTTAGCCTGTCATTATCTGGCGCGACCTTCGCTCAGCAGGACCAAACCGATCCTGCTGCCTCAGCCAACAAGCTGACTTTGCAGTTCAGTCCCTTTACCTACCACTACAGTTACGACGTGGAACACCGGCCGGTTCATATGGTCGGGCTGGAGCGCGAAAAGCCAGGTGACAAGCTCGACGGTGTGACCTTTTTTACGAACTCCTTCGGTCAGGACTGCGTGTACGTTTACCCTTGGGGTGGCGTTTACCACAATTTTTATGGCATCCAGCCGCTGTCTTTCAAGTGGACGGCAGGCTTGCTGTACGGTTATGTCGACCCGTATAAAAACAAGGTGCCATTGAACCATGATGGCTTCTCGCCAGGCGCCATCATCGCCTTTGAATACAAGTTCCAGTCCGGCTGGTCAGCCCAGGTTGACATGCTGGGCACGGCCGCCTTGATGTTTCAGGTCAATATGCCGCTCAAATAAGATATTGACTTCTGGATAGAAAAAGAGCCTGTAGCCCTTTCAGATAAGGCCGAGGCAGCTATAAAGTCAGAAGCAAAAACCCCCGCAAGGCTTGCGCTTTGCGGGGGTTTTGAATTTTTGGTCGAGCGCTACAAAGCAACCCGACGCAAGGAGCTTGTTACATGCCCATGCCACCCATGCCGCCCATGCCACCCATATCACCACCACCCATGCCGCCGCCAGCCGACTCTTCCTTCGGAGACTCAGACACCATGCATTCGGTGGTCAACATCAAAGAGGCCACAGACGCTGCGTTTTGCAGCGCGGTGCGGGTCACCTTGGTGGGGTCCAGAATACCCATTTCGATCATGTCGCCATAGGTGTCGTTGGCAGCGTTGAAACCGTAGTTGCCCGTGCCAGCCATGACCGCGTTCACCACCACAGAGGCCTCGCCACCAGCGTTGTAAACGATCTCGCGCAGAGGCGCTTCGATGGCTTTCAACACCAACGCAATGCCGTGGTCCTGATCCGGGTTGTCACCCTTGATGACACCGGCAGCTTGCTTGGCGCGCAGCAGAGCCACGCCACCGCCAGCCACAATGCCTTCTTCCACAGCAGCGCGGGTCGCGTGCAGGGCGTCTTCCACGCGGGCTTTCTTTTCCTTCATTTCGACTTCGGTGGCAGCGCCAACCTTGATCACGGCCACACCGCCAGCGAGTTTGGCAACACGCTCTTGCAGTTTTTCGCGGTCGTAGTCAGAAGTGGCTTCTTCGATTTGCACGCGCACTTGTTTCACGCGGGCTTCGATGTCAGCAACCGGGCCGGCACCGTCGATGATGATGGTGTTTTCTTTGCCCACTTCGATGCGCTTGGCAGAACCGAGGTCAGCCAAGGTCACTTTTTCGAGGGTCAGGCCCACTTCTTCAGCGATGACCTTGCCACCGGTCAAGATGGCGATGTCTTCCAGCATGGCCTTGCGACGATCACCAAAGCCAGGCGCCTTGACAGCCACGACTTTCAGAATGCCACGGATGGTGTTGACCACCAAAGTTGCCAGGGCTTCACCTTCGACATCTTCAGCAATGATCAGCAGCGGACGGCCGCTCTTGGCGACTTGTTCCAGCGTAGGCAGCAGGTCACGGATGTTGCTGATCTTCTTGTCAAACAGCAGCACAAACGGGTTGTCCAGCAGCGCGGCTTGTTTTTCAGGGTTGTTGATGAAGTAGGGTGACAGGTAGCCGCGGTCAAACTGCATGCCTTCGACGACTTCGAGTTCGGATTCGAGCGACTTGCCGTCTTCCACGGTGATCACGCCTTCTTTGCCAACCTTGTCCATCGCATCAGCAATGATCTTACCGATGGTTTCGTCCGCGTTGGCGGAGATGGAGCCAACCTGAGCGATTTCTTTCGAAGTCGTGGTGGCTTTGGAAGCCTTCTTCAACTCAGCGATCAGGGCCGTCACGGCCTTGTCGATGCCGCGCTTCAGGTCCATCGGGTTCATGCCGGCGGCCACATATTTCATGCCTTCGCGGATGATCGACTGGGCCAGCACGGTGGCGGTGGTGGTGCCGTCGCCAGCGATGTCAGACGTCTTGGAAGCGACTTCCTTGACCATCTGCGCGCCCATGTTTTGCAGCTTGTCCTTGAGTTCGATTTCCTTGGCCACGGACACACCGTCCTTGGTCACGGTGGGGGCGCCGAAAGAGCGCTCCAGAACCACATTACGACCCTTGGGGCCGAGGGTGACCTTGACCGCATTGGCCAAAATGTTCACGCCTTCAACCATGCGTGCGCGGGCTTCGCCGCCGAAAATTACGTCTTTTGCTGCCATGTTATGACTCCAGAATATTTAAGGAAAATTGGCCTCCAGCCCATATAAATAAAAGGCTAGCAGCTCTTGAATTTATAGTGAACTGCTTACTTTTCGACGACAGCAAACAAATCATCCTCTTTCATCACGAGGAGTTCGTCGCCATCGACCTTGACGGTCTGGCCGCTGTACTTGCCGAACAACACGCGGTCGCCGACCTTGACGCTCATCGCGCCGAGTTCGCCCTTGTCATTCTTCTTGCCGGGGCCAACGGCCAGCACTTCGCCTTGATCAGGCTTTTCAGCAGCGCTGTCAGGAATCACGATGCCAGACGCGGTACGGGTTTCGTTTTCAACGCGCTTGACAATCACGCGGTCGTGCAGGGGACGAAGTTTCATAAAGAGCTCCTAAAAGTTGGAAACAGGGGTTAAAACCAAAACGCCAACGGGTTCAGCTGGCTGTTGTTGTTTTGAAGAAATGCGTGTTGTTCAGGTGATGCTGTTAGCACTCATCTCTATCGAGTGCTAATGATAAGGGCGATCAGCCGACTTTCAAGAGCTGTGCAAGGCAATCCCCGCTATTTTTTGGGTTCAATGGCTTCAGGCACACTTGCGAGCAAATCCACACGCTGTCTTTTTCATGCCTTTTCCATCGCTTCAAAGCGCGCGTCTGCCAGGCCACCCCGGTTGATGTACGCGCCCAACACCCGTGAATCCTGACGCACATCATCTGTGGAAAGCCCCACGCTGGGCGCTGGCCGTGTTGCTGGCCATGCTGGGCATGCTCGGGCCGTTTTCGATTGACACCTATATCCCGGCGTTTTCCGGCATTGCCGCGTCTTTGAACGCGACGCCGGTGCAGATGCAACAAACGCTATCGGCCTATTTGTTCGGTTTTGCCTTCATGAGCCTGTTTCACGGCGCGCTGTCCGACAGCGTGGGGCGTAGACCGGTGGTGCTGTGGGGACTGGCAGCATTCACGGCGGCCTCCATGGGTTGCGCGCTGTCACAAAGCATTGGTCAACTGGTGTTTTTTCGCGCCGTGCAGGGGCTGACCACGGGCGCGGGCATTGTGGTGTCGCGCGCGGTGGTGCGTGACATGTTTGCGCCCGCCCAGGCGCAAAAGGTCATGAGCCAGATCACCATTTATTTTGGTGTGGCACCAGCGGTGGCCCCCATGATTGGCGGCGTGTTGTTTGCGCATCTGGGCTGGCACAGCGTGTTCTGGTTTCTGACAGGTGTGGGGGTGTTTTTGTGGGTGGCCAACTACCGCTTGCTGCCTGAGACCTTGCATTTGAGCCATCGCCATCCGCTCAAGGTCAGCAATTTGCTGCAGGGTTACTGGAAGCTGGGGCGCGACCCGCGTTTCTTTTTGCTGGCGCTGGCCAGCGGGGTGCCGTTCAACGGCATGTTTTTGTATGTGCTGTCGGCACCGGTGTTTCTGGGTGAGCATCTGGCGCTACTCCCCACGCAGTTTTTCTGGTTTTTTGTGCTCACCATCAGCGGCATCATGAGTGGCGCCTGGGTCAGCGGGCGCATGGCGGGCAAGCTGGCACCCAAGCGGCAGATACGGCACGGTTTTCTCATCATGTTCACTATCGCGTTGGTCAACCTGGCGGCCAATGCGGTGTTTCCGGCTCATGCGGCGTGGGCGATGTTTCCGGTGGCGATTTTTGCCTTTGGCTGGGCCATGATGGTGCCGGCGGTGACGCTGCTGGTGCTTGACTTGCACCCGGAGCGCCGGGGCATGGCATCGAGCCTGCAGGCGTTCATCGGCTCCACCGCCAACGGTCTGGTGGCCGGGGTGGTTGCGCCGCTGGTGATGCATTCCACCGTGGCGCTGGCGGCCACCTCGCTGGCCATGTTGTCGATTGGCCTGGTGGCCTGGGTGATGCTGCACCGGCGCTGGCCCGCCATTGGCAGCACGGCTTGAGGGGTGCCATGTGAAATTGATGATTCCGGTGATCTTTTTGTTGAGTGCGTCTGTGGCGTTGGGTTTGTGGATGGGTTGGCAGTTCCTTCGCCGCAGGCACAGCAACCCGATCCACATCGGTTTTCATCTGATTTTGGGTGTGGCCGGGCTGGAGGCGGTGGTGATGCTGATGCGTGGCGCACTGACGGGCACTGCCGCCGCTGCTAGCCCGTTCGGCAAGACCGCCGCGCTGGTGCTGGCGCTGGCAGTCATTTCGGGGTTTGCCACCTCGGTGGTGGCCCGGCGCTGGTCGCGCACCACCGGTGGGATCACACTGGCCACCCATGCGGTGCTGGGTACAGTGGGATTTGTGATGTTTTTGGCGTGGGTCCTCAATTTGTAAAGTTTGCAAAGTGGGGCCGGGCTTGACAGGCACTACCATGGCGTGCGTCTATATTCGATGCATATCAACAAGGAGCAAGCATGGCTGACACACCGTATCAATGGCGTTTTTTCCGCGCCGGTGGTTTTGACCAGGTACAACTCGACACCGCCGCCGACCTGCTGGCGCTGGGCGAACTGGACCAGAAGCTGTGGGTGGCCCTGTCCTGCCCGGTGAAGGGCATTGAGTTTGACTCGCGCAGTCTGCAGTTCATCGACAGCGACAACGACGGCCATGTGCGTGCGCCTGAGTTGCTGGCTGCCATTGCCTGGGCCAACAGCCGCTTGACCAGCGCGGATCCGCTGGTGCAAAAGCGTCAGGGTGTGTCCGTGGCGCAAATCCGCGACGAAGACGAGCCCGGCAAACTGATCAAGACGGCCGCACAGGCGTTGACCAAGGAGTTGGGCAAGTCGGAGACGGACGAACTCACCGTGGCCGAGACCAGCAGCGCACAGGCTGGTCACGCGGCACGTGCCCTGTCCGCCTGGGAGGCGGCCGGTGCCGATGCCCTGCCGCTGGGCGAAGCCACCGCTGCCGCCCACGCGCTGGTGACCGAACTCGACGGCAAGGTGCAGGACTTTTTCACGCGTTGCCAGCTGGCCGCTTTTGACGAGCGTGCGGGCGGTGCCCTGAATGCCTCGGAAGATTCGCTCAAGGCGCTGGCACCGGCCACCTTGCAGGCTGGTACCCAGGCCATCAGCGACTTGCCTTTGGCACACATCAGCGCTGGTGCCGCGTTGCCTTTGAACGTGGGTGTTAATCCGGCCTGGGCGGCACGCCTTGCCACCTTGCGCGACACCATCGTGAACCCTCTGCTGGGGGCTCAGACTGAAATCAGCGCCGCCGACTGGCAAGCCATCAAGGACAAGCTGGCCACCTACACCACTTGGCTGGCGGCCAAGCCCGACCCCACCGCTGAGGGTGATGGTTTGAGCGACCTGGAAAAACTCGCCCGTTATGTGCGCGACCTGCACGCGCTGGCCAACAACTTTGTCGCATTCCGCAACTTTTACACCCGCCAGGGCATGGCCACCTTCCAGATCGGCACGCTGTATCTGGATGGCCGCTCGTGCGAGTTGTGCGTGGCGGTCAACGATGCGGCCAAACATGGCGCGCTGGCGAATCTGTCGGGCGTGTGCCTGGTGTATTGCGACTGTGTGCGCGGGGCAGACAAGGTGAGCATTGCTGCAGCGTTCACCGCAGGCGACTCGGATCAACTCATGGTCGGGCGCAACGGCGTGTTCTATGACCGCCAGGGCCGTGACTGGGACGCCACCATCACCAAGATCATCGACCACCCGATCAGTCTGCGCCAGGCCTTCTGGTCACCCTACAAAAAGGCGGCACGCCTGGTGAGTTCTCAGTTGCAAAAGCTGGCGGCCAGCAAGGCCAATGCAGCCGATGACACACTGGGAAAAGCTGCCGTCAGTGCCGCTGAAAAAAGTGCCAAGGGCGAGGTGGTCAAGGCACCGCCGCCACCCTTTGATGTGGGCAAGTTTGCCGGTATCTTTGCCGCCATCGGGTTGGCGCTGGGGGCGATTGGCACCATGGCAGTGTCGGTGGCCTCGGGCCTGTTCTCGCTGGCCTGGTGGCAGTTCCCGCTGGTGATTGTGGGCTTGATGCTGGTCATCTCTTTGCCGTCGATGATCGTGGCGTGGTTCAAGTTGCGGGCGCGTAACCTGGGTCCGATTCTGGACGCCAATGGCTGGGCCATCAATGCGCGTGCCCGTATCAACATCCCGTTTGGCACCTCGCTGACGAAAGTGGCGCAACTGCCTGCAGGTGCGCAACGTACCCTGAGCGATCCGTACGCAGAGAAGCAGTCCAGCTGGCCTTACCTGCTGGTGTTGCTGGCGCTGGTGGCGGCTGTGATTTGGTACCTCCGCACACACGCCTGACTTTGAAGCATCAAAAGAGCTGCCAGCCCTTATTCAACAAGGGCTGGCAGCTCTTTTGTTTGGAGCAACTGGCGGGCGCAGGCGTCACTTGCCCGACCTGGGAACACTGCGGACGGCTGAGCGGCGGCAGTGTTCTGGGCCGGATGGCCGGGCTTGCCTTATTGGCAAGGGTATTTAAAAAGACTGTTTATTCGTGGCTCTGTTCGCGTTATGTATTGATGAGCTGCCTGCCCAGCCCTGAAATGACGAAATGCTCTGGCTTTAGGTCGCCCTTGTACCACTCTGATATACGCATCCAGGCTAGGTAATTGGGCATGTACTTGGTGGCTACGCCC